>JADDQX010000093.1:7113-8903 GCA_016781115.1 Actinomycetota bacterium | reverse complement strand
GCCGCGACCGACGCTCGCCTAACGCCCCGGCCCAAGGATTCGCGCAGTCTCGGAATGCGAGGCGACGCAGCTCGGGACCGCGGCCTGCGCCGGCTGCGGTGGCGTGAAGTTCCGCGGGGGTGGGTTGTACCGAGGAGCGACGCGCCACCAGGCCTTTCCAAGTCGGAACGCCGTTCCGACATGCCGGGGACGCCGATCTCCAGGGCCACCCGATGAGGGCGCCGCGAACGGGGAGCCTCTCGTGAGCGGCAACGCGTCCTCGAGCCGGTCCCCGGTATGAAACTTCCTTACACGCGCACAGCGTTAGGAACAGGCTCACCGCCCGGCGGCTGTACCCGACTTCGGTGAACCCGTGAGACGAACAAGAGCATGAGCAGGAGGGGCGCAAGCTGACCTACCGCTGGCTGCAGGTCCCCTCGGAGCAAAATAATCTGAAAGCCGGCATAGAGTGGCACGCTCGCCGCTACAAAAGATGAATCCCTCCACTTGCGAATGTACAGGTCCTCCCACAGTCGCGTTAACCGTCCGTACATGAGGAAGGTCAGTGCGACAGCGATGAAACCACCATCAACGAAAACGGTAGCCCAGAGTGAGGCAGAAGCGTTGATCGCCTCGGACCTCACGATCAAGTTCCCCGTATCGCGCGGTTTTCCCTCCCACAACGCTCTGGGAACGTAGGCAAAGACTACTCCGAGCACTTGTTCTCCGAAAGTGAATCCGTGTTCCTCGACATAGACCTGAGCGTTCACCTCCTGCTGGAACATGCCGAAGTCCGGGCTTGTCAGTAACTGTTCCTTGAGAGGTACGATCTGGATACGCCTTTCGTCGTATCGAAAGATATCCAGTACAGGAAGTGCGAAGAGCACGGCGACGATGATTCCGCACGTCCAGAGACGGAAGCGACGCGGACTGAAGAGGGGCCAGCTGACAGCAATCATCGCTAGCGCAGCGCCACCGAAGCGGTAGCGAGGACTGCTAATCGGGTTGTTCACGAGGATATTCGCAACGCCAAGGCCGACCAACAGCATCCGCCCACGCGCCGAGGAGACGAACCGGCGAGTGCGCTCCTGTGAGCGCGTCCTCGGTGTTCGCAGGAGAGTTACAAGCAGGTAGAGCGCGAGAAATGCTGGCGCCCAGATAAACGTTGCCTGCAAGAGACCCACCGCCTTGTTGCCAATTTCATCGAGGCGCAGGCCGGGCGAAGGTTGCCCGTACACCGCTTGCGCAGCTGTGTACCGCGAACTGTATAGGACGCCGAGTCCGTACGTTTCCAACGCGAACAGTGTTCCCGCAGCTCCCACCCCGGCGATCACCCAAAGGCGCTCAAGAGATATCTGTCTCGGTCCAAGTCGGGGAGCGAGATGCGATGGGCCAGCGAGGCGATGTGAGACCCGGCCGAGTTCGTACGCTGCCAAGCCGACCATGACCGCGAGGAGGGCCTTGACCTGGGCTTCCTCAGAGAACGATTGATCGGCAATCGGGAAGCGCTGTGAGGCAGTCTGTGCTATTGCCGCTAGTCCAAACCAGACGTAGACGAACACCCAGAACGTTGCTTGGACGAGGGACGCTACTCCTGCAGAGAGAATCGCAACGAGTCGGATTGCCGCCCAGCCACTGACGACCAGCGACAGCAGAACCGGTATCCTGAGGATTGTCGTCGGGTCGAGTCGGGTGAAAATTACGGGGAATACCGCACCGAGGAGTAGGAGGAGAATCGTGGAAAAGTACCACCCTCCCAATGTTCGAGCTCGAAAGTGTCCGTCAGTGCTGTTGGATGGTTTTGTCGCCAT
>JADDQX010000093.1:0-6731 GCA_016781115.1 Actinomycetota bacterium | reverse complement strand
CTGTCCGGGATATCTGTCGCCCCTGGCGACGACGCGATGTGGCGGTGACGCGGTAGGTCACGGCACAATCCTCGTCGCCACGACGGTCCGCGTGCGAATCCCGACGGCGCGGGCGGCCCCGGGACGCAGTCTTCACAGCGGTGATGATCGGATCGAAGAAGGCTGCGGGGCAAGGATCGGTGCACACACCCTGCTGGACAGCGGGCTCCGAGCGAGCACGCTGGGTCTCAGGACCGAACGCGGTCGGCCTCTTCGCGCGTAGACCGCTACGGGAGCGATGCGGGCCGGATCTGCGACGACTCCGCCACGGTGGACCGAAGCGCCTCAAGAAGGGACCGGCCGCCGTGGAGGTCCGGCTCGAGGTAGTTGCCCTCGGCCCACTCATTCCATGACTTCACGAAAACGAGCCGGTGGTCGCCACTGCGGTCGGCGACAAGTCCGAAAGCATGTGCCAGCTGCTCGCGAAAGGCCGCGGGGGTGTCCCCGACCATGACCGAACCCAGTCTCCCCCACCGCGGCGTGGAATCCCAGTTCGAGTACACGACAGGAAAGGAATATCCAGTGTCGTTCAGGTGAGGTAGGAAGCGGGCCCACCTTCGGTATGATTGCACTTCGACGACTCCAAGCCGCCGACTCGCCCAATGGTTCGCCGCGCTGAGGATGAATTCAGGATTTGCCCGTTGCCCCTTGAGACGTGCCCGCTTAGCAAAGGGTAGGCGCTGACCGGGTTGCAGTGCGTCAAGGCCGTGCCGGCCCATATCGAGATCAGAATCGCGGGATCGTCCGATGAAAAACAGGCCTGGCAATCCGGACCTTTCGGCAAGCTGACGCCAGTGGTCAGTAAAACGCTTTGGGTCAGGAATCATATCGGGCTGGAAGATCAAGAACACCGGCCGCCCGTCGATGGTGATGTAACGGGGGTCGTGGAATGCTGCCTCGACGGCGTGAAAGTGGTCTGCCTCGTCTCGCACACCGGGATACTGCTGCTGAACGAGGAGCTTCCACCCTCGGGAACTCTTGTCATACCAATCGTGATTAGCCCAGGCCAGACAAAACGGAAAGTCCGGCTCGCGTGATGAAAGCACTTCATCGAAGGGCCGTTCGAGGAGCCTCTTTCTGTGTCCCAGCCAGTAGTGCCAGTAGCAGAAGCCCTCGATTCCGTGGTCCCGAGCGAGTTCCGCTTGGGCAGACCGTGTCTCCGGGACGCGAAGATCATAATAGCCGAGCTCGGTCGGGAACCGTGGCTGGCGGTGGCCAGGAAAGAGCGGGCGCGCACGCGTGACTGCCCTCCACTCGGTGTAACCCGGTCCCCACCACCGGTCGTTTTCGGGGATCGGGTAGAATTGCGGAAGATAAAAGGCGACTACCCTATGAGGCGATCGGCTCACGGAAGAAAAGCCCACAGCCGGCAGCTTATATGACAAATGCCCGCATGGACCAACGCGAGGAGGTTCTTGTCGAAATGGGGTCCTCCGCGGTCGTGGGCATTCTCCCAGCGACAGATTCAGTGCGACACCCCGAGGAGTCGGCGATTCGCGCAGTGGAGCGTCCGCGAGTGACCTGCCTCGGGTGGTACGTGTTGGGGCGAACCTGCTCCCGCCTGTCTGGTCGCGTCGGGATGTCGGGACGCTGATTAGAGCGGTTACGCGAGGGAGCGAGAGAATCAGTGGTAGCTAGATGAGAACGGGTCGAGAGATGCGATTGTACGATCGATTCCGTCGCACCTGGCACCATCTCGTAAGGAGAACTCCTCCTGATCCATTCCTGACAGTCGGGCCACATACCTACGTTCGGCGTCCTCGCGTCGTCCGGTACAGCGGTGACATTGAGCCGGTACACATCGGAGACTATTGCTCCATCTCAGGTGACGTGGAGATTTTGCCCGGCGGAGATCACAACACGCATTGGGTATCGACTTTTCCCTTCCGAATCGTCTTCGGCCTCGCCGGTGCACTGGAAGACGGAATGCCTCGCAGCCGCGGCCCGGTGCGAATCGGCAACGACGTCTGGATTGGCCGAGCTGCCATGATCCTGTCGGGAGTGACGATCGGTGATGGAGCAGTAGTTGGTGCTCGCGCTGTCGTGACGAGGGACGTGAGGCCCTACGCAGTCGTGGTGGGAAACCCCGCGGTTGAAGTAAAGCGCAGGTTCGACGATGCAATGGTGGATCGGCTCCTCGAGATCAAGTGGTGGGAGTGGCCGGAGAGCCTCGTGAGAAGCGCTGTACCTCTCTTGTCGTCGAATGATCTGTCGTCATTCTTAGAATTCGCGGCGAGGGCGAAGGTCTCGCAGAGAGTGGCTGATGCATGAGGGATGAGGAGTTCACGACCTCAACGATCTCGGTGGACGCGTGCCCGGCCTGCGGGCACACCTTTGGTGAGGTGCGCCATACCGGTGTCAAGGATCGCTGGTTTGATACCGACGGTTCGTGGAAGTTCCGACAGTGCGCCTGCTGTGAGGGGCTGTGGCTGGACCCCCAGCCCGCCCCGAGTGTTCTGCCGCGCCTCTACGCCAACTATTACACCCATACTGAGAAGGATCAACGTGTCAGCGGATCCTCGGTAAGGCGGAACCTCCGCTCCCGGCTGCCGTGGCATGCCGACGAAGAACGCGGCGCAGTGGCCTACCTTGACGGGCAAAGACCGGGGCGTGTGTTGGATGTCGGTTGCGGCGACGGAAGTCGCCTCGCCCGCCTCTCGCTCGCGGGTTGGTCGGGTACCGGGTGTGATGTCGACCAAGCTGCGGTCGAGGTCGCGAGGCGAGTCACTGGCGGCGACGTGCACATAGGGACAATCGGCGACATCGCGGACGAGGGAATCGACGGATTCGACGCAATAGTAATTTTCCACGTCCTTGAACACCTCGCGGATCCTTTGGCGGCGGTCGCTCGATCACGGGAACTACTCCGCCCTGGTGGGGTCGTGGTCATCGCAACACCGAATGCCGGAAGTTGGCTCCACCGACGCTATGGTGCTGGATGGAGGGGTCTCGAACCCCCACGCCACTTGCAGATATTCTCAGCGCGAGGGTTGCAGGAAGTTTTCCGCGCGGCCGGGTTTACTCGGTACGACACATTCACTACCGCTCGGAACGCCGCGGCTCTCGCGTTCGCAAGCGAAAGCTTGCATGGAACAGCCATATCAAGGCGGATGCGAATTGTACTATCAGCGAAGGCGGAGTTGCTCCAGGCGGCAGAATGGGCTTGGCTCCGCTGGTCGCCGGCGTGGGGCGAGGAATTGGTGGGAATGGCCGTGAGCGACGCTTCTTACGTTGAGCACGCGGGGGGCGACGAGTGCTAGCGTCCACTGCGACATCCGTACGACGAAGGACGGACGCCCCGCCGCCGGCAGACCGGCATCCGTCACCGCTCGCCCTTTCGTGCCCGGCGCGCGTCGTGTCGTCATCGATCCCTCGACGCCTGACCGAGACCCTCGAACTGCCATGAGCGTAGGAATACGCCGTCGCTCGGGCTTTCTACACGTCGTCCGAACGGGCCTCGTCGCTATCGGCCCTAACCGCGCGCTGTTAGGAGCGGTGAGCGCCCTCGCCCTCCTTCTCGGCGTCTTGGAGACAGCTGTCGTCTACCTAGTGGCGCGACTCGGTTTGTCTATCCAAGATACGCAAAAGGAGATTGAGCTCGGTGGTGGTCCACTCCCATCCGTAGTCTTGTCCTTGGGAGAGGGCGTCGCGGTCACCGGCATCGTCTTTGTCGCAACCGCCGCGCTCTCGTATCCCTTCGCGCGGCTCGCAGCCGAACTCAGCCGAAGAACCTTGATTCGACAGAGGGGTGAGCTGATTCACGCGTACCTCACCGCCGGGTGGGACTACCGGTCGCGGAGCCGCGAGGGGTACCTCCAAGACCTGATGGGGGACTACGCCAACCGATCTGAGAAGGTCGTCGATGTCATCAGCACGATTGTGGCAGCGACCAGCGGGATGTTGGCGATCGGCGCTGGAGCACTACTGGTTGCGCCCGCGGCGGCCGCGATCGCTACCCTTGGTGTCGGCGCAGTCGGCGTCCTCCTTCGCCCCGTAACGGTTCGTCTTAAGGATGTTTCCAACGCCTGGCTGGTTGAGAACCAAAGACTCACGTCGCGGATGGCGCAGACAGCGCGCCTCTCGGCGGAGATCTCGGCCTTCAACGTTGGTCCGATGGTGGAGGACGGCGCCCGATCCGAGATCGCGAATAGCGCCGCTAAGACTGCTGACCTCCGTGCGTTCGGTCGCCTTACGCCGTTGCTCTTCTTGTACGGGGCATTCGGTCTTGTCCTGATCGTAATCAGCTTGGTCAACGTTAGTGGCTCCGTCGATTTCACGGCGGTAGGTCCGTTGATCTTGCTGCTCGTGCGAGCACTCGGATACGGAAAGCAGTTGCAAACGGCAGTGCAGGCAGGAATCGAGTATGCCCCTTCGATCAATGCTCTGGAGACTGCGATTCGGTCGCTAGTCGAACATCAGGCATCGGATGGAACGGTGCATGTGTCCAGTATCGCAACTATCCGGTTCAATGGGGTTGGTTTTAGTCACACCCCGACGCAGCCCGTGCTTCGAGACTTGAACTTTCACATTTTCCCAGGCGACGCGGTCGCGGTGATCGGGCCGTCGGGGGGCGGCAAGACCACCCTCGTGCAGTTACTCCTGCGACTCCGCCAGCCCACGACGGGCAGTATTACGATGGGATCTCTCGAAATTTCGGAAATCGATACAGCATCATGGGCGCAATTAGTCGCGCTCGTGCCTCAGGACAACCAGCTCATCCGGGCGACCGTCGCTGATAACATACGCTTCTATCGCTCGGATGTCAGCGAGTCGGCCTTGATCCGTGCAGCGAAGGCCGCGCACCTTCACGATGAGATCGTGGCGCTACCTGATGGCTACGGTACCGAGATCGGTCAAGGGGCACGCGACCTTTCAGGGGGCCAACGCCAGCGACTGGGTATCGCTCGTGCCCTCGTGGGGAGTCCGCAGTTCCTTGTGCTCGATGAGCCGACGAGCGCCCTCGACGGTCACTCCGAGAAGTTGATTCGGCAGGCTCTGCTCGAATTGAGGGGAAGGGTCACGATGCTTCTCGTGGCCCACCGCGAGGCGACGATGGAGGTCTGCAACCGCGTCATCCGGATTGATGATGGTCGCGCGCAGGAAATCGACGCGAATACGCGCGTACTGTAAGGACACCGTCGGCCTGCAGGATCGCTGCAGTCGAGGAGTTCGCTGGGGGCCGCGCCGTCCTTGGCAGGCCCCCGACGTTGCGCGGTCGCCAACTCGGAAGTTCTCTCGTGCTGTTGAGTTCTCCTTAGCGCGTTCCTTCTAGTGACGGTTTCCTGCGGTGTTCGTTCCGGCGTCGATCACGCCGACGCCGGAACCCGGTTTCTCTCGTGCGCCTCGAGGGGCCGGTCCCAACACCCTTCCAACGACTCGCATAACCTCTTGGCGCCGTAGCGGGGCAGACTCGTTGAAGGCAAGCAAGCTGGACGCTGGAACCAGGGCCGGCGCAGCTGTCGCGGACGTCTGACCGCTATGGTGCAGCCCCATGGCTCTCTCACCGGATGGCGCGCCGCGGTCCACGGCGCCAAGAGGCAGCCTGGCGGAGGCATACCTCACGCTGTGCAAGGAGCACCTGACCCGCGGCGCTTATGTCGCTCTCGACCTGCCTAGCGGGGATCGTAGGCGTCCACTTCTTTCCTCCGCTCAGAAGCTGTTGGGACGATACGGCCTGTCACTCGTCCGCGCTGTTGACTCTCGATCGCGTGCCGAAGGGCTCGAATCCTCTTCTGAGGCGGAAACCATGATCGGCCTGAAACGTCTCGATAACCTTCAGGACTGCGTAACGAGTGTGCTACGAGACGAGATCCCGGGTGACATCGCGGAGACCGGCGTATGGCGAGGCGGAGCCTCAATCTTCATGCGGGCCATCCTCCTTGCGTACGGCGACGTGACGCGAACTGTCTGGGTCGCTGACTCCTTCGAGGGCCTCCCGAAGCCCAACCCGGATCGGTATCCCGCAGACCGAGGCGATCGCTTGTGGACCAAGACGGCTCTGGTCGTGTCATTGGAGGAGGTCAAGGCGAACTTCGCCCGCTACGGTCTCCTCGATGATCAAGTGAGGTTCATCCGGGGGTGGTTTTCCGACACGCTTCCGAAGGCACCGATCGAGCAGCTAGCCGTCCTTCGGCTCGACGGGGACATGTACGAGTCGACGAAGGTTGCGCTCGATTCCCTCTACCCCAAGCTGTCGCCAGGGGGGTACGTGATCATCGACGACTACGGTGCCATCCCCGCCTGTCGCCGAGCAGTCTCCGACTTTCGGTTGGAGAACGGGGTGGAGGAGGAGATCCACGAGATCGACTGGACGGGTGTGTATTGGAGACGGCAGGCATAGGCCAGTCTTTTGGGTACTCGCGAACGGCGAGGGCGTCAGAATAAGAATTGTTTGAGCAGTTGACCCCGAGGGGAGTTCCGAACAATCGGGCACTCGAGAACCGTGACTCGCCCGTCTACGCAACCTTCTGCATGAAAACGAAGAGAAGCGGCGAGAGCCGCTCTGGTGTGTACCTCAGGATCGAGCGCGCCGCTCGCATCGCCCAGAGGCTTGATCCGAAGTAGGCGGGAGGGCCGTTGTGCCCGTAGTGACAGTGACGGAACCTTTGCACGGGAAAGTACTCCTTCAGGTCCCTTACGGTGTTCAGTCGGTATCGAGTTGGAAAGACGTCGATGGATTGACGACCGGGCTG
>JADDQX010000014.1:3974-25298 GCA_016781115.1 Actinomycetota bacterium | reverse complement strand
TCCCTCCGGGCGCGCGACCGCGGCCTCGAAGGCCGCTGCCGCTCGGTCCAGAGGGAAGACGTGCGTATACAGCGGATCGGGATCCAGCCGACCTTCCGCGACCGCGGCCACAGCCTCTGTCAGGCCGCGCATGTAGACGGCGGGATCGCGCTCGTGCGCATTGATCACGTCGATGCCGCGCCAGTTCCAGGTCTGCATGTCCACCTGTCGAGGCCCGTCCTGGTGGAATCCCGCGATCACGAGGCAGCCGCGCTCGCGCGTGATGCTGCTCGCGACATCGAGAGGTTGCTGCTTTCCGGTTACCTCCAGGACGCGGTCGCAGAGGCCGCTGCCGGTGAGCTCCGCTACCTCGCGCACCACCTCGTCGCCGTTGCCGAGAGCGATCGTGTGCGCGGCCCCCATGCTTCTCGCGACGTCCAGCGCGAAGGGCCGGCGCGTGATCGCGATCACCCGCGCTCCCGCGCGCGCGATCAGCTGTGTCAGGAGGGCCCCTAGGAAGCCGATGCCGACCACCGCCACCGTCTGTCCCGGAGAGATCTCGCTCCGGTGGAACACGTTGATGGCGCAGGCGAGTGCCTCCCCCGGGAAGGGCCGAGCCCCGAGCTCAGGGGGCAAAGGCACGAGCTTGTCGGCGTCGGCAACGTCGAACGCGGCATGCGCGTTGTAGGTAAGAGCCGCCACGCGTTGCCCCACAACGAGATCTTCCACCTCGTCTCCGACCGCCTCGATCGTCCCCCACCCCTCGTGTCCGGGCGCACCGGCGGCCATCGGATAGTCGAACCACGGCCGCCCCTCCCAGACCGGCAGCTCCGAGCCGCACACGCCAGAGCCCTCCAGCGCGATCCGAACCTGTCGAGGCCCCGGTTCCACCAGGGGCTGAGACGTCAGCTCCAACCGTCCCGGTGCGACGACTACCGCCGCTGGACCCGTGCGGCTAACAACGGGGGTCGCCGTCGAGGCGGCCTCTATCTGGCCACCGTCCCCGCGAGCGAGCCGGCCGTACTCCGGGAGCTGTCCCTCAGCCAGTTGTAGAGGTGCTCGATCCCCTCTCGTAGAGGAACCCGCTGCGTCCACCCGGTCGCAGCGCTGAAGGCCGAGGTGTCGGACACGTAGTAGCGCTGGTCCCCCACCCGCCAGTCTTCGAACTCCAGCAGCGGGCGCGTGCCGGCGAGGTCCTGGATCTGGTCGATCAACTGCAACAGGCTGAGCGTGTTCTGAGGGCCGCCGCCGATGTTGAAGGCGCGGCCGCGCACCTGGTCGATCTGCTCCTGCGCGAACACCATCGCGTCCACCAGGTCGTCTACGAACAGGACGTCTCGCACCTGCTTGCCGTCGCCGTAGATCGTGAGCGGACGCCTCTTCAGCGCGTGGATCAGGAAGTGCGCCACCCATCCCTGGTCCTCGGTGCCGAACTGGTGCGGGCCGTAGATGCAGCTCATGCGGAACACCACCGTCGGCAGACCGAAGCTCGCCGAGTAATCCAGCACGTACTGGTCCGCCGCGCCCTTGCTGCATCCATAGGGGCTGCAGAAAGAGAGTGGTCGATCCTCGCCGATCCCTGTAGCCGCGATGTCGCGATCGGCGGGCTCGTAGCTCGACTCTCGCTCCGCCAACTGGACGTCCGGCAGCGAGCCGTAGACCTTGTTGGTGGATGTGAACAGGAGGCTGGGCGGATCATCCTGACGTCGGATCTCCTCGAGGAGCTTGACCGTCCCGATCAGGTTGACGCCGAGGTCGTTCATCGGATCGACCAAGCTGGTCGTAACCGCTACCTGAGCGGCCAGGTGGAAGACCTGGGACGCTCCCGCGACCGAGCGCGAGAGGGCCGCATCGTCGCGTAGGTCCGCCACCTCGACCGACAGTCGGCCGTCGTGCTCCTGGCGGAGCCACTGCAGGTTCTGGTCTACGCCCGGCCGCGACAGGTCGTCGAGGATCGTGACCCGGGCGCCCTGTGACAGGAGCCGGTCGGCCAGGTTGGTCCCTACGAAGCCGGCGCCGCCCGTGATCAGGATCCGCTGGTCGTTCATATGGTCAGCCCCCTCGCCGCCAGCTCCGCGGTGGCGGCGTCGACCCGGTCGGTAGCCACCTGGCCCTCCAGCCATTGGGCCAGCTCCGCCATCCCGTCCTCCAAAGCGACGGCAGGGCGGAAGCCGAGCAGCTCCTCGACCATCGAGACGTCGGCGAAGCAGTGCCGGATGTCTCCGACGCGGTACTTGCCGGTGACCTCCGGCTCGATGTGCTCCTTGCCCAGAACCTTCGCCAGCTTCTCGCCGATCTCTCTGACCGAGACGCTGTCGCCGCTGCCGACGTTGAGAGCGACGCCATCGACGTCGGTCTTCTCCAACGCGAGCCTGCAGGCGGTGGCGACATCGGAGACGCTCACGAAATCTCGCCTCTGGTCGCCGTCTTCGAAGATCAGCGGCGGCCGGTCGTTCAGGAGCCGGGCCGCGAAGATCGCGAGCACACCGGTGTAGGGGTTCGAGAGGGCTTGGCGGGTCCCATAGACATTGAAGAACCGCAGAGCCACGGTCGGGATGTCATAGGCGGCGCCGAACAGCAGGCAGAGACGCTCTTGGTCGAACTTGCTCAGCGCGTAGACCGACGACAGCGATGCTGGCTTGGACTCCGGCGTCGGGATGGGGCGCAGGCGCTGGCCGTCCGGCGACACCGGCTCCCACTCTGCCCGCTCGAGCTGGGCCCGGCTCCGCTCGACCGCCGGGGTCGGCGCGCCATCGGCGCTCTCGTAGAGGCCCTCTCCGTAGATGCTCATGCTGGAGGCGACGACGAGCCTCTTCAACGGGTGGTCGAGCAATGCCTCCAAGAGCACCGCGGTGCCGGTCGTGTTGACGTCGGCATACTGGGCGATCTCATACATGCTCTGGCCGACGCCGACGCGAGCCGCCAGGTGGACCACGCTGTCGACCCCTTCGAGCGCCGCCACGACGGCATCCCGATCCCGCACGTCGCCCCTGATCAACTCGACCTCGTCGGCGAGGTACCCCGGCGGGGCGCCGCCCTCGTGGACCTGCGGGTTGATGTCGTCCAGCGCCCGGACCTGATACCCGTGGGCGAGTAGGTGATCCGCCAGGTGCGATCCGATGAAGCCGGCGCCACCGGTGATCAGAACTCTGCTCAAGTCATCCTCCTGGTCGCGGGCCCTCCGCCGGCGGCACGTTCCGACCAGGTCGGCCCAGAACACGCGGCGGCGGGGGCGCATCGGCCGGCTCGGTTTGAACCGTTTGTCTCCCCTTATATACACCGCCTCGCGCGGGGTTGATGCTGTCCGTTGCGGAAGTCCCCATTCTGAACGCGCTACGTAGTCAAGCCGCCCGCGTAGGCTGCCGGGTCGTGACCTCCCGCTCGTTCGCCCCGGGTTTCCTCTGGGGCGCCGCCACCTCGGCCTACCAGGTCGAGGGCGGCAACTACACGTCGGACTGGTGGGTGTGGGAGAGGCAACCAGGGAGCGGGTGCGCGGAGCCGTCGCTGGATGCCTGCGACCACTACCACCGCTACCGATCGGACATCCAGAGCTTGGCGAACCTCGGGTTCAACGCCTACCGCTTCTCGCTCGAGTGGTCCCGCATCGAGCCGGAGCCGGGCGAATACTCGCGGGCCCAGCTCGACCATTACCGGAGGATGCTCGAAGCCTGTCACGAGCACGGTCTGACGCCGATCCCGACGTTCCACCACTTCACGTCCCCGCGCTGGGTCGCGGAGCAGGATGGCTGGGCGAACCCGGCGACGGCCGAACGCTTCGCCCATTACTGCAGGGTGGCCGCGGCGCACCTACGGGACCTGTTCGAGATGGCCATCACGATCAACGAGCCGAACATGCCGCCGTTGCTCGGCTACCAAGACGGCATCTTTCCGCCGGGGCTCCGCGACCCGGGGGCTCGACAGCTGGTGAACGCGACCTTCATCCGGGCGCACGAGCTCGCGGCGGAAGCGATCAGAACCGAGACGGACGTCCGCCTCGGTCTCGCTCTTGCGATGGTGGACCTGCAGCCCGTGGACGGCGGTGAGGAGGCCGCGGCCGCTCTCCGTCAGGTGCGAGAGGACGTCTTTCTGGACGCCACCTCCGGCGACGACTTCGTGGGAGTGAACGCCTACACGCGCCACGAGGTGGGGCCGGAGGGGATTCGAGCGCCCGCCGCCGGAGCCCGCCTCACCGGCCTCGGCTGGGAGTACTGGCCGCAGGCGCTGGAGGCGTGCGTGCGTCGGGCCGCGGACGTGACGGGTAAACCGATCCTGGTGACCGAGAACGGGATCGCCACCGACGACGACTCCGAGCGGATCGCCTACGTGACAGAGGCGCTCACCGGACTACGACGATGCATCGAAGCCGGGATCGACGTCCGTGGCTACCTCTACTGGAGCGCCCTGGACAACTTCGAATGGAACCACGGCTACGCGCCGAAGTTCGGCCTCATCGGCGTCGACCGGGTCACGCAGGAGAGAACGATCAAGCCCAGCGCAACCTGGCTGGGAGCCATCGCCGGCCGCGGGAGCCTGTGATCGAGGACCCGGGCTAGGCGTCGAGCGAGGGCTCGTCGGGGCGCAAGCGCCCTCTCGTGGTGAGGCGGGATATCAGGCCGGCCACCCCCATCTGCGGCCGCCAGCCGGTGATGGTGGAGAACGCGGTCGTGTCCGCGACGTAAGAGCGGGAGTGTGCGGGAGCAGGCGCCGAGTCATCGGCACCGGTCGCTACAGACCCGTAGAGGTCTTCCACCACCTCGGCGAGCGTGACCGCGTTCGCGCTGCCACCGCCGATGTTGTAGGCGCCGCCGCTCAGCGCGTCGTAGTTCTCCATCGCGAGAAGCAACGCTGAGACCGCGTCCTCGACGAACAACAGGTCTCTGCTGCCGACCCCGCGCGAGCCGGCTATCAGCGAGTCGAGCCACGCATCGTCGACGTCCTGGCCCAAGACGTATCCCAACCTCAAGACGATCGTGGGAAAGCCGAACGCGCTCCCGTAACGGAGCACGTACTGGTCCGCGGCACCTTTGGAGCATCCGGCGAGCCCCTGGAACGAGAGCGGGTGGTTCTCCGGGATCGCGTCGCCGTCGAGCCCCGGCTCGTACACCTCCAAAGAGGAGGCGTAGACCAGAGCGGGTGGAGCGGGCAGCCGCCGCACCTCCTCCAGGAGGTTCATCGTCCCCTGCAGGTTGACCGCTAGATCGAGCGGTGGGTCGAGCAGCGCGACCGCGGGGCTGGGAGCCGCGAGGTGGAACACCTCGTCGCACCCCGCCAGCGACCGCCGGACGGCGAAGGGGTCCCGGATGTCTGCGATCTCGGCTCGCAGCTCGGGGTACGTCTCTTTCAGTCGCCGGAGGTTGTGCTCGCTCCCGGGACGCGACAGGTTGTCTAGGACAACCACGTTTCGTCCCCCGGCTGCCAGCCGCTCCACCAGAGCCGTCCCGACCGTGCCCGCTCCTCCCGTCACCAGGGTTGCCGGTGACAGGTTCTCGGTCGAGCCGGTGGCGAAGCCGAACTCGCTCATCTGCCTGATCGCAGGCAGCCCTCCCCCACCCCAGATCCGCGCCGCCAGCTTCGGTGTGCCGTCGCGGCGGTGGAGGCCGAAGTGATACGCCCTCTCGTCACAGTGGAAGCCATCCAGCGTCTCGCGGGCGCTGTCTAGATCCTCCGCCGAATACCAGTAGGCCCGCGGCACCGGCGCGTCCATCACCTCCACCAGCGTCTGGAGCTGCCGGAACTCGTCATGCGCCCACGTCGAGAAGCCGCACTCCGTGATCCAGACCTCGGCACCGGACGAATGACGGTCCAGCACCTCTTGCACCCGCCCCACGTGCGAGCCCCACCCCTCCCAGACGGCCTCCCAGGTTCCGGGGAAACCGTGGATGCCGACTACATCGATCTTCTCCATCGCCCCACGCAGGAACATGAGGTTCAACCAGTTCGGATCGAGCGGGCTCATCCCGCCTAACACCGTCTTCACACCGTGTGCGTGGGCGCTCTCGGCGCCCGAAGCGATCATCCGAGCGAAGATCGTCCACTCGGGATCGATGGTCCAGTCCCACTCGATGTAGTTGTTCGGCTCGTTCCACAGCTCGACGTACTCGAAGGTCTTGGGATACGAGCCCAAGAGAAGATCTACGAAACGTCCGTAATCTTCCGGATCGCGTGGAGGTGAAGATGTCTTCGGAAGAAGACCCTTCGCGGGAGGCGTGTACAGGACGCACGGGAGCACCGAGAAACGCGAGCAGAGCTCTCCCAGCACCCACTCGTACCACTGCGGGCCGCCGTCCGTCTCCCAGTCACACCACGACACCCCGGTACGCAAGTGCGTGACACCCATCTTCTCCAGGCCCTTGATCACCCGCTCGACCGCGGCCGCGTCGTGGATGTGGAAGTAGTTAACGACGCCGACCGTCGAGGAGGAACCTTCCGCACGAGCGGTGACCGCCTGAGCGTGGTTCTCTACTGTGGGATCAGGTGTGGCGCGGCGAGAGGTGTCGATGATCCGGCTCACGGCCGACACCCTAGATGGAAACGCTGCAGAAGATGATGATGATGAACAAGGAGTAAGAACTCCCGCATGTCCTCGCCGAGGGTGTTCTTGTTCATCTCGACCGGCCGCTGCGGAACCCAATGGCTCGCCTCGCACCTCGCCGACATCTACGGCTCGCGTGCCGAGGTGACGCATGAACCCCTCGGCCCTCTCTACAGACCGCGGCAGTTCTTCCGTTCCTACGAAGACACCTCGGCCATGGCCGCCACACCCGAGATCTCACAGCATCTCTCTCGCGTGGAAGCGGTCCAACGAGACCGTCGCTACGTCGAGACCGGCTGGCCGCTGTTCGCCGCGATCCCGCTGTTCGTCGAGCGCTTCGGGACGCGGCTGGCTCTCGTCCACCTCACCCGGCATCCCGTCCCGACCTCGATCTCGCACATGGTTCACCAGTGCTACGGAGGCAGCCCGCGCGATGACGACTACACGCGACTCGCGGCTTTGGACCCGGACTGCCCTCGGGTCTTCCAGCCTCACTACGCCGGCGACTGGAGCGGGATGAGTCCGTACGAGAAGTGTCTCTTCTGGTGGACCGAGGTTCATCTATACGGTCTCGAGATCGAGAGCCGGTATCCACAGATCCCGTTCCTCCGGTGCAAGAGCGAGGACATCCTCGGAGGCGACACCGCCGCGATCGGGCGGCTGGCCCGTCTCCTCGATATCGGGTCGGGCGAGGAGCTGGCGAGCCGGACGGAGCAGCGGGTCGACCGCTGGAACCACCAGACGCAACTCGACTTCGAGTGGCGCCAGATCTTCGACCACCCGCGCACGCTGCAGGTGGCGGAGACGCTCGGGTACCAAGCCGACGCGGTCGAAGACGAACAGCTAGAGGAACGCTACGTAGGGCCCCCGCATCTCGGCCTCGGATCCCAGCGCCCCGTATAGTTCGAGCGCCTCGGTTGACCAGTGGTCGTGCCCAGTGGTGCCGCACGCGCCATCCACCGCCCGACGATCCTGAGGAGTGACGGCCTGAGACGCATCTTGTTCCTGACGTGCCACCTGCCGTACCCCCCGTTCAGCGGCGGGCGGCTGCGCGAGTTCCATCTACTCAAGCGGCTCGCGCCGCACCTGGACATCCATCTCTCTGCGGTCTCGAAGACGTTCGACGAGGACGTGGAGAACCTGGATCGGCTAGGCCCCTACTGCAGCGACATCGAGTTGCTCCCGGTAGATCCGTTGGAGCCGCGGACCGCTCCCGAACCGCCTGCTGCGTTCCAGGTGCGGCGACACGCGGCCGCCGCGATGAGACGTCACATCGCCTCCGAGCTCGAAAGGTTCCGGCCCGACGTCGTCCACGTAGAGGGCTTCTATCTGATGCAGCACCTTCCAAGGCCGCTCGAGGTGCCGGTCTTGCTGGTCGAACAGAACGTGGAGTACCTGCTGTGGCGTCAGAGGGCGGAAGCGGCCGTGGGCCGCGACGAGAGAGAAGCCATCCTGCGCGAATACCTCCTGACGCTGGAGGCGGAAACGGAAGCGTGGCGAGCTGCCGCGATGTGTGCCTCGGTCACCGAGGAGGACCGCGAGGCGATCCTGGCCGCCGAGCCGGGGCTCGACGTGCGGGTGCTGCCAGACGGCGGGGACCATCTGCGGGTGCTTCCCCGGCGCTCACCGCCGCTCCAGAACACGGTCGCATTCGTCGCCAACTTTGCCTACGAGCCGAACGTGGACGGGGCCCTCTATCTGCTCCAGCGGATCTGGCCGCGCATCCGCGCGCGGATCCCGGCCGCTCAACTGCTGCTGGTGGGGAACGCGCCTCCGGCGGCCGTGACGGATGCCGCAGCGGCTTCCGGAGGAGTGACGGTCACCGGACGGGTGATAGAGATCGAGCCCTACCTCACGTCGGCGACCGTGATCGTGTGCCCACTGCGGGTGGGCGGCGGCGTGAAGGTGAAGGTGCTAGAAGCGCTGAGCCGGGGAAAGGCGATCGTGACGACGTCGGTCGGGGCGCAAGGGCTCGGGCCCGGCGCGGGCGCCGCTGTCGAGATCCACGACCGTCCCGTGGCATTCGCCGATGCTGTGATCCGGCTACTCCGCCGCCCGGCGCGGCGAAGCGTTCTGGAACAGCGCGCAGCGGAATTCGCTCGCGGACTGCCGACATGGGACGAGGCAGCCGAACGGCTAAGGGATTGCTACGAAGAACTGGCCTTCGGCTATAGCCGATCCGTCGACGCCTGAGCGACGAACCTCCACAGCGGCCGAAGAGCTACTCGTCTTCCTCGCCTTCGCCGCCGCCTTCACCCTGGGTGTCGGTGTCTACGTCGACATCGGTGTCGACGCCATCTCCTCCACCGTCTCCTTCGCCGCCGCCCTCACACGCGACCCCGCCGAACGCGGACAGTGCAACCATCAGTGCGACCAACCATTTCGAGAGACCCTTCTCCGTCGCAAGCTCTCGCATCGTTGACACTCCCTTCGACGAGGTCGGCGGGGAACCCCCGGGTCCCCGCAGCAGTACCCGTGCAGCCGCGCGCGGAAACTATGGGCCGAGCGGAAGAGCGAGGTGCGAGTCGCCTAGGAAGAGCGTGTTCGTAGCCCGCTGTCGATCTGGAAGCACCCAGCTGTCGCTGGACGACGCGATCCGCACCTCGAGGTGGTGGTCGTCGGCAACGATGTGATCCTTGTCGATGAACTCCAGGTCGAACGTGTAGCGCTTGTTCGGCTCGAGGTCCTTCCCCTTCTCGAGCCCGTCGCGGTAGCGCGCGTTCAGGAACGCCCGCGAGATGATGTCGCACCTTCCCGAGGGTCCGACGTCACAAAGGATCGCGATGAAGTGGGTGCTGGTCTTGTCGCTCGCGGCAGCGAGGCGCAGCACGGGGCGGCCGGCGATGCGCACGCCCGAGCTGTTCGGGACGACTGCACCCACCCAGCGCTCGTTTGAGGAGCTCGTACGCACCATCTCCGACTCCGTCATGGTGCCGTCGTCGAAGTAGGTGTGCTCGTCTCCCTCCGAACGCAGAGGAAGCTTCGCCACCTTGCGCGGCCGCCAGTCCGCTTGCTCGTGCCACTGCTTGTCGTTCGTTTGCACGCGCACCGCAGGTTCGTGCTCGACGCCGTTCCGGACGCCGAGAAGCCATCTCTCGTACCACCTCTCTAAGAAGGTGTCCCACTCTGGGTACTTCCCGCGCGGCGAAGCGTGGGGCCATTGCCCGAGCACCATCGCCTTCTCACTCCGGATGGCGTTGAACCACGCGGTCCCCTCCCACGTCTTGACGTTGAAGTCGAGCTGGCCGTGCGAGACGAGAACGGGCACCTCCACCTTGTGCGCAAGGCGGAGGTAGTCGCGCTCTTTCCAGAAGCGGTCGTAATCCGGCTGCTCGTTGTAGGCGCGCAGGAACTGCTCGACCCGGTCGCACACGTTCCAACGCATCGCGATCTGGTTGGCATTCGTCAAAGCGGCGGGATCCGGCGGTGGTAGGAACCCGTATCCGAACTGGAAGTCGGTGGGCGTGACACCGGGCGGATCTATGTCGAGGCTCTCACCGGAGTAGGTCGCGCGAGCCCCCTGCTGGTAGGCGTAGCCCCACCACCGGCTGATCGCGGAGACCGGCACGATCGTCGCCAGATGAGGCGGCTGCTCGACGGCGGCGGCGTTCGCGGTGGTGCCGTCGTAGGAGCCCCCGGTCATGGCGACCTTGCCGTTGGACCAGTCGCGGGTACCCAGCCACTCGACCAGGTCGTAGCCATCGTGGCGTTCCTTGATGCCGCCGTAGTCCCAGCAGCCACCGGAGTTGTAGGTGCCGCGCACGTCGGCGCGGGCATACGCGTAACCCTTGGGCACGAAGAGCGCGGCATCACCCGAGGGCAGGTTCGTCTCGTTCGGGTCGAGGGCCTTGTAGAGCACGTGGTACGGCGTCAGGCTCAAGATGACGGGCACATCGACACCCTTGGGAGTTACGGGACGCCAGATGTCGACGGACAGCTCGACTTCGTCCCGCATGGCCACCCGCACCCGCTCGTAGGTGAACTCGGAGTAGGTGGGGCGACTCTGCTGTTGCTCGGGCCGCTGCGGTCTGGCCACCGCGGGCACCACCAGCAGAGACGAAGCAAGCACGGCGATCAGAGACGACGCCCCGAGACGTCGCAGCAGAGATGTCATGTTCGTCCTATTCGCCGGGCCCGCCCCAGCTCCTCCGGGCGCAACGGGACTAAGGGAAGATGCCGCCGTGGAGGTGACCCTGGCGGCAGTCGACCGCTCGAACTTCGAAAAGTGCATCCGGTTGCGGCTCGATCCCTCGCAGACGGACTTCACGCCGCCCGTGGTCTATTCGCTGGCGGAGGCCAAGGTGGACGCATCCTGCGTCCCGCTCGCGATCGAGGCGGGCGGGGCGGTCGTGGGATTCCTATGTACCAGCGTGATCCTGAGGCACCCGCGCTCGCCCCCGCCACCTACTGGATCATGCGCTTCACGATCGACGCGGAGCATCAGAGGCGCGGCTACGGCAGGGCGGCTCTGGGCTTGCTGCTCGAGCGGTTGAAGGCTCTGCCGGACTGCACAGGGGCTGCCTTCAGCTACCACCCGGACAACGGCGTCGCCAAGAGCTTCTACGCCGGGTTCGGGTTCGTCGAGGACGGCCCGGTGCCGTGGGGGGAGATCGAGGCGACGCTGCGATGGACCTAGGAAGCCGCTAGCTCCTTCTTTCGCTCGCGCATCCTCTCCGAGATTTCCGCCAGCTCGGCGTCGTCGCAGGGATCTAACCCGCTCGTCCTCCTACAGACGCGCGAGCAGGTCGGCGAGCGCGTTCGCTGCGCGTTGCAGCTGGATCTGCGTGATGCGGTGGACAGCGGTGTTGTAGCCGTAACGGTCGTAGTTCCTCACGAGTTCGGCGTACGAGCGGTGAGCGCGGCGTGCGACGCTGCGCGTCTTGCTGTACGGGCGCGCGGGGTCCCGCCCGTCGAAGGAGAAGCGATAGATGTCATCGCCTCGTTCGCTGCGCGTGTCCACGGTCACCTCATAGGAGGAGTGGACTCGGTCCTCGGCGCCCGTCTGGTCGGTATGCATCGGCTGCGCGACGTCACCCACGATGTGGGACAGGATGCCAACCGCTCTGCTCGCGGCGCGGTCCCGTCCTGCCCGATGCCGTCGAGCGGCCCGCCGGAACCACACCGCGGCGGCCTCCGGCGCGCCGCCGTAGGTAGATCCCCATTCGTCCCATACATGCCACCACGTACCGCTCGCATGGTCGATGCCGTCTTTGGTGTCGGGATCATCGGTGGCTCGGAGGGCTACCCGCATGCGGAGCCACCGGACGTCCGCCGACACCGCGTGCGCGGCTCGGTGCAGGATCCAGTCGTGGGTCCCGAAGGAATCGGGGCCGGATCGCCCGTTCGACCACGCACCCGCGGGGGGAGCTAGCCCGGCGAGCAGGATCGCGTTGATCAACACCGCCATGATGAGCCGTCGCCGCATCGGCTCAGGTTAGTGCACTTAACGTCCTCTCCCATGGGAAAGTGGTGATGCGATCCACACCCCGAAGGAGGACCGGATGAGCACGACGAAGACCGATCAGGAGTGGCGGGAGAAGCTGTCGCCCGAGCAGTACGCGGTCCTGCGAGGGAAGGGAACCGAGCCTCCCTTCACCGGAAGGTTCGTCCACACGAAAGACGACGGCACGTACCGCTGCGCGGCGTGCGGGGCAGAGCTCTTCAGCTCTGAAACGAAGTTCGACTCTGGCTCCGGGTGGCCTAGCTTCACCGAACCCAAGAACAGCGCGAACGTCGAGCTGCACGAGGACCGGAGCCACGGCATGGTGCGGACCGAGGTCACCTGCAAGAGCTGCGGAGGCCACCTCGGCCACGTCTTCGATGATGGTCCCGGCCCGGCGGGGAAACGCTTCTGCATCAACTCATGCGCGCTGGATCTAGACACCTCCACGCAGTAGCGGTCGCCGTGCCCTGCTGCCCGTGAAGGTCACCCTGGAGGAGCGCGACGGGGAGCTCTACGCGACCAAGATCGACGACGTCTAAAGGCGCGCAGACGTCCGTCCGTTGCCGCGGCGAGGTGGGTCAGGCGCGGCCCTCCGGATCGCCGGCCTCGAGCCAGCCCGAACGCGCCAATTTGAAGCCCGCCTCGAACCTCGAGCTGGCGCCGAGCTTGTCCATCGCGCTCCTGAGGCGCCGGCGGAGCGTTCTTCCGGTCACCCCAAGCTTCTGCGCGACGATCTCGTCGGTGAAGCCCGCGGCCATCAACCTCAACAGGGCGAGTTCGTCCGGCGTCGGCTGCGGGATCGCTGGTTCTTGTGTCGGCGATGCTGCGAGTGCCACGTCACCTCTTTCTCGATGGCGAAGATCTGTTTCCTTCTAGTACGCAGCGCCCTCTCCTCCGTAACGGTGGCCTATGTGGCGGACCGGTAGGAATGGCTGTCCTCCCCCCAAAAATCCCGGCTGATCAAAGACGAGCCCGCGCCGAACATCGGGGCGAGGCTTGAGTGGCAGGACGCCGGATCCTCTAGGCGCCTTCCCGCACGTTCGCGGTCAACTCGAATCGCACGCGGCTCCCGGCCTTCGGTAGAGAAGTGATGACCGACGCGTAGGCGCCATAGGAGAGGGTCGCGTGATCGAGCCCGCGCGGCGGCATCTTGCGCCCAAAGAGCCTCCCGGCGACCCCTGCCGTCCGCTCGAGGTAGGCATCCGCGAAGGCGGCGCGTTGATCCACGAAGGGATCCACCTCGGGCTCGCGCATCTCGGCCCCTTCCCAGTGGATGCGGTGGCCGCCGAAGTGCAGCCTCGCGTTCGCGAGCAACGGTCCGAAGCGCAGGTCTCGTGGCTCCAGCTTCTGCACCCGCCCCTCCAGCGAGCACGAGGCGAGACGCCGCCCCTTGGGGCCGTGCATGCGGCACTTCGAGCGATCGACGAACAAGCGGGTCTTCTCGGCGCCGAGCGGCTTGCTCAGTCGGTAGGCGAGAACGAAGTAGATATAGGTGTCTCCGTCGCGGCGGAGGAGCCAGGTGGCTTCAGCGGCCTGGAACGTCCCCTTCTGAACCCGCACCGGGGTCGCCCTGCCGAGCGGCGGGGGCAACAACAGCGAGATCGCCGCCGAGAGGCAACACAGGCGCACCGCCGCTTGCCGTCCCCGCAACCCCATGTCGGAAGTATTGGCGACGGCCCGCCTTAGTCCTCCCGCCGCTAGCCTGGACCCATGCCGAGCCGGCGGAGGATCCGCGCCAAGAGCTGCGAGAGCAAGCGGCGCTACGCGACCTCCTCAGAGGCTGAAGCAACCGCGAAACACAGGCGCCAAGAGAGCGGCCACATGGATCTCGACATCTATCCGTGCCGGTTCTGCAGCGGCTGGCACATCGGCCACACCGAGCCGAAGAAGAAGAGCCTCTAGCAGTTCGAAGGCGAGGGCTGCGGGTTGCAGGCATCCGCGCCGGTTCCTCCGGAGCGCGTGTCCTGGAGCAATCCCGCTAGCAACACGTCGTTGCCGTCCCCACCGAACAGATGGTCGAGACCGGGGCCGCCGATGAGCGTGTCGTCGCCGGCGTCACCGTAGAGAGTGTCCTCACCGTCGTCTCCGAAGCCGAAGTCGTTGCCGGTGCCACCATGCATCTCGTCGGCGCCCGAACCCGAGACGAAGAAGTCATCGCCGCCGCCGCCCTGATAGACGATCCCGTCGAAGAAGACGTCGTTGCCCTCGCCGCCCTCGCAGCGATCGCAAGACAAGAAGAAGTCATCGCCGTCTCCACCCGACCCCGTCGAGGCCCCGATGATCACGTCGTTGCCGCCCCCGCCACAACCGCCGCCGACCAGCACGTCGGGTCCAGGAGTGCCTACTTGGCGACACTGCTCCCCGTCTAGCTCCCCGGAGCGATAGTTCGGAGGCGGGTCGCAGCTGACCGCGTTGTTGGCGCGGACACAGATGTCGTCGCCGGGACCGCCATCGATGTCCCTCGTTTCGTACGCGGCGATCACGTCGTTGCCGTCACCACCTGAGACGGAGCGGGCGGTCCCGTTCTTCGAGAAGAGACGGTCGTCATCGTCTCCTCCCGACATCGTCTCGCCGTTGAAGAGCAGGTCCATCCCCGTACCGCCGTCGAGCTGGTCGCCGCCTCGTCGGCTGGTGAGGACGTCGTTGCCGGCGTCTCCGAAGACGACGTCGTTCTCCTCATCGCCATCGAGCGTGTCGTTGCCCGCTGCCCCGCGCAGCGTGTCCACCCCGGGCCCGCCGTCTAGAGCGTCGCGGCCTCCTCCACCGTTCATGTTGTCGTCGCCACCCATCGCGAAGAGGTAGTCGTCTCCTCCACCGCCCTTCATGGTGTCGCCCCCGGCGACGCCGACGTCGCCGATGAGGAGATCCGACCCCGCTCCACCGATGATCGTGTCGCTGCCGGTGTCTCCATTGAGGGTGTCGTGACCCGCTTCGCCCTTCAGCGTGTCGTTACCGGCCCCAGCGATCACCTGATCGTTGCCTTCCCCGGCCAGGATCACGTCGTGGCCCTCTTTGGGATAGATCGTGTCGTTGCCGCCGAGCCCGCAGATGACGTCGCGCCCGCTGGTGCCGATCAGGTTGTCCTTGCCGTTGGTGCCTCTGATCGTGCAGCTGGGTGCCGACTCCGCAACGGGTGCGAGCGGGACGACGGATGCAACCGCGATCGCGGCAACCAGCAAAGAGCGCGCTTTCAAGAAACCTCCCAGAGATCTGCCCCTTTCCTCGATCATCGGCAGATAGGAGAGCCTCTTGAACCCCGACATGCGCTCCGGCGCCGCCTAGACCGAGCGCTAGGGACGGACCATGATCCGGACGGGATCTCCCTCTTTCTCGGCGAGCCGGCGCACGCCATCTGCGACATCGTCCAGCGCGATCACATCGGAGATGGAGCCCGCCAGGTCCAACCTCCCGTGCGCCAACAGCTGCACCAGCGAGTCCAGGTGCCGGCGCTCGTAGCCGAGGTGGCCCAGCACCGAGTGCTTCTGGATCCCGAAGACGAGGCTGGGCTCGAGCTGTAGCGACTCCAGCGACAGCCCCACCATCACCGCGCGGCCCCCCAACCCCAGCGAGGACACGCACTGCTGAAGAACGGCGTTCGCCCCCACGAGATCCAGCGCCAGGTCGAGGCCCTTGCCACCGGTCAACCCGCGGATCTCGCGGACCACGTCCTGCGAGCCGGGGTCGAGCGCGACATCCGCGCCCAACCTCATAGCGCGCTCACGAGCGCTGGGTAAGGGATCGACGGCAACGATGAAGCTCGCGCCGCAGAGGCGAGCGATCTGAACCGCGTGCGTCCCGAGCCCGCCGATCCCCCACAACCCGACGACCTCGCCGGGCTTCAGGCCGCCCCGCTCGGTGATCGCGGCGAAGGGAGTCGCGACGGCATCGGCCAGGATCGCCGCCTGCTCGAACGGGACACCGTCGGGAAGTGGCGTCATCGCGAAGTACGGGACGGTCACGTACTCGGCCCAGGAACCGTCGTAGTGGAAGCCCATGATCTGGAAGGCGAGGCAGTCCTCGACGCGGCCGATGTGACAGTGGGCGCAGTCCCCGCAGGGACGTCCGCCCGCGAGCACGGCTCGGTCTCCCTCGGCCCAGCCGGGGACGAGCTCGCCCACCTTCGCCACCACGCCCGAAGGCTCGTGACCAAGCGTCACCTCGGGTACGACCGGCGGAATCGAGCCGTCGATCAGGTGGACGTCCGAGAGGCAGATGCCACACGCCTCGATCTTGACGAGCACCTCGAGGGGGCCGGGCTCGGGTACGGCCACGTCGACGAGCCGCAGTGAGCGAGTGGCCGCTCCGAAACGCGCCGCCCTCACGGTGTGCTGCCGTTCGCCACCAACACGGGATCAAGCTCGATCATGCCCTCGCCTCCTCGGTCGAGGTGTGAGGTTAGGCGCTGGCGACGCGTTTGGCATCCCGCGGTGGGTGGAACACTCACCGACATGGACATGGAGGAATGGAGCGCGAACAACACCCGCTTCCAGATCGAGCGCGATACCGGCGATGGGAACGACAGCGAGTACGACCCGCCGGGGCAGACCTTCCGCCCGGACTCACCGGAGCAGTACCGGTGGGTGCTGGTCCAACGGATCGGCGAGGGGCCGCAGCAGCAGGAGCGCCACATCGAGCAGTCTCCGCGCTTCTACGATTCGATCGAAGCCGCAGAAGACTCCATCCGGCGCTTCACAGACCAGAACCCCCAACACGGAGGCCTTCCGGTCGTCCACCGGACGTAGCGCCCACTAGCTCGGCCTCGCCAGCTGACTCGCTCGTACGAGCGAGGGCGGACTCCTGAACTAGCAAGCGACGGTTCGGCAGCGGGCGCGCCGACCTCTTATCTACGACCTGGTCGCACCGAGATCGTCACCTCGTCGCCGACCTCCAGGCTGGCGCCGGGGTGCAGATGCTGTGTCACTACCCGCGGCGGCCCGCGCCGCGGAGCTCGGCTTAGGCGACCAGGTCCCGCTCTCGCGCCACCCCGTCGAGCAACGTCCACACCGCGTCGGCTCCCGCCGCCGCGCCGGCAACCGCCTCGGCTCGGTCGGCGTCACTGCGTACGATCAGCGACAGCGCAACGCCGAGCTCGTGGGCATGCTCCACGTCGAGCTCGCCGTGAAGCTCGAAGTAGCGGGTGCCGTCTCCCTCGATCCCGTAGTGGTCGCGCAGCCCCTCGACCTTGGTCTTTGCAACCTCAGGAGTCTGGGACTCGTAGCCGTAGAGCATCCCGAGCGCGAAGGGGACTGAACCGGTGGTGGCCGCATGGGCGAAGGCGCCGACGCAAGCCGCGGTCTCCGGCTGCACCGCGGCCTCTTCGAGGTCGGCCCGGTTCACACCGACGGAGGTTGCGAACTCCACCCACATCGCGGGGTGGTCGTCTTCGACCTCGTCACGCAGGTTGCTCTCGACGATCTCTCGCACCTGAGGGTTATCCACGCGCTCAGCGAGAGAGCGCAGGAAGCCGGGGAAGGCCTCGACCTGACGCCAGTACTGCGTGGAGTAGAACGCGAGGTCGTCGACGGTCAGCTCTCCCGCCGCCCAGGCCTCGTAGAACGGATGATCCAGCAGGCGCCGCCTGCGGACGGCTTCATCGAGAGCCTGTACCAGCGATGTCTCCGACATGGGGTCTCCTCCCTCGCGAGATGTCGGAGCGGAACCTAGCCCATCGTCCTGAGTGCAGGTAAGTCGCAGGGAGGGGCGAACCAGGCAAACGTGGGGTTCGGGTTCTTATCGGGTGGGATGTCTGGGATGAACCGGCGCCGGCTGCTGGGCGCGCTGCTCGTCCTGTTCGCCCTTCCCGGCTTCCCGATCGCGGCGACCGCCGACACCGGGCCCTGGCAGGACGCCGGCGACGGGCGAGGGCCGCTCGCGATCAGAAAGATCGACATCGGGCACTCGAGATACGACGACACCACGGTCGAGATCACCTTCGAACGGCCGGTCGACCCGGCGCGTCTCGGGAAGAACGACTTCTTCCTTGTCGACTACGACTACAACGGCGACCGGAAGAGCGACCACTGGGTCTACTTCGTGCCCGGGCGTCGCGGCGGCTGGAGAAGCTTCACCTACTACCCGCAGTCCGGGGGCGTGTCGTACGGCACGCACCCCTTCAGGAAGACCTCACCGCGCTCGATCAAGATCGAGCACTGGGGCTCGTACGACCAGGACCGGAAAGGCGGGTATCTGTTCCGGGTCGTTTCCTATTCCGAGGGGGCGGCGGGCTGCGCCGCAGGGTGCTGGGACTTCGTCCCGAACGCGAACTGGCTGATCCACGACTGGACGCCTCCACGTCTCGTGAAGTTCACGGCCCCCCAGTTCTCGATGACGCCGACGGATGAGCCGACAGTGCCGGTGAAGTGGCGGGTGACGGACATCGGGTTCTCCGGTCTGAAGGAGCAGGTCTTGTGGAAGCGCCTCGCCGGGACGGACGAGTGGGTGAAGGCGGGACGGAGCCGATCCTCCGCTCTCGTCAGGAAGAACATCCCCGCGGAGCAGGGACAGAAGCTGGAGCTTCGCCTGACGTCGAACGACGGTGCCGGCAACCGCCTCGAGCCAACGCACCTGCAGACGGTGGTGCCCTTCGACGATTCCAACGCCGAACATGCTGCTACCTACGTGGGGCTATGGGAGCTGCAGGAGCGACCCGATGTTTTCCTCAAAAGCCTGCACGTATCGACGACCCCGCTCGACAGCTTCAGGTTCCTCGGAGCGGGGACCCGTTACTGCGTCTCGTATCGGCCGGGTGAGGAGTTCGGGCGCGCTCGCCTCGAGGTGGCGGGCGAACGGATCGACTTCGACCAAAGCGTCCCCAACCCGTACGGAGGCCGCACCCAGTGCGTCGAGCACGACACCCGGTCCGAGCGCACCGCTGTGCTCACCGTCCAGAACGGCGTCATCAACGTCGACGCGTTCTGGTTCGAGTAGGAGGCCCCGAGGCGGCGGTGAAGCGGTTCATGCTCCGGCTTGTGCTCGCTTACGTCACGCTGGCACTCCTGGGACAGGTGAACGAACGTAGCCGAACGGCGTCGTGTGCCTGCACGGCTGATCGCTCCAGATCTCGACCGCCAAACTCGCGCCGCGATCAACAAATCTCGACACTGCGCTCCGGCGCTAGCGCACGAAGCCTAGGCTCGTGGGCCGAGGAACAACGACTGCATCCCGCGGCCGATCACTCCCGTCTCGTCCGATAGCACCGAAGTAGCAAGGCCGATCCCGTTCGGCTCGACGGTCGTCTGCGCATCGAGGCAAACCCACTCCCCGCGCGGAAGTCGATGCAGGTAGACGCTCAGGTCCGGGTTTATGAACAGCCAGCGGGAGAAGTCGATCGCGGATGAGATCCCGTTGCCGGAGTCGGCCAGCGCGAGCACCCGACTGAGAGGTGTGACCTCTTCATCCTTGACGAGCGACACGCGCATCCGCGCCCACGCGACCGCCGGTCCGGGCTGCACGAAACCACCGCGCACGAAGCGCCAGTCCATCGCTCTCAAGTAACTGACCTCATCTGAGGGAAACATCTCTCCCGCCTCTCCAGCATCTGGCCCTGCGGGCGGGGGGTCCCCATGTATGACTTGCGCGAGGTCGAGCTCGGCACGCCGGATGCACCAAGCGTAAGCGAGCATCACGACACCTCTCTCATCTGACACCGAGGCTGAAGTGAGGATCACACTGCGGCCCGGGCGCATCACCTGGGCGGTGACCGTCAGGGGTGCAACAGGGACCGGACGCAAGATCTCGAACGTGACCCGCACGACCTGAACGTCGTCTCGCCCTACAGCTAGTTCGACGGCTCGGCCGAGCAAGGCCGCAGGAGGCCCGGCGTGTTGGGAGTCGCGGGCCCATGGGCCGATCGTCCACTCGGTCGAGAGGAATCGACCGTCACCTTCCGGGACATAGAACGCATCGGCCACAGCGCCGAACCTAGCGCGCCTGGACAGACCCACCGCTCTGGGTGTCGCGCAGCTCGGGATCGGCGGTGGTGTTTTCGCCTAGAGCGACCTGGTTCAGGGTGTTATCTCGGAGAGCAACCTAGCCATAGCCGCGTTCCCACTCGTTTCGTTGCGGAACCGAGATCCCGCGCAGTGAGCCGAAGGTGGCCTTGCGTCGTCTACTTCTCACGCTTGATCAACAAAGCGTCACAGAGCCGCCTCAGCCGGATCGTTTCGATGCCCATCTACCAGCAGATGACGATCCGGAACTGGAACACGACTACGAAGATCCTGAAGCTGCGCTCGACTCGCTGGTCAACGACTACTGCAGGTGAGCGAAGGACCATCCAGGGAGCGACCCGGCAGGAAGGATCCGCATACGGCACAATCCGCCCATGGCGTGGACGCGGTACCTGGTGTTTGGGCAGATCGGCTGCGCAGTGCTCGCATCGATCGTCGGACTCGTCGGGCTGTTCACCGTGCCGGACGACGCCTCGATCCCCATACACGCGGGTTTGAACGGCTTCGACAGCTTCGCCCCACGCACGCGAGGGCTCGTCACTCTGACGCTTCTCCCGCTCCTTATCGGCGGTGTCCTCGTCTTGGCTTACTGGTCGGGAGCAGAGTCGGGCTCGTCCCGCACCATCGCCGGCGTCATCGGCTTTGTAGCGATGCTCGTGCTCCTCGTCTTCAACATCCAGGCCATCCGCTACGGGATGAAGTTCGGCTCTTAGCCGACAGAGGTGCGGCCACGCTCCCCCGTCCTGAACCCTCTGAGGTCGCCCAGGGGCGGCGGGATCTAGGCCAGCCGGGAGACGCTGGAAAGGCCACGCCGTGCGTTTCAAGCAGGTGAGCGGCAGCGGAAGGCGAAACGAACAGGTGTGGGTTTGAGTCGGGTGATTGTCATGGGTCTAGTCGGCGCGCTCTTAGCGTCTGCCCACCCGGCCATAGCCGGAGACCCTGATGCCTCTGACCCACCACGGTCCTCGGGTCCGCTCGTGGCCCTGCCCTACGAGTGCGAAGACAACGGTCCAGCGAGGCGGAGCGAGACGCAGGGCCAGTCGTGCAGCTGGACCTACGAGCTGGCGCCGGTCCATACCGAGCCACAGCGGCAGTTCAGCGCCTACTGGATCCAGATGGAGATCGATCCGGCCGACGGCGAGTGCGCCGTAGAGCTCATGTTCGAGCTCGAGGTTCCCGACAGCGTCGAGATCATCTCGGCTTCGGCTGAACGCAACCGGCGCATCTCGCGACGGACGGACCCGATCGCGGAGCTGGTGGTGGACGCGGGGGGCGCGGCCCCGGTCCCGGGAACGGTCTCGCAGCAGACGATGGTAGAGACCGGCCGCGAAACCGTGGACCTGACCAAGCACAGCTACTCCTATACATGGACAGGGACTTCAAAGACCAAGGTAATGCTCGCGATCGGGGTCCAACTCGCG
>JADDQX010000014.1:0-3826 GCA_016781115.1 Actinomycetota bacterium | reverse complement strand
CGCGCGGCCTCGCCTTTGGCGGGGCCAGCCACCGAGGATCTGCGCTGTCGGTGCGTGCCAAGAAGCACGCGATCGGAGCTTCTGTCTAGTGCTGAAGCGTCAGCCTCGAGGAACGCGCCCCGCTTTTCGCCCGCTGCAGCGAGCATCGTGCGAGCCGTCGCTCCGAGTCCGGACGGCACGCGACGACATCTGATCCGGCGAGGCCAGCGCAGTCAGGAACGGCGTTGTCTCGGGTCAGCATCGTCGTGATCCGTGAAGCGCTCGCGCAGAGCCTTGACGTCCGACTCGTGCAGGCCACCCTTGCGAAGCTGGCCCTCGACATCGATCGAACTCAAGAGGTCGAGGATCACTTCCGTCGAAGAGGTGCCCTTTCGTCCGAGGATCTGCGCGATCTCAGAGCCCTGCTCTTTCTCTCCGAGAGCGGCTTCGAGACGTCGCACCCGATCGGCACTGAGCTCGTAATCCAAAGCAATGTCATCAGGGGCGACGCCAGCGAGAGCGAGCACCAACAGCGTCACGAGTCCGGTGCGGTCGCGTCCTCGCACGCAGTGGAAAACCACTCCCCCAGGCGGTGCCTGCGCGATAGCCCTGACAGCGTCCGCACAACGCTCGGGTTTCTTCTCGAGAAAGACGCGGAAGTAGAGGGGGCTACCATCGAGTTCATTCGACCAGATGTAGTCCCACAGCGCCGCGTCGCCGACGTCATCGATCTCCACCCGAACCGTCTTGAGGGACGACGGTCGGGCGACGACATCAGCGGCGAGCTCGACATCGTTGCGTAGGTCCACGACGCTCCGGATCCCGTACGCCTCTACTTCCTGCCACGCCAGCGGGGTGAGGCGGTTCATGGCGTCCGCGCGAATGATCGAGCCCCACCGGGTTCGGCCGCCGTCTCGGGTGGCGAATCCCCCGAGGTCGCGGGCGTTGAAGCATCCATCCGACGCTAGATCGCGGCATCGTTCCACGATCCATTACTACCCTCCGCCGAAGGCGCTAGAGGCACTGAGCCGACAAAGGCACGCAACTAACACGCCCAGGAGCGAAAAGCATGCGTCTTGTAGGGCATCAGGAACGTATCTTTCCCGCGCAAGTCCGGGTGCTCACGACACAGTTCCCTGATGGCACCGAGGAGCCGTTTTCGCTCAGCATCCGGCAGGATCGCGATGTAACTGCGCGAACGCACGAGCCCGACCAACTCCTCCGGCCTCAGCACTTGCTCATGGTCGAAGATCCGGTGCTCTGTAGCCCTGAACAGTCCTCCGCGCTCCAAGGTGGAAACGAATTCCGCTTCCATCCCCTCAGCGCCGCCTAGCTTCACGGCCATGGCTGCCTCGCTTCCGATGATCTCCGAAAGCGCACCTATCCAGGGCACTCTCTCGTCACGGATATTCGTTAGGAGACCCACGATCCCGTCTGGACCTAGGACCCTCCGCATCTCTGGCACAGCGCGGTCCGCGTCGAACCAGTGGAACGCCGTTGCCGCTGTCACAACGTCAGCGCAAGCATCCCCGAAAGGCAGTAGCTCAGCCGCTGCCAGCACCACGCGCAGTCCCTTCTTGCGCGCTCGCTCCAGCATGTTCGGAGATGGGTCTACACCGACAACTTCGTGACCCACCTCCGCCAGCTGTGAGGTGAGGTTGCCCGGACCGCACCCGACGTCGATCACACGTCGCGACGATCGTCCTATGACCCACTCGACCGCCGCAGCGGGATACCCAGGCCGATAACGCTCATATTCGTCCGCCTTCGACAGGAAAGAAGACCGGCGGGCGTGGAGGTCCATCCTCGGATTACTCACGTCCGATGGTTTACCAGCCGCCGGGGCTCGCCGTCCGACGATCGCTCGCACGCAGATGCTGGAGTGCCTCCTACAAGAAGAGGGGTCGTCGACGAACTCCAACTACCGTGGTTCCGTGGACGACAGCGACGGGCGACTTACGAGAGCCGCGTGGATGTGCCTCTTCCGAATGGAGCGAGTCATCGGGTTAGGCACCACGCGACGCCTTGCCACCGCAATCCTGCGGCTCAGATCTCGCACACGAGCGGGATATGTCCGCAGCACGCACCGACTGGTCGAACGTGAGGACATCGCACCCGGCATTCTCCGTCTCCCCGTGCACTGGTGGAGAACCTCGCAGGCCGTTTCGGTGAAGCGCCTCGGGTTGCGTCTCGTCCTCGATCTGAGAGACAACCTTCAGCGTGTCCTCTACTTCACGGGCACATACGAACCCGACGTACTCGCCCGTATCCGATCGAGCCTCCGCAAAGGTCACGTCTTCATCGATATCGGCGCGCATATCGGAGTTCACGCGCTACCGGTGGCAAAGATCATGGGCGAATTAGGAGGAGGACGCATCTACGCCTTCGAACCGAACCCTCACGCGGCCGACATCCTTCGGGCACTAGCCGAGGCGAATGGGCTCGACATCGAAGTCGTTCCTCTGGCCCTGTCCGATTCGCAAGGAGAGTTGACGCTGAGATCGGATGATCGTTATCCCGAGGCTGACCTCGGGGTTGGTTCAGCATTCGGATCCGGTGAACCGCTCGCGAACGTTCACTCGACAAGGTTCGATGACTGGGCAAGATCAGCGGGACTCGATCGCCTGGACGTCGTGAAGATCGACGTCGAAGGTGGCGAACTAGCGGCTTTGCGAGGGATGGAAAACACCCTTCGCACGCTCCGCCCGCGTTTAGTGGTCGTGGAATCTAAGGAATCCTCGCTGGAACGTGTGGGAGTGACTGCCAACAAGATACATGCTTTCCTCGCCTCCCATGACTATCGGCACGAAAGAACGGTGCCGTTCAGCAATGACATCTTCGTGGTCACGAACCGACGCGGGAGATGAGGATACGTACGGCCGAACCCGCCGACGCCGAGGGGGTCACCGCGGTTCATGCGGCCGGATGGCGCGCCGCTTACGGACCTGATCGACCTACTTCACGACCGCTCCGGAATAGCCGTATGCATAGGGCGCGACCCGCGCGCCGCGACTGACTAGCCATCCCACACATCGTCTGGGTCTAGGTGAGAGCCTTCAGAAACCGTGATAACGCCGTGCGCCATCCTTCAGGTTGGTCTAGGTGAACATCGTGCTGAGCCCCGGGAAGCTTCGCGAACACGTCCGTCGGCTGGGCGGTGCTCATCCTCTCAAGGTCTCCTGATCGAAGGAGGGGATCGCCTGCCACGACCAACACGGGACAACGGTCTGTTCCCACGAGTCCCAGTGTGACTCCCTTTCGACTTCGCAGATCATGCGTTCCATCACGTCTACGTCTAAGCGGGGCCATAGTCCGTCGTCGCGCTCTTCGAGTCCGTTGACCCACGCGGTCGCGCTCAACGAGGGACCCCCGAAATATGTAACCGCCTCCTCGCGAGAGGAAGAAAGGAACAGGCCAGCTCCGTAGCTGCTCGGCAACCGTGTGAGCAAGTTCAGCAGCCGCGCTCTCATCCATTCCCGCAGGACTCGCCTCGATCATGATTAGGGCAGACACCAGGTCTGGCCTCCGGGCTGCCACGAGCAAGGCGATAACTCCCCCGAGCGACTGACCCACCAACACCACAGGAGGCCCGATGAGGTCGATCACCGCGACGGCATCCTCAACAAGCGCATGAACCGACACATCGGCAGGTCTTCGTTCGCTGTAACCGTGGCCGCGCATATCCAAGGCAAAGACGCGGTAGCCGTCTCTCAGCCAACCCGCCGTCTCTGCCCACTCCTCTCCATGTCCAGCCAAACCGTGCAGCAGGAGGATTGGGCTACCGCTGCCGCCGTAGTCGACCAATGAAAGGAGCATCCCCTCGCGGTGAAGGAAGGACCGCTGCGAC
>JADDQX010000092.1:3185-8640 GCA_016781115.1 Actinomycetota bacterium | reverse complement strand
GTCCTTCTTCGGGCGGCGGCCCTTGCCGCGCAGGTAGAAGTCCAAGAACCTGTTCATCCTGAAGTTCACGCCCTTGCGGACACGAGCCGGCGACCTCATGAGGTTCACCGAGCCGTCGGGGCGTGTGAAGTCCTTCACCGTGCAGACGTGGTGATCATCGCCGCAGATGTCGTCCCATTCCTTGGGCTTGTTCTGCGCGAAATGCTGATAGTCGCCCAGGTACATCGTGATCGGGTAATCGGGATCGACCGAACGAAGCTTGTTGTAGAAGCGGATCGTCTCCATCGTGGGGAACAGCGGGTCGGTCCAGGTGGCGGCGGCGTAGACCGGGACCCGCATGCCGTTGCCGACCCGGCGCCAGTAGCGCCTCTGGAAGTACGCCGAGCGATCGTTCAGGAACATCTCCAGGACCGTCTCGAGGTTCGGATCGCCGTCGTAAGGCTCGCCCGCCTGGAGTCGCGAGTAAGCGTCGTGCACGTAATCCGGGAACGTCGTGTGGTTGGTCGCGGCGAGGTTCCCGCTCGCGTAAAGGCCCGCAACGATGCTTTGCTTCATGACCCCGATCGGGTCGCGCGACAGCGCCTTTGCGGGATCGGTCGGAGCGACAAAGGTCTTCCCGCTGATCGGATCGCGGTCGAAATAATGCCCCGCCGGCACGAGAGCTTCCACCAGGTCCGTCCAGCCGTACTTCGTTACCGCCGCGGCGAGCCTCACGGGGACGCTCAGTGCGGGGCTCTTCCACGTCGGATCCGTGAGCGCGAGCCAGGTGAAGCCGCCTCCGTAGGAGCCGCCGACCGCGCCGATCTTGCGCGGGTTGATGCGGAAGAGCGGAGCCTGCCCCTCCGCGCGCCGCATCGCGTCGTGGTCGGCGAGGAGGCCGACGAGGTACTGGTAGTCGTTGATCTCATAGCGGCGCGAGTCGAGCTGCGTCGTGCCGGTAGACCCCCGCTCCTGACTGTCGCGGAACCCGCGCGCTGTGTAGGTGATGACGACGTAGCCACGCGACGCGAACCAGGCGTTGGAGTGATGCCACTGCTCGTTCACGGCATCGACGGTGCTGGCTTCCCATGAGCGCTTGTTGCCACCGCAGCAACCGTGCATGAACACGATCACCGGGTAGCCCTTCTTCGGCGGCTTCATCGTGCGGAAGTCGCCACCCACGAGCTTCTTCAGCGCCGGCGACAGAGGCATCGTGATGTCGACGTCGAGGCTGATGCGGTTCTCGCGCTCCGGACGGAGGTCGTCTCGAACTGCGGCCTCCGCGGCCTCCTCCAGTCCTGCAGGCTTGGGAAGTCCCGTGAAGTCGTCGCCGCCTTTCCTCGAGGCGTACTTCACGGGAACGGGGATGGCCTGTGCTCCTCCGCCCCTCGCCGGAACGCCGTCGTCGCAGAACACGTAGGGCAGCTGGAGCCCGTTCTCCACGTCAGCGTCGAGGGCGTCTTTGACCGCACAGGTTTCCTTGCCGACCAGCCCCGACAGGGCGGCCAGAGAATCCGTCACCAAGGGATCCGGCGCAGAGTGCGCGCGGGCGGAGGGAGCGGCTCGCAGAGGGAGCGCGCCCGCCAACGCCAAAGCCACCAGTACTAGATGGCTCCAGCGCCTCATGGGTCGGACCCTTCTCTCGTCGGCAGAGCGCCCTACAGGAAAACGCGTTCGGATGGCGAAATTGTCGCCCATCAGAGTAGCCGGTAGTTACCTAAGCAAGCGCTGTCGAAAGGATCGACCTTGAGCCGCCGTGGACTCGTGCACGTTCTGATCTCAGCTCTCGTCGCCGCCGGGGCCGCTCCCGCGGGAGCCGCTCCCCGCGACACGACCGTGCTCACGATCGACGACACCGACAACGACAACTTGCTCGAATACGCCCCCGGTGAGGACTACAAGATCATCGGTGCGCCCGCGGACTTCCGGCCGCCGCGGCATGGATCGATCCTGAACTTCCTCCAGTTGTCCGACTTCCAGATGATCGACGAGGAGTCTCCCGGGCGGGTCGAGTTCTTCGACACGACGCAGAGGGTCCCGGGGGCGCAGCCCTTCTCAGCGGCCTACCGGCCCCAGGAATCGCTGACGACGCAGATCACGGAGGCGATGGTGCGGGCGGTGCGGAACACGGTGTCACCGGTGACGGCAGAGAAGCTTGACCTCGCGATCCTGACCGGCGACAACGCCGATTCGCAGCAGTACAACGAGACCCGCTGGTTCATCGACATCCTCGATGGGAAGAAGAAGGTCGACCCGAACTCGGGGATCCCGGTGCCGGGCTGCGAAGCGACGCCCGGGTCGATCTACGACGGCGTCCGTGGCGGCGGGAGGCTCGGCTACTACGAGCCCGATACGTCCGAGGGAAGCAGCGACGGCGACGGATATTCGCCACGGCGCGAAGAGAACGAGTCGGAGACCGGGAGAGACGTCACGATGCGCGACTTCCCGGGGCTGCTCGAAGCCGCCAACCAGCCGTTCCAGTCGATCGGGCTCGACCTTCCTTGGTATTCCGCGTTCGGCAACCATGACGCTTTGATCCAGGGCAACAGCCCCGACGCCTACTACGGCCCCTATGGTCCGACCAACCAGGAGCTCGCGCGCCCCGAGTTCCAGGAGATCGCGATGGGCTGCCAGAAGGTGAAGTTGATCCCCACCGCCACCGACGTCGACCAAACCACCGTCGACATCGTTCCGCCCGATAAGCGTCGCTGCTACCTCGCCAAAGACGACATCGCGGTCGATCCGCTGGGCATCCTGACGGGGAGCCCGTGCTCGGCGAGCAGCTGGATCGAGGAGCACTTCAAGACGGGTGGTACGCCTGTGGGGCACGGTTTCGCTCCCGCGCTTTGCGACCCGAGGACGGCCAAGACCTGCGCCGGATATGGGCTGCCGGCCTCGGCCGAGGCGAACAACGACGGGTATTACTCGTTCTCACCTCTACCCGGGCTCCGCTTCGTCGCTCTCGACACGGTCACCGATGAATGCGGCACCATCTTCTGCTCCGAGGGCTCCATCGACGACCCGCAGTTCAGGTGGCTGCGTGAGCAGCTAGAGCTCGCGACGAGCCTCGGCGAATACGTCATCACCTATGGGCACCACACCTTGAAGACGACCCGCTTCCCCTCGACGGACCCGACCGAGTTCCCTATCCACTACGGGAAGCGCATCACGTCCCGGCAACAACCCACTAACGTCAGCGTCGAGACGCTGGAGGACCTGTTCTGCAGCTACAAGAACTTCCTCGTGCACGTCGACGGGCACGAGCACGAGAACTCACTGCGCGAGCACAAGTGCGAAGGCGTCCCGCCGCCGGGCTACTCGAACGTGAACCCCTTCTACGAGATCTCGACGGCGGCGCACCTGGACTGGCCGCAGCAAGCTCGGATGATCGAGCTGATCGACAACGGCAACCGGACGATGTCGCTCGTCCTGACGGTCCTCGACCACGGCGGACCGCCGAACCCGGGGGGGGCGCCGCCGAACCTGGATCCCAAAGGCCACGCTCCCGAACAGGTGCAGCGGCTCGCTGCGATCGGCCGAGAGCTCGCCTACAACGACTATCAGAACGCGCGCAGCTCCAGAGGCACCCGGGAAGATCGGAACGTCATCATCGTGCTCGACAAACCCTGGACCGGCGGGTCGTCGACACGCTGACGCGGTCGGGTCAGATCCCAGCGAGGCTCTAGAAGACGACGCTCACCTCGTTCGAGCACACGGTCGTCGATCCCGCCTCGCAGACCTTGTACGTGTAGCTCCCGCCGCCCTTGGCGTTGATGTCGTCGGTGTAGGTCCCGTCGTTCGCCTCGTCCGCGGCAAGGATCGCGCCATCTCGATGGATGTCGACGTGGGTCGCGCTGGCGCTGGTGCCGCTCCAACTCAGATCGACCTTCTGGAGCCCCTTCACCTTGTAACCGCTCGCGGTGAGGGAGAAGGAAGCGGCGGGCTCCTCGCCTCCGCCGTCCGTACTGGTCGACAGCATGGCCGGGTTGAACACCACGGCGTCCGAAACATCCAGCAACGGCTCCTGCATGCCGTCGACGTCGTCGGTGTTGGTCCAGAAGAGGTTGCCCTCCGCCTGCAGAGCCGTTTGGACCGCCGCGGGGCCGGCGGTCGGGTTGGTCGCTTTATAGAGCGCGGCCGCTCCCGCAACGTGTGGGCTTGCCATCGACGTCCCGCTGATCGTGCTGTAGCCACCGCCCTTCCACGTCGACTTGATGCAGACGCCGGGAGCGATCAGATCCACGTCGACTCCGAAGTTCGAGAAATCGGCGAAGGTGTCATCTACGTCCGAGCGACATGTGGCAGAACCAGTTCCCCCGGGCTCACCGTCGAAGTCGGCAAGCGCGGAGACGGTCATCACCTCGTCGTACGCGGCGGGCACATGGTTCGCCGCGTCGTCGCTCTCGTTACCGGCGGCGACCGCGTAGGTGGTTCCGGCGCTCACGGAGTTGCAGATCGCGAGATGCAACGATGAGCTGTCACATGTACCGTCGGAGCCGGATCCTCCGAGGCTCATGTTGGCCACCTCGATCGTGGTCGCGTTCGCGGTTACCCAGTCGATCCCGCAGATGACGCTCGACCACGAGCCACTGCCGGAGTTGTCCAGCACGCGCACCGCCCACAGACGGGCGCCGGGAGCCATACCGACGACGCCTCTGCCGTTGTCGAGGCCAGCCGCCGTTCCGGCAACGTGGGTTCCGTGGCCGTTGCCGTCGTCGTAGCTCGTTCCTCTCTGGCAGTTCTTGCCGCCGACGACGTTGAGGTCCGGATGGTCGACATCGATCCCGGTGTCGATCACGGCCACGTCCACGTCCACCCTCTGGTCGTCGAAGCCGTCGATGCCGATCTCGCTGTTGTGGGGGGCGAAGGCTCGGTGTACGCCTGTCGGCGGGTTGCCTAGGTTGGTCGCGGAATGCGCCGTCGCCTGAACCGCCCCGTCCACCTCCACCAGCTGGACTCGTTCGTCGAGCGCCACCTCTCGGGCGGCTTGCTCGCTCATCGTCGCGGCGTAGCCCTTCAGGGCGAAGCGGTACACGTGGCTCACCTCGGCGCCATGACCGCGTGCATGCTCGGCCGCGACGGAGCCTGGATCCGCCACAGCCGGATCCAGGACCACGATGTAGCGGCCGATCTCCGCCGACGAGGCTTCCGCCGGTAGCAGCGTGGCGAAAGCGACCAGCGTTACCAGGATAGATAGCGCGCGACGAGACATGTAGGCCCTCCCAGGGCTTCGAGTGTGGTCGCAACGCTAGGCGGACAGTCGCCGACAAGCCATAGTCAAAAGGGACCATTCGGCCCGCAGGCGTGAGATGCCTCAGATGAGTAGCCTGATGCCATGTCGACCTTGCCGGGCTGCGCGAGCGGCCACCCCGAAGAGGAGGACCGGTCGTGACCGGCGCTAAGGTCGCGCGGGTCGACCTGTGGCACTTCGCGGCCCCCCTGCCGGCGACGTTCCGGCCCAGTTGGATCCCGGGGT
>JADDQX010000092.1:3039-3156 GCA_016781115.1 Actinomycetota bacterium | reverse complement strand
CTGAGGGTCACGACCGAGGATGGGGTGGAGGGGTGGAGCGCGGGGCCGGCTCTCGGGCGGGAGCGGGCCGGGCTGGGGCAGTTGATCGGGCCCTACCTGATCGGCGAAGACGCCACC
>JADDQX010000092.1:0-3000 GCA_016781115.1 Actinomycetota bacterium | reverse complement strand
TATCTCGGCTGGCGGAACTGGTGGATCGAGCCCGCCTTCTGGGACATCAAGGGCAAGATCGCGGGCCGCCCCGTGTGCGAGCTGCTCGGCGGAGCGCCGCGCGAGATCAAGCTCTACGCCTCCACCGGCGAGGTCCGGTCACCTGAGGCGCGGGTCGCCGAAGCCGAAGCGCGCTACGAAGAGGGCTTCCGCTCGATCAAGATCCGCGTGCACGAAGACGAGGCGCGCGATGAGGCGCAGGTGCGCGCCACGGCGGCGGCGGTGGGCGGCCGTATGAAGATTGGCGTGGATGCGAACCAGGCCTGGCGGGTGACGGCGGTCGCGGATGCCCCGCTGTGGGACCTTGCACGGGCGCGCCGCTTCGCGGATATGTGCGCCGACAACGGGATCGCGTGGATCGAGGAACCACTTCCGATGGATGCGTACGAGGATCTCGCCGAGCTGACGAAGAACTCCAAGGTTCCGATCGCCGGCGGAGAGCTCCACACGGGCGCCTATCCAGAGCTCAAGATGATGATCGAGCGCCGCTGCTACTCGATCTTCCAGCCCGACGCCATGTTCACGGGCGGGATCGACCAGACCTTCAAGATCATCCAGCTATGTCGCGACCACGGCCTCACCTACACCCCCCACACCTGGACGAACGGCGTCGGCTTCGCGGTGAACCTCCAACTGATGGCGGCCTCGGGCTTCGCGGACGAGAAGGAGCTGGAGTATCCGCTCGACCCGCCCGGTTGGGTGCCCGAAGCCCGCGACGCCATGCTCGCGGAGCCGTTCCTGCACGAGCGCGGGAAGCTCCGTATGACGAACCGGCCGGGGCTCGGCATAGACATCGATGCGCGAGCGCTGAAGAAGCACGGCCGGCACTTCTTCAAGATGGACCGCAAGCGGCTCATCTTCTTCGCGCTCAGAGATCGCGGAATCAAGGCGGCGAAAGAGATGGACGCCGCCAAGAGAGCGCGTCAAGGCTCCGATGACGGACCGACCGCCTAGGCCGCGGTTGCCGTGCTGGTAGCGCTGGTGTCGACTACCTCTCCGGGCACGGCCCGTTCAGCGGGAGGCCTCCACCTCGACCATCAGATCGGTCCATCACACGATCGAGGCCGTCATCACAGCGAGCACGAAGACCTCGGCAACGATCCCTGATGCGCCCACGGCATCTCCTGTCATCGAGCCGAACCGCGCTTCGAACCCACGCGTCCAAACTTCTACCGCGATCACCGCAAGGACGACGGCCGCGATCCCCTTTACGCCGCCGGCGACCAAACCAGTTATCGCTCCGATAAGGGCGGCAACAACGATCTCTCCGCCGCGAGCCACCTCCGTGAAGGACGAAGCCAAAGAAGGTGACCGACTATTCCGCGTGCGTCCGAGCACCCACACCATCGCGGCGCGTCCGGTGACTGGCACCAGGATCAACGACAGCCATTGGCCACCGGACACCAGGATCGTCAAAAAGGCGAAGCGCAAGAGGACCACGACGATGAGCGCAGCCCCTCCGACAGCACCGATCGCTGCATCGCGCATGATCGCTACCGCCTCTTCGGACGGGCGGCGGCTGGCAAGCCCGTCGGCGACGTCGCCAACCGCGTCGATATGCAGACCGCCCGTCACCAACAGGTCTGACAAGAGAACGACGGCAGCGGCGACCGACGGCCCCCACAGCAACGAGGAGGACCAGGCAACAGCCGTCCACAGCACTCCGATGAACAGGCCGACGAAGGGAAACGCGATCAGCGCCGAGCGGCCGGGGCTCTCACAGCGGGCGCGGACCGGGATGACGGTGAGAAACGCGAGCGCGCCCCTCATCTACGCGATGCCCGCCTCTTCAAACGTCGCCATGTCCCTGAGGGCAGCCGCGGCCGCCTGCACGATCTGCACCGCCAGCAGGCCTCCGGTCCCTTCTCCGAGCCTCATGCCAAGGTCAACCAGCGGTTCAAGTCCCATGCTCTGTAAGGCGATCGACGCGCCGGGCTCAACCGAGCGGTGTCCTGCTATCAAGTAGTCGCCGACCCGAGGAGCGAGGGCCCGCGCCACCAGAGCGGCCGCGTTCGTGCTCACCCCGTCCTGAACGATCGGGACTCGGCCGGCAGCGCCGGCAAGGATCAAACCGACGAGCGCCGCGTGCTCCAGACCGCCTATGGCGGCAAGAACCCCGAGCGGATCCGACACTTCGGGCCGGTGAAACTCCAGTGCCGCCCGTACAACCTTGACCTTCACCTCCCACGTTGCGTCATCGATCCCCGTACCTCGCCCTGTGACCTCCTCGGGCGACCGCCCCGTGAAGGCCGCGATCAGGCAGGCGGCCGGAGTCGTATTGGCGATGCCCATCTCGCCGGCAACGAGTAGATCCACACCCGCTCCGATGAGCTCCTGGGCAACCCCGGCGCCCGCGACTACCGCGGCCGCAGCCTCGGAGCGGCTCATGGCGGGGCCGACGCAGAGGTCGCTCGTACCGGGGCGCACCTTCGCTCGTCTCAGCCGGGGGTGCGAAGGGAGGTCGGACGCGACGCCGACGTCTAGAACCGTGACGCGGGCACCGGCGACGAGCGCGAGGGCGTTGACCGCGGCGTGGCCGTCGCAGAAACCTGCCACCATCGCGGCGGTTACCTCTTGGGGCCACGGCGACACGCCTTGAGCCAGCACGCCGTGGTCGCCTGCCGCTACGACGACTGCGGGATTCTGTGGAACGGGCGGAGGGCACGTCCCTGCGATCGCCGCGAGCCTGATCCCCAGTTCCTCCAGACGACCGAGGCTGCCCTTGGGCTTGATCAGTGAATCGTGGCGAGTTCGGGCCTGTCTCGCCGCCTCGTGGTCGACTGCCGCGATCTCGGAAACGAGTTCGTCTACCCGATCTTCGAGGCTCAACGGCCACTCCTTTCTTCTATGGGCATCTCGTCCAACATGTCGGCCAACGTGGAGTCTGTTGACGTCCGATCGAACCAGGCGAGGGAGGGCCGTAAGGAGACGACCTCGCCGATCACCAGAATTGCCGGAGAG
>JADDQX010000013.1 GCA_016781115.1 Actinomycetota bacterium | reverse complement strand
CCGCCGTGATCCTGCCGGAGGGGACGGAGCTGCCGGGGCTCCGGGACTCGAAAGCTTGCACAAAGCTCCAGCTCCAGCGCCTGGCGGCGCAGATCCACGAGGTCGCGCTCGCCGTCTGCATCGTCAGGGTGCGTCACGATTCGATCGACCGCGACGGCCTCAACCCTTGCAACATGCGGGCGCTCAGACGGGCCCTCAAGGGCCTCGGCCAGGAGCCGGATTACGTCTTGGTGGACGCCTTCCGCCTGAAGAGGCTCCGGTGGCCGAGCCTGGCGGTGAAGAAAGCGGACGCCGTCTCGAAGAACGTGGCCGCCGCCTCCATCGTTGCGAAGGTCCATCGCGACGCCGCCATGCGGCGCTACCACAAGCGGTTCAAGCAGTACGGGTTCGCCACGAACGTCGGCTACGGGACCCGCCACCACTGGAACGCCTTGAAGGAGCACGGGCCCTGTGAGATCCACCGCCGGTCCTTCTTCGGCGTTATGGGATTTCCAGATGAGGATGGTGTCATTCGTCCCCACGGGGCGCGAGACTTGAACGACGAAGACCCCGCCGACCACGAGCTGGAGGAGATCTAGAGGATGAGCGTCGAGGACCTCGAGAAATACGAGGCCGAGATGGAGCTTCAGCTCTACAAGGAGTACCGGGACGTTCTCCCGATGTTCAAGTTCGTCGTGGAGACCGAGCGGCGCTTCTACCTGGCGAACGAGGTCAACGTCGAGACGCGCCACCTCGGCGCCAAGGTCTGGTTCGAGGTCGAGCTCGCGGACGCCTGGGTGTGGGACATGCACCGTCCCGCGCGCTTCGTCTCGCAGGTGAAGGTGGTGACCTTCCGCGACCTGAACGTAGAGGAGCTGGCGCAGCTGGCGGAGAGGGACATCCTCCCCGAGCCCCCCACGGCAAACCCCGACTGACCCTTCTCTGCTAACTGGACTACGTCTCGGCGTAGCTTCTCGACGCCAGAACGAACTGTCGCACCCCCTGTCTACCCTCTGCCGCATGAACTACCGGCAGGCCCTCGGGCGAAGCGGCGAAGACATCGCGGCTTCGGCTTATGAGCGCGACGGCTATCGCGTCGTCGCTCGCAACTTCCGCTGCCGCCAAGGCGAGATCGACGTCATCGCGCGCCGCGGGCGAACGCTCGTGTTCTGTGAGGTGAAGACGCGCCGCACTGATTTCTTCGGCGACCCCTCGGAGGCCGTCACCCCCGTGAAGCAGGCACGTCTACGGAGACTCGCGGCGGTGTGGCTGTCACAGCATCCCGGGCCGCGGATGGATCTCCGCTTCGACGTCGTCTCCATCATCGAGGACCGGCGGGGGACTAGGGTGAGGCGCTTAGAAGACGCCTTCTAGAAGAGGATCACCGAAGTGCCGGAGTTCGAGAGCCTCGTGTGGGAACAAGAGGGTGCGGTCGCGACCATCACCCTCAACCGGCCCCAGAAGAAGAACGCGATGTCGTGGGTGATGTTTAACGAGATCCAGGCCGTGTTCGACCGCGCCGCAAGCGAGCGCCAGGTTCGGTGCGTTGTCCTCACGGGCGCGGGTGGGGCCTTCTGCTCGGGGGCCGACCTGTCCGATCCCGCCAACCTCGTCTCGTCCACAGGTGAGTTCAAAGAACGGATGCGGATCATCGACGGGATCGTGCGGTCGTTCCTCCGGTGCCCGAAGCCGACGATCGCGAAGGTGACGGGTGTAGCGGCGGGCGCTGGCTGCAACCTCGCTCTCGGCTGCGACCTCGTCGTCGCCTCCACCACCGCCAGCTTCGCGGAGCTGTTCGTCAAGCGCGGCCTCGTCGTCGATTTCGGAGGCACCTGGGCTCTATCTCGGCTTCTCCCGTTGAACAAGGCGAAGGAGTTGGCGCTTCTAGGAGAGACGATCTCTGCGCAAGAGGCCGACCGCTTGGGGCTCTTGAACCGACTGTGCGAGCCGGAAGAGGTCGACGCCGTTGTCAAGGATCTTGCCCATCGGCTAGCGGCCATGCCTCCCCAAACCCTTGCGCTGATCAAAGAGAACCTGAACCGGGCCCACGAGCGAAGCCTCGAAGAGAATCTGGAGGCGGAGTCGATATCGCAGGCGTTCACCTTCGGGACCGAAGACATGCGCGAAGCGGTCCAGGCGTTCATCGAGAAGAGGGAGCCGCGCTTCACCGGCCGCTGACCTCTGCCCCGCCGGCTCGCCCCAGCACCTCGGCGGCAGGTTGACGGCCCTGTCGGGTTCCCCTTGGAAGGTGGCCGAACCCCTCGGAGCCGCGCCGGATGTGGTCACTCGCCTGTAGCAGGAGCCTGAGCGGGATGCGCCAACACTTGCTCCAAGCACCTGCGAGACGGGACGATGATGAGGCTCGCAAGAAACCTGTCCGCCGGGTTGATCCTGGCGCTGCTCGCTCTGCCCGCGCTCGGTGGAGCCCAAGCGGCCCCGACGGCGGGAGGCATAGTCACGGGTCCGGTCGAATACCTGGAAACCGTTCCGTGGGAGGGCGGAGGCGCCGCCAGCGCCCGGATCGTCGACGACTACCTCTACGTCGCGAGCTATCACCACATCTCGATATACGACATCTCCGACCCGCTCGATCCAAAGCTGCAGAGCATCACGCCGCTCGGCTTCAACCCGTTCTCGATGGAAGACGTCGACACCAACGGGAAGGTCCTGATCTTCCCGCAGGAGTCGCGGCGGATCCTTCACGTCTGGGACGTGCGCGACAAGACCAAGCCCGTCCCGCTCGCCCAACTGGCGGGAGCCGGCGATCACATGCTTACCTGCGTCCTCGACTGCAAGTGGGTCTACGGATCATCCCCCGGCCATTCGATCGTCGACCTGCGTGACCCGGCGACGCCCAAGCTCGTGGGGAAGTGGAACGACAGATACGAAACGACGTTCACTCACGATGTCACCGAGGTCTCTCGGGGGCGGATCGTCACGGCGTCTCGTCCGACGGCCTATTTCCTCGATGTACGAGATGACCCCCGCCGGCCGCGCTTCTTGGCGGCTGCGCCGGTCGCCGAGCAGCTTCCGCTCGACCGCGGGCGTGAGATCCTGAGCTCGGTCCGGTGGCCGCAGGGGACCAGCGACAGGTTCCTATTGATAGCAGGCGAGACCCCTCTTAGTGGCCCATGCAACGAACGATCGGCGGCGTTCACCACGTGGGACGCCACGAGATGGAAGAAGACCCGCACCTTTACCCTCATCGACGCGCTCCGCATGAAGAACGGGACCTACGCGGATGGCAATCCTCCGGCGAACGTGATCGGCTGCTCGTCGAGCTTCTTCGAGGAGCACCCGAGCTTCGATAACGGCGGTGTCGTCGCGGGTTCGTTCTTCGAGCACGGGACTCGCTTCTTGCAAGTGGACGCGACCGGCAAGATCGCCGAGGTTGGCTCATTCCTGCCCTACGGCGGCCTCACGCTGTCGTCATTCTGGGTCGACGATCAGATCGTGTATGCGATCGACCAAAACAGAGGCATCGACATCCTCCGTTACACGGGGAAGTCCTAGCTCGACGCTGAAGCGACCGGATCCCGGTCGGGGTGGCCGTTCGTCCTGATCTCACCACCATCAGCAGCTGAGTCACGTAGCGACGCTGTGACCGGCGAAGGCTGGTTTCTGTCTCACCCGCTCACTACGTTTTACGCACGCGCTTTCGGGGCCGGGAACGGACCGGTTCATGCTTGCAATGACGGAGTCAGTCGCCTTCGTTGGCGCCGACGCGAATCTCGTACGTGTCGAGATAGACATCGGGCAGGGTCTCCCCGTATTCCGGATCGTCGGCCTTCCGAACGCCTCGGTTCGTGAGGCCGAGCAGCGTGTGCGTTCGGCGCTGATTTCGTCCAACGAGGAGTACTCGAAGCTTCGGACGACGGCGAATCTGTCGCCTGGATCGCTGCGTAAAGAAGGCACCCATTTCGATCTCGCGCTAGCACTCGGGATCGCCGGTGCAGACCCAAAGATCGATCTCGAACCCTCCGCACTGCAGGGATGGGTGTGCCTGGGCGAGCTGGCGCTGGACGGGACGCTGCGGCCCATCCGGGGTGCGCTGGCCGCGGCCATCGCGGCGAAGCGCGCGGGTCGCCGCGGATTGATAACTCCACTCTCGAATGCGCCGGAGGCAGCGCTTGTAGATGACATCGAGATCGTCGGCATCGAGACTTTGCGCGAGGGGCTCGACTTCCTCAGGGGCAAACGTAAACCTTGCCGCATCCCCATCTTCGAGGCTCCTTCGCTACCTCCGGTGCCGGATATGCGCTACGTCCGCGGGCACGCCTACGCCAAGCGTGCTCTCGAGGTCGCTGCGGCCGGTGGCCACAACCTCATGATGGTTGGGCCGCCCGGATCAGGTAAGACGATGCTCGCCCAGCGCATGCCGGGGCTGCTCCCCCCTATGTCTTTCGACGAGTCGCTGGACGTAACGAAGATCCATTCGATCGCGGGGATGCTGCCGGCAGATGCGGCGCTGATAACTGAGCGTCCCTTTCGCGCGCCTCATCACAACATCTCGCTGGCAGGTCTCGTCGGGGGAGGTGTGGGACTGCCCCGTCCCGGCGAGCTCAGCTTGGCGCATCATGGAACGCTGTTTCTCGATGAGGTGACCCTGTATCGGCGAGACGTGCTCGAGAGCCTCCGCGCGCCGCTCGAAGACGGGGAGGTACGGATCGCCAGAAGCGGCGGTGTGATCACGTTCCCCTGTCGCATCTCGTTGATTGCGGCCATGAATCCTTGTCCCTGTGGTTTCCTCGGCGACACCAAGAAGGAATGTCGATGCGGCGAGCTGCAACTTCAGACCTATGGGGCCCGACTATCCGGGCCGCTTCTCGACCGGATGGACCTGCAGGCGCCCATGGAGCGCCTGACGAGCCGGGAGTTGCTGGGGGCTCCTCAGGGAGAGAACTCGGCTGAGGTTCGAGCCAGAGTGACTTCCGCACGCGAGATGCAGTCTCGTCGTTACGGCGATCCTGCGCTGACGAACGCATCTGTGGTCCGCAGCATTCTGGACCAGCACGTGTCGCTGGGGCCAGCGGCGCGATCGCTCTTGGGGCACGCGATCGAGAATGACTCGCTCAGCGGCCGTGGCTTGGATCGCGTCCTGCGGGTGGCACGGACGCTGGCAGATCTCGAGGCAGAACCGGCGGTGGGGGACGGTCACATAGCTCAAGCGCTGGGACTGAGGCTCGATCGCGCCCAGCTGCGAGCGGTGTCGTGACGAACAGGACGCTGAGGCGTGGCGATGCCGAATGGCCTTCGCAGCTAGACGAGCTAGGCGCGGCTCGTCCACCGCAGGCTCTGTATGTCGATGGCCGCGAGATCCCACACCAACCGTTGATGGCGGTGGTCGGCTCGAGGCGCCCCACCATCGCCGGGTTAGATGCGACGAAGACGTTGGTGACCGGACTCGTTGAAGCGGGGTTCGGCATCGTGTCGGGTATGGCGGCCGGCATCGACGCCGCGGCCCACGAAGCGGCGTTGGACGCGGGGGGTTACACGCTCGCGGTGCTTGGGTTCGGGCTCGACGTGGACTACCCGCGCCGCAATGCCGATCTGAAGCGGCGGATACGGGAGCAGGGGACGCTGGTTACGGAGTATGAGGCGGGGGTGCAGCCGTACAAGAGTCACTTCCCGGAGCGCAATCGGATCATCGCCGGCCTAGCGCTGGGGACGCTCGTGGTGGAGGGCGGGATCAAGAGCGGCGCTTTGATCACCGCACGGATCGCTCTCGATGCCAACCGATCCGTATTCGCCGTACCAGGGAGCTTCCGGAACGTCATGTCAGCCGGCTCCAACGAGTTGATCCGCGCCTCTCAGGCTGGTTTGGTGACAGAGGTCCGCCACATCTTCGAAGAGCTCGCTCCCGAGTTCGTTCCCGTTGATGCAGGGGAGCTCGGCGTCGAGAAGAAGCGTGTCGAGTTGGATGACAACGAAGCAAGTGTCCTGTCCCTGCTCGACGATGTGACGGTGAGCCCCGACCGCATCTGCCGCGAGCTTCAGTGCGAGACGGGTCGGGTGGCGCTGGCGCTGGCTCGGCTGGAGATGCGCGGCCTCGCCTTGCGCAGGGGTATCGGCTATCAGATCACCGCTGCCGGGGCACGCGTCCGCGGCGCAGACGTGTGCCCTGAAGCTTCGCGGTAGGAGACGTCGGCGGACCGCTGCTAGCGCTCATTAGTTGACATCGGTAACACCACAGGCCCATCCTTGACATCCACGGGGGAGGCGGAGGGCTCGATGGATCGGGATAGTTCGGTGCGCGCCGTGACGATCGCGTATCTGCGCTCGTTGACGGCAGAGCGGGACCTGTCGCCGCTTACCGTGGAGGCGTACCGAAGCGACCTGGAGCAGTTTGGGGAGTGGCTGGGACGGTTGGGGATGAGTGATCTCGCGGCTCTCGATCGGCGGACGCTGCGTCGCTATGTCTCCTTCCTCGGACAGAGGAGGTACGCCCGCCGAACCATCGCACGCAAGGCAAGCGCGATCCGGTCGTTGCTCGCCTGGGCGGTGGAACGCGAGCTCCTAGACGCTGACCCGTCAGACGATCTCGCGGTCCCGAAGCTCGACCGTCCCCTGCCGAAGGTTCTGAAGGCGTCCCACGCCGGGCGGCTGTGCGAGGCGCCGCCGGATGATTCACCCGCAGGTATCCGGGACCGCGCCGTTCTGGAGCTGCTCTACGGCTCGGGCCTTCGGGTGGCCGAGGTGTGTGGGCTGGACCTTCCGGATCTGGACCTCCGCCATGGCCGGTTGCGGGTGACGGGCAAGGGCCGCAAGCAGCGGCAGATCCCTGTGAGCAACGCCGCGAGAAGGGCATTGACCTCCTACGTCGCAGGCTCGCGCGTGGTCTTCCTGGAAAAGCATCCGGATGGGCCGGATCGCGCGGCGGTGTTCCTCAACGACCGCGGGAACAGACTGGGCCCTCGCTCTGTTCGGCGGCTTATGACGAAGTACGGAACGGCCGAAGGGCTGCCCCCGACGTCGCCACATGCGCTGAGGCACTCCTTCGCGACGCACCTCCTCGACGGCGGCGCGGACCTCCGGACGGTGCAGGAACTGTTGGGCCATGAGAACCTTGCAACTACGCAGATCTACACCCATGTCTCGACCGAGCGCCTAAGGGCTGTTTATGAGCAAAGCCATCCAAGAGCCTGAGTCCCCTGAAGGTCTCGACGAGGCCCAGGCTCATGCGGACAGCGTCACCCTGGCGTGGGATGAGTACAAGGCCACGGGCGCAACGTCGGCCCGCGATCAGCTGATCCTCCATTACTCACCACTCGTCAAGTACGTGGCGGGTCGCGTGGCGGTTGGTCTGCCGGCGAACATCGAGCAGGCGGACCTGATCTCTTATGGGATCTTCGGGCTGATCGACGCGATCGACAAGTACGACCGGAGCCGCAATATCAAGTTCGAGACCTACGCCATCAGTCGCATCCGCGGCGCGATCATCGACGAGCTCCGCGCGATCGACTGGGTGCCGCGCAGCGTGCGCTACAAGGCTCGGGAGGTCGAGAAGGCGTACGCGGCCCTCGAGAACAAGCTGAAGCGGCCGCCCTCGGACGCGGAGATAGCCGACGAGATGGGGATCTCGATCGACGACCTCAACCACATCTACACGCAGCTCTCGAGCGTGTCTCTCATCGCGCTGGACGAACTGATGTCCGTCGAGGGCGACAAAGGAGACAAGCTCTCTCTCCTGGAGACGCTGGAGGACACCAAGACGGCGGGTCCGATGGAGGCGTTCGAGAGCGCGGAGATGAAAGAGATCCTCGTCGCCGCCGTCAACCGGCTTCCCGAGCGCGAGAAGAAGGTGATCACCTTCTATTACTTCGCGGGCCTCACCTTGGCCCAGATCGGCGAGGTGCTCGGCGTGACCGAGTCGAGGGTCTGCCAGATCCATACGAAAGCCGTCCTGGGGCTCAAGGGCAAGATCTCCGAGGTCACGCAAGCGGACTGACGCACTTGTTGCGGGGCGCGCGGCTGTTAGCCTTGCCCGGCAACAAAAATTCACACGCCCATCATCTTCTCGGTCCTCGCGCTGTGCGCGAGGCGGATGGGCGGAGGTCGAACCGAAGAAGGAGGACTTGCTTATGCCTGTCGTAACCCTGCGACAACTGCTCGAGGCCGGCGTGCACTTCGGCCATCAGACCCGCCGTTGGAACCCGAAGATGAAGCGTTTCATCTTCACGGAGCGCAACGGCATCTACATCCTCGATCTGCAACAGACGATGTCTGGGATCGAGAAGGCCTACACCTTCGTCCGGGACACGGTTGCGGGCGGAGGAACCATCCTCTTCGTCGCCACGAAGAAGCAGGTCCAGGACGCGGTGGAGGAGCAGGCGACCCGCTGCGGGATGCCTTACGTCAACTTCCGCTGGCTCGGCGGCATGCTCACCAACTTCCAGACGATCCATGCCCGTATCAAGCGGATGCGTGAGCTGGAGGAGATGGAGGAGTCGGGCGCTCTAGACGTGTTGTCTAAGAAGGAGGCGCTGCGGCTCCGCAGGGAGTACGAGAAGCTGGCGCGCAACCTCAGCGGCATGAAGGGGATGGACCGCGCGCCGGAGGCGATCTACATCCTGGACACGAAGAAGGAAGAGATCGCGGTGCGCGAGGCGAAGAAGCTCGGTATCCCGATCGTCGCCGTCCTCGATACCAACTGCGACCCGGACGACGTCGATTACGCCATCCCCGGCAACGACGATGCGATCCGATCCGGGCAGCTGCTGACCCGCGTGGTCGCAGACGCGGTCATCGAAGGCCGTTCCATGCGGCCTGAGGGCTCCGACAACGGTGCGGGTCGCGCCGCCGCCCCGGCCGCGAAGTCGGCGGATGTCTTGCCGGGGGCGGCGGCCGAGCCGAAGGCCGAGTGGGAGTTGCAGCTCGAAGCCGAGGAGGCCGCCGAGCAGGCTCTGCGCGTGAGCGGCGAAAGTCAGTCCGAGGCGAATGCTCCCGAAGAGGGCACGCCTCCTCCGGTGACGGCGGAGGACGACGGCAAGGCCGACGAGAAGGGCGACGAACCCGGCGACCTCTCGCATCCGCGGCCGAAGAACGGAAACGCGAACAAGGGATAAGCACCGCAACCCGCGACAAGAAGGAAGGTAGCGCGACATGGCAGATTTCACCGCTAAAGACGTAAAGACGCTGCGCGATGCCACCGGCGCAGGGATGATGGACTGCAAGAAGGCGCTCGGCGAGGCCAACGGGGACCTCGAGGCCGCGAAGCGGTTGCTGCGCGAGAAGGGGCTTGCCGACGCGGCCAAACGCAGCGGCCGAGCCGCCAGCGAGGGCATCGTGTATGCGTACATGCACCGCCCCACGCCGGACTACCCGCCCAAGCTGGGGGTGTTGATCGAGCTCAACTGCGAGACCGACTTCGTTGCCAAGACCGAGCAGTTCGAGCGGCTCGCCAAGGATGTCGCGATGCACATCTCGTTCGCCGACCCGTCGTGGACGACCCGCGACCAGGTTCCCCAGAACGTCCTCGACGAGGAGTCTTCGATCTATGCGAAGCAGGCGAAGGACTCCGGCAAACCCGAGCAGGTGATCGAGAAGATCGTTGCCGGAAAGCTCGAGGCCTTCTACAAAGAGAACGTCTTGATGGACCAGGAGTGGATCCAGGACAAGTCCAAAACGATCCAGCAGCTGATCGATGAGGCTAAATCGTCGATGGGCGAGAACGTCTCGATCGGACGCTTCATGCGGATACGCGTCGGCGAGGGCAAAGAGGCCTAGGTGGCGGACACCGATCTGCGGCCTCCTCCCAAATACAACAGGGTCCTCTTAAAGCTCTCGGGAGAAGCGTTCGCCGACCCCAATCACGGGTTCGGGATCGACCCGCGCATCGTGGCCTCGATCGCGCGCCAGGTCGCAGAAGCGCGCGATACCGGAACCGAGGTCGCGCTGGTCATCGGTGGAGGCAACATCATCCGCGGGCTGTCCGCGTCGGCCCAGGGGACGGATCGGACGACGGCGGACTACATGGGGATGCTCAGCACCGTCATCAACGCCCTCGCGATGCAAGACGCTCTGGAGAAAGAGGGCGTGCAGACCCGGGTGCAGACCGCGATCTGGATGCAGGAGCTCGCGGAGCCCTACATCCGCAGACGCGCCATGCGCCACCTGGAGAAGGGCCGCGTCGTCATCTTCGCGGGCGGGACCGGGAACCCGTACTTCTCCACGGACACGACCGCCGCGCTGCGGGCGCTTGAGATCGGAGCCGAGGCGATCTTGAAGGGAACCCGGGTCGACGGCGTCTACGACTCCGACCCGCTCGTGAACCCCGACGCGCAGATGTTCCCGTCCGTCTCCTACATCGAGGTCTTGAACCGCGGCTTGAAAGTGATGGACTCGACCGCGATCTCCCTGTGTATGGACAACCGGCTCCCGATCGTCGTCTTCAACCTCAAGCCGGGCAACATCATGCGGATCCTTTCCGGCGAAGAGGTCGGAACGCTCGTTCACTCCGACGCTACCTAGTAGGAGGCGAAATGTTCGAGAACCGGGATGACGTGATGCGCGACGCCGAGAACAAGATGCAGAAGGCGGTGTCGGTGAACCTGGAAGACCTCGCCTCCATCCGCTCCGGTCGTGCAACGCCGGCGCTCCTCAACAAGATCACCATCGACTATTACGGGACCCAGACCCCGCTGAATCAGGTCGCGAACGTGTCGGTTCCCGAGCCTCGCCTGATGGTCATCGCTCCGTACGACAAGAGCTCGATCGCCGCGATCGAGAAGTCGATCAACGCTTCCGACCTCGGGATCACCCCGAACAACGACGGCACCGTGATCCGGCTCGCGTTCCCGCAGCTCACCGAAGATCGGCGCAAGGAGATGATCAAGCTCGCCCACCACCGGGCCGAGGACGGGCGCGTGGCTATCCGCGGTGTGCGGCGACACGCGAAGCAAGAGTTGGAGCGGATGAAGAAGGAGGGCATCCTCTCCGAGGACGAGGAGCGGGCGGCGGAGAACCAGCTTCAGAGGTTGACCGACAAGTACGTGCACGAGGTGGACGAGAACCTGAAGCGCAAGGAAGCCGAGCTGTCCGAGGTCTAGGCGGTGGAGACACAGGACCTGCCGCCGCAGAAGGCAGGCCGTTCCCTCAAGCAAGCGGTCGTGACCGCGCTGATCCTGCTCGCGTTGATCATCATCTGCGCGCTCATCGGAAAGATCGCCTTCTTCGTTCTCGTGTCGGTCGTCGTCCTGATCGCGTTGTTCGAGCTATACGACGCTCTGTTGCAGACTGGACACCGGCCCAACATGGTCTTCGGGTTGCTGTGTGGGTTCGCCCTCTTGCTGGTGGCGTTCCTCGAGCGGCCGGCGCTCATCGCGGTCGTCCTCGCGGTCACGATGTATGGCGCGTTCCTGCTCGCTCTGCGTCCGCAGCGCGGCACCACCGCAGCAAGCGACGTGGCCTGGACGCTTCTCGGAGTGGCGTGGGTCGCAGGCGGGGGAGCGGCAGCTGCGTCGATCCTGCAGCTCGACGACGGGATCTTCCTGCTGGTCGCCTACATCCTCATCACGGCCCTCGACGACATCGGCGGCTACTTCGCCGGAACGCGCTTCGGGCGCCACAAGATGGCGCCGTCGATCTCTCCGGCGAAGTCGTGGGAGGGGTGGATCGGTGGTTTCGCGGCCTCTCTGGCGGGCGGTCTCTTCTTCGCCGCGCTTCTGGAGAGCCTGGATCCGCTTCATGGGCTCGCGATCGGCGCGATCAGCGGCTTGCTCGCTCCGGTCGGAGACCTGATCGAGTCTCTCGTCAAGCGCGAGATCGGCATCAAGGATTCAGGCCGGCTGCTGCCGGGCCACGGCGGCTTGCTCGACCGGCTCGACGCGATCCTGTTCTGCGCACCCGCGGTCTATCTCTACCTCCGTTTCGGCCTCGCCTAGCCCTTCTGTCTGCACAGCGGCCCCCCTTCGTCGAGGCGAGTTCGGACAGAACGGATAGCCGGGCCAGCGTGTGACAATCGATGGATGAGCGCATCACTGCGCCGCGTCGTGATCCTCGGTTCCACCGGATCGGTCGGACGTCAGGCGCTCGAAGTCATCGCGGAGCACCCCGAGCACCTGAAGGTGGTGGGCCTCGTCGCGGGCAGCGATAGCCGGGCGCTGCGCGATCAGGCCGAGCGCTTCGGCGTCGAACGCACCGGGCTCGGGGAGGATGCAGCCGTCGAGCTGGCTCGCTCGGCGGACGCAGACGTGGTGCTGAATGCCGTCGTGGGGGCGGCCGGGCTCCGCGCCTCGATCGCTGCCCTCGAGGCGGGGAAGGTGCTGGCTCTCGCGAACAAGGAGAGTCTCGTCGCAGGGGGCCGGGCCTGCGCTGCCGCTGCCCGCGCTGGCGGCGGTCACATCGTTCCCGTCGACTCCGAGCACGCCGCGCTCGCGCAGTGCCTGCACGGCAAGGAAGCCGGAGAGGTCCGGCGCATCACGCTGACGGCGTCGGGCGGCCCCTTCCGTACCCGAAGGGACCTATCGGGCGTCACCCCCGAGGAGGCGCTTGCGCACCCCACCTGGTCGATGGGCGCCAAGATCACGATCGATTGCGCCACCATGATGAACAAGGGACTCGAGGTGATCGAGGCTCATCACCTCTTCGGATTCCCGTTCGAGCGCATCGACGTGGTCGTTCATCCCCAGAGCATCGTTCACGGGATGGTCGAGATGAGCGACGGCTCGATGCTGATGCATGCCGCGGCCCCCGACATGAGGCTTCCGATCCAGGCAGCGCTGCTTGGCGATCCAGAGCACGCCTCCCGCTACGGCGCCGTCGATCTCGTGGCCGCCGGTGCGCTCGAGTTCGAGAGGTTCGACCCGTCGCGTTTCCCCGCGGTGGAGCTCGCCTACGAAGCCGGGCGCAGAGGCGGGACATATCCCGCGGTCCTGAACGCCGCCAACGAGGTCGCGGTAGAAGCTTTCCTGAACGCGCGGCTCGGCTTCTTGGAGATAGCCACGGTGGTCGAAAACGCGCTCGAGGCACACGAGCCCGGGGACAGCGCGGAGCTGACCGAGGTTCTCGATGCTGATACATGGGCTCGCGTCCGAGCCGAGCACTCGATAGAAGCGCACTCCTTCAGCCTCGTCGGAGGTCGTCCGTGAGCTTCGGGGTGATCCTCTTCATCGTTGCGATCCTCACGGTCGTGATGATCCACGAAGCCGGGCACCTCATCGCGGCGAAGGCGTTCGGGTTCAAGGCCACGAAGTTCTTCATCGGGTTCGGGCCGCCGCTGTGGTCGTTCAAGAAGGGCGAGACGGAGTACGGGATCGCGGCCATACCCGCAGGCGGCTTCGTGAAGATCGTAGGGATGAACCCGTATGAGGAGGTTCCGGAAGAAGACCAGCCGCGGTCTTACCCGAACAAGCCCGCGTGGCAGCGGGCGATCGTCCTCCTGGCGGGTTCGGCAACGCACTGGTTGGTGGCGTTCGTCGTCCTCGTCGTCACGATGATGACGATCGGGTTCCCCACCAACGAGGCGACCAACGAGGTTGCGCTGGTGGAGCAGGAGATCCAGGGCGAGGTCGCTCCCGCGGCCGCGGCCGGCCTGCGCGAGGGCGACGTCATCGTGGAGATCAACGGCCAGGAGACGCGGGACTGGAACGAAACGAGGGCCGCGATCCGCGCGGCCGATCCGGGAGCCACCTTGGACCTCGTCGTCCAGCGAGACGGAGAACGGCTGGATGTGTCCGCTCGCCTCGGGTCGGCGACCTTCAGCGAGGAAGGACAGCTCGTCGACTACGCGCCGCCCGGCGAGGAGCTGGCACCCGTCGCATCGGGCGAGCAAACCGCTTTCCTCGGGGTTCAGCCGAAGCCGCAGTACCAGAAGGAGAACCTGATCGGCGCCGCCACGATGAGCGGAGGGCTCGTCGTCGACGTTACGGCCCGGTCCTTCACGGGGATGGGGCGGGTCTTCACACAGGTCTTCGGCGGTGACCTATGGCGGGAAGTACGCGGGGAGGGGGAACGAGACGCCGACGGCGCGATGGGACTGGTAGGAGCCGGTCGACTGGCAGGAGAAACGGTCGAGGAGGGCGAGTACCTGAACTTCGTCGGCTTGATAGTCGCGTTCACGATCTTCGTCGGGATGATGAACCTTCTGCCGCTTCCACCGCTCGACGGTGGCCACCTCGCGGTTCTCGCATGGGAGAAGGTGACGGGGAGAAAGGTCGACATCCGTAAGCTGATCCCGGTCGCGGCAGCCGTCATCGCCTTCTTCCTGGTCTTGTTCGTCGCCGTCCTGTACCTGGATCTAGCGCGGCCCTTGCAGTCGCCTTTCTAGATGACCATCGAGTTCGTCGAGGCCGGTCCGGATGATCCGCGCCTGGAGGAGATCCATCCCGTGATGCGCGAGCTCCGGACGGAACTGAGCTTGCAGGGGTTCCGCGACATCTACCGCGACGGCTACCCGCTCGGCTATCGCGTCGTAGGGCTCTTCGATGAGGCAGAGTGCCGCGCTGCGGCCGGCTACCACCTGACGCATGGCTTCCTTCACGGCCGCTTCATGTACATCGATGACCTGGTCACGGCTGCCCGCTGGCGCTCCAAGAGCTATGGGCGAACGTTGAACGATCATCTCGTGGAGACCGCCCGCGAGGCAGGCTGCAGCAAGGTCCAGCTCGACTCCGGCACCCAGCGCTGGGACGCCCACAGGTTCTACTTCCGCGAGAGGTACTCCATAACAAGCTTCCATTTCTCACGCGATCTCTAGACATCCGGCGCCCCTAGACTGGATCTATGTACGAGAGACGCAGGTCGCGTCAGGTGAAGGTGGGCTCGGTTGCGGTCGGTGGCGACGCCCCGATCTCGATCCAGTCGATGACGACGACCAAGACGGACGACGTTCAGGCGACCTTGATCCAGGTGCACGAGCTCGCCACTCAGGGCGCCGACATCGTCCGCGTTGCGGTCCCACACGAGGGTGACGCGAAGGCCCTGCCGACGATCGTTCAAGAGGGCGGCGTGCCGATCATCGCCGACATCCACTTCTCCGTCCGGCTCGCCCTCATGTCCCTGGAGGCGGGGGTTCATGGGCTGCGCCTAAACCCGGGCAACATGCGCAACCCGAAGCACGTGAAGGAGGTCGCGGACGCGGCGCGGGAGCGAGGCGTGCCGATCCGGATCGGGGTGAACGCGGGATCCCTAGATCGGAAGCTCGTCGAGAAGTACGGCCGGCCGACCTCAGAGGCTCTGGTCGAAAGCGCGCTGTACGAGATCGGCTTGCTGGAGGAGCACGGCTTCACGGACGTGAAGGTCTCGGTGAAGCACCAGAACGTGGCGGAGATGATCAACGCCTACCGGCTCCTGGCGACGCAGACCGACGTCCCTCTCCACCTCGGAGTGACCGAGGCCGGTACGCCCAAGCAAGGGATCGTCAAGTCCGCCATCGGTATCGGAACCTTGTTGGCAGAGGGGATCGGCGACACGATCCGCGTGTCTCTCACCGCCGAGCCGGTGGAAGAGGTGAAGGTGGGAAAGCAGATCCTCGCCGCGCTCGGGATCAGGCAAGACACCTTCGACCTCGTCGCCTGCCCCTCTTGCGGCCGCGCCGAGCTGGATGTGTTCGCCCTGGCTCAGGAGGTCGAGGAGCGGATCGAGAAGATGGACCTTCCCCCCATGCAGATCGCGGTGATGGGCTGCGAGGTGAACGGCCCCGGCGAGGCCCGAGATGCCGACATCGGTATCGCCGCCGGGCCCGGACGCGGCCTTCTGTTCTCGAAGGGCAAGCAGATCGGGTGGGTCCCGCACGACCGCTTGGTCGACGCCTTGTTGGAGGAGGCAGAGCGGGTGGCCGCCGAGATCCGAGCCGAGGGCGCACGGGACGACGGAGTCGTCGAGGTCCTGAAGGGCGCCGGACGCAGGAACGCCCTGCTGCAGGTCGGGCTCGGCCCCCCCAACCCCAACTAACTCATTAGGCCGCGAAGTCCCCTTCTCTGGGACTATCTACGCCCCCAACGGATGCGGTTCTCGGGGACCATCTAGGTCCATAAGGGTTGTGTGGTGCTTAGGCGTTCGGCCTCCGGCCGTGGTTCGCCTTGTTCTTCTTGCGTGCGCGCCGCCTTCGGGCTCGTTTGGCCACAGATCCTCCTCTCGATCGCGTGTGGAGGGAATCTAGCTCAGCCGGTCACGTACCGTAGCGGGTGGTAAAGTGGGAAACCGCCCTGAGCAGGAGTTTCAGGTCGTACACGAGCAGCACTACTAACAGAGGCATCGACGTGAAGCCCCTCCCCGAGGGGCTTCGTTCGTGAGGAGGGGTCATGGGTGCGCTCGAGGAGGTCAGGGACCTCGCCGAGGCAGTGACCCGGCGCCGCTCGTTGCTGTTGTGGGACGTGGAGATGGGCGGACAGCAGGGGAGCGTCGTGATCCGGGTGTACGTGGACGCCGACTCGGGTGGCGTGGACCTCGATACCGTCGCCGAGGTCTCCGAGGAGATCTCACGCGGGCTCGACCTGAGGGATCCCATCGGGGGCCGCTACACGCTGGAGGTCTCATCACCGGGACTGGAGCGGACCTTGAGGGACCGTCACCACTTCGAGAGCTGTGTCGGCCGCAAGGTCGTGATGAAGACCAAGGAGCGGATGCGGGCGGACAGCCACCGTCTCGAAGGCGTGATCGCCGACGCGGGTCCCGACTCGGTGCGTCTCGAGGTCGAGAGCGACCAGGTCGAGGTCCCGTACGACGAGATCAAGTCGGCTAGGACCGTCTTTGAATGGAACTGAGGCAGGAAGTGCAGGAGTGCAGGAAGTGAAGGACATGGAAGGGGCACCGAGATGAAGATCCCTATGGATTCTCTGCGCGAGCTGGAGCGCGAGCGGGGCATCTCGTTCGAAACCCTGGTGGAAGCGATCGAGAAGGCCCTTGCCTCCGCTTATCTCCGCATCATCAACGCGGAGCACGAGCCGACCGTGAAGGCACGGGCCGTCATCGACCGCGATACCGAGGAAGTCACGGTCTACCGACAAGACATCGAGGTCGATCCCGAGACCGAAGAGGTCAGGGTGCTGAAGGAGTGGGAGGACACGCCCGCGGACTTCGGGCGGATCGCGGCGCAAGCGGCGAAGCAAGTGATCGTGTCGCGCATCCGCGACGCGGAGCGCGATCTCACCTTCGGCGAGTACTCCGGCCGCGAGGGCGACATCGTCACCGGGATCGTCCAGCAGCAGGATCATCGCTACACGATCCTGGATCTGGGCAAGGTCGAGGCGCTGATGCCTCCGTCCGAGCAGATCCCACACGAGCGCTACGAGCACGGGGCGCGCCTGAAGGCGTACATCGTGGAGGTCCGTCGCTCCGCCCGCGGCCCCCAGATCATCGTGTCCAGGACGCACCCGAACCTGATCCGCCGTCTCTTCGAGCTCGAGGTCCCCGAGATCATGGACGGGATCGTCGAGATCAAGTCGATCGCGAGGGAGCCGGGGCACCGCTCCAAGATCGCCGTCGCCTCCAGCGACCGCAACGTCGACCCCGTCGGCGCCTGCGTGGGAGCCAAGGGGTCACGGGTCCGGATGGTGATGAACGAGCTGCGTGGGGAGAAGATCGACATCATCAAGTGGACGGAAGCCCGCGAGGAATTCGTCGCCAACGCTCTGTCACCCGCCAAGGTCACAGAGGTCCAGATCGCCCCCGACGGCGACACCGCCCTAGTGATCGTCCCCGACTACCAGCTCTCGCTGGCCATCGGCAAGGAGGGCCAGAACGCGCGGCTAGCAGCGCGCCTCACGGGTCTCCGCGTCGACATCAAGTCGGAGTCGCAGGTCCGGAAAGAGAACGAGCCGGCTCCGGAGCCCGCAGCCGCCGAGACTTCGCGGGGCGCGGACTAATATGGATGCAGGTCCTGTTCGGACCTGCGTTGGTTGTCGCACCAAGCGGTCGCAGAGCGAGCTGACGAGGGTCGCTCGCAGCGCGGACGGGAGCGTGTCGACCGAGGCTGGAGCCGCCGGGCGGGGCGCCTACCTCTGCCGGGACCAAGGGTGCGTCGAAGCGGCGTTCGCCTCGGGTCGCCTTCGCCGGGCGCTCCGCTGCGACCGTCTGCCGGATGGTCTGCAACACGAGTTGATGAGAAAGGGAAGTCCATGGCTAAGCCCAGGGTCCACGAAGTAGCCAAAGAGCTCGGCCTGTCTTCGAAGGAGGTGCTGGCTCACCTCGAGAAGATCGGAGAGCCGGCGAAGAGCCACGCGTCCTCGATCGACGAATCCGTTGCGAAGCGGATCAGGTCCGACCTCGGCAACGGAGCGGCCCCGGCCGCGCCCGAGGCGACGAAGCAGACGCCACCGGCTCCTCAGGACCCTGCGCCCGTGAAACCCCAGCCTTCTGCGCCCAAACAGGCGGCGCCGAAGCAGGCGGAGCCCAGCTCGAAGCCGCCGGCACCCAAGCCCGCGGCAGCGCCGGGACCGAGCCACCCGGACCCAGCCCGCGTCGCCCCTCCGGCACCCGCTGCAGAGGCGGAGGCCGCTCCCGAGGCCGCGGCCCCCGACGGTCCCGCCGACGTCGTCAAGGTGCATAGCGGGATCACGGTGAAGGACTTCGCTGAGAAGATCGACCGCGCCCCCGCCGAGATCGTGAAGATCCTGATCGGGCTGGGCGAGATGGTCACCGTCACGCAGTCCATGAGCGACGAGGCGGTCGAGCTCGTCGCCGACGAGGTCGGCGTGAGGGTTCAGATCATCGACCCGACCCAGGAGGCAGACGAGGACGACGAGGACGAGGACGAAGACGACGGCGCGGACCTCGTAGCGCGGCCCCCGGTCGTCACGGTCATGGGCCATGTCGACCACGGCAAGACGGCGATCCTCGACGCGATCCGCAAGACGAACGTCGCCGGTGGAGAGGCTGGAGGGATCACCCAACACATAGGTGCTTACCGGGTCCAGCACGACGGCCGCGACGTGACCTTCATCGACACGCCCGGTCACGCGGCTTTCACCGCGATGCGCGCGCGCGGTGCGCAGGCGACGGACATCGCCGTGCTGGTCGTGGCGGCGGACGACGGCGTGATGCCGCAGACGGTCGAGGCGATAGATCATGCGAAGGCCGCAGGTGTCCCGATCGTTGTAGCGGTCAACAAGGTCGACAAGCCCGAGGCGGACCCCGCCCGGGTGCGGCAGCAGCTGTCGGATCACGGCCTCCTCCCCGAGGAGTGGGGCGGCGACACCGTGTTCGTCGACGTGTCCGCCAAGGCTCGGACGAACCTGGACTCATTGATCGAAATGATCCTGCTCACCAGTGACGTCCAGCTGGACCTCAAGGCGAACGCCGAAGCACATGCGCGCGGCGTTGTGATCGAGGCCCACCTGGACAAGGGACGTGGCCCCGTCGCCACCGTGTTGGTGAAGAAGGGCACCCTTTACCAGGGCGACGCGCTCCTTGCGGGCGCTGCCTGGGGACGCGTACGGGCCATGCAGGACGAGAACGGCAACAACGTCGAAAGCGCCGGACCCGGCGTGCCGGTGATGGTGCTGGGATGGCAGTCGGTGCCGGAGGCGGGCGACGAGTTCCGATCGCTCGACGACGAGCGGGAAGCCCGCCAGCGCGCCGGCGAGCGGGGACACCACATCCGCGAGGCCGAGATCGTTGCGAGCCGCGGGGTGTCGCTCCAGAGCCTTCTCGCCGCCACGCGCGAGGGCGAGGTGCCGGAGCTGAACGTGCTCATCAAGGCCGATGCCCAGGGTTCGGTCGAGGCCCTTGCCGACCAGTTCGAGAAGATGGATCAGTCGGTCGTGAAGATCAACGTATTGCGCAAGGGCGTCGGTGGGATCAGCGAGAACGACATCACGCTGGCGCAGGCATCGGACGCGATCGTCATCGGCTTCAACGTGGTCGAGAACCCCGGCGCACGCTCTATGGCCGAAGAGGCCGGGGTCGACGTCCGCACTTATCGCGTCATCTACCAGGCTGTCCAGGACATAGAGGCAGCGGCCAGAGGTCTGCTCGGGCCGGAGATCCGCGAGGTGCCGATCGGCCAGGCTGAGGTGCGCGCCACCTTCCGAGTGCCGCGGCTCGGCGTCGTTGCGGGCTGCATGGTGCTGGACGGTGTCGTGCGCCGCAACGCCCCCGCGCGCCTCGTGCGCGACGGCACCGTGATCTACGAAACCACGATCGGGTCTCTTCGTCGGTTCAAGGACGACCAGCGTGAGGTGGCGGCTGGATTCGAGTGCGGCATCGGCCTCGAAGGTTTCCAGGACGTCAAAGAGGGCGACCTGATCCAGGCGTTCGAGGTGCAAGAGGTCGCTCGCTAACCTCTGAGGTCGCACGATGTACATAGGCGTCGCCCGCTTCGAGCTGTTCATCCCCAGCAGCGCGTCGCTGAAGGACAAGCGTCAGGTGGTTCGCTCCGTCACCGCCGCCGTCCGCAACAAGTTCAACGTGGCGGTCGCCGAGGTGGACCATCAGGACCTGTGGCAACGTTGCGCTCTCGGCGTCAGCTGCGTCTCGGAGTCCGCCGGCCAGTGCAGGAAGGTGCTGCAAGAGGTGGAGAAGGTGGTCGGGCGGTCGGTGATCGGAACGAGCGAGATCATCGACCGGACCATCGACGTCGTCGACATGGAGGACTTCTAGCGCGTGAGCCAACCGATGGAAAAACTGCCTGCTCGACCTCCGACGAGAAGCTCGTGCTGCTCATGAGCCAACGGATGGAGAAACTGCCCGCTCGACCTCCGACGAGAAGCTCGTGCTGCTCATGAGCCAACGGATGGAGAAACTGCCCGCTCGACCTCCGACGAGAGGCTCGTGCTGCTCATGAGCCAACGGATGGAAAGGGTGCAGAAGCTGGCGCGGCAGGTTCTGGGCGAGGAGATCCAGAACCTGAAAGACCCTCGGGTTGGGTTCGCGACCGTGACGTTCGTGAAGATCACGCCGGACCTTCGCCACGCGCGGGTCTTCGTCAGCGTGCTCGGCTCCGACTCCGAGGTGAAGGGAACCATGGCGGGGCTCAACAGTGCGCGGCCCCACCTGCGGGCCGAGCTCGGACGTCAGATGCGGATGAAGTATCTGCCGGAGCTCGTGTTCGAACTGGATACCGGCGCGGAACAAGCGCAGCGCCTCGACGAGATCTTCCACAAGATCCATACCGAAGCTCCCACGGACGCGGGAGAGGAGCGATGACGTGGTTCGACGCGCCGGAGTGGGACGACGCGGTGGAGGCGCTGCGAGGAGCCTCATCGGTCTCGTTGGCGTGCCACATCAACCCCGACGGCGATGCCCTGGGTTCGCTGCTGGCGGCGTCGCTCGGCCTCAAGCAGCTCGGGAAGTCCGTCTACCCGAGCTGGGGGGCGACCTCGGTCGAGGTCCCGTACTCGTTCTCCTTCCTGCCGGGCGCGGACCTTCTGGTTCGCGCCGCGGACGTACCGGCGGAAGCGGCCTTCCTCGCTCTGGATTGCGGCGCTGGCCACCGCCTCGGGTCTCTGGAGGAACGCGCTCGGGCTGCGCCCTGTCTCATCAACGTCGACCACCACCCGGGCAACGACAACTTCGGGACCTTGAACATCGTGGTGACGACGGTCTCGTCGACCGCGGAGATCGTCACGCGCCTGCTCCAAGACCTAGGGGTCACGATCGACAAGGAGATCGCCACCTGTCTCTACGTCGGCATCGTCACGGACACGGGGCGGTTCCAGTACGCCAACTCGACCCCAGACACGCTGAGGCTGGCGGCCGACCTTCTCTCTTTTGGGGTGGACGCACCTCAGATCGCACAAGAGGTGTACGAGTCGTCGCCGTTCGGGTTCCTGAAGCTCACCGGGCGCGTCCTCGACCGGGCCGTGCTGCACGAGCGAGAGCGGTTCGTGTATTCCTGGATCTCGCGGAAGGACCTGAAGGAGACCGGCGTCGCACCGGATGAGACCGACGCGTTGATCGACCTGGTGCGCTCGACCCGCGCGGCAGACGTCGCCGCCATGTTCAAGGAGCAGAGCGACGGGTCGTGGCGCGTCAGCATGCGGTCCAAGGGTCGCAGCGTCGGGGCCCTGGCCCGCTCCCGCGGTGGCGGAGGTCACGAGTTGGCGGCAGGCTTCACGGCCCCCGATCGCGAGACCACCGCGGCGGGACTGGTGGCGGAGCTAGCCGCGGCCGGCGATGGCTCCTAACGGGATCCTGGTCATCGACAAGCCCGCGCGGATGACGTCGCACGATGTGGTCGCTCAGGTGCGCAAGATCTTCCAGACGAAGAAGGTGGGTCATGCGGGAACGCTGGATCCCGATGCGACCGGAGTGCTGGTGCTCGGGCTTGGACACGCGACCCGTCTGCTGTCGTTCGCGCAGGAGGGCCCCAAGCGGTACTTGGCCACTGCGTCCTTCGGCTCCACGACCACCACGCAGGACGCCTCCGGGGAGGTCATCGATCGTCACGATGTAAGCCTTCGGTCCGATCAGGTGGAGGCCGCCGCGGGCGCGTTCGCCGGAGACATCATGCAGATCCCTCCGATGGTGTCGGCCGTGAAGGTCGGCGGGGAGCGGCTCTATAAGAAAGCGCGGCGGGGCGAAGAGATCGAGCGAGAGCCGCGTCCGGTCACCATCCACGCTCTGGTGATGACGGGGTTCAGCGCGGATCCACCCGAGGCGCGCTTCGACGTCACCTGCTCGCCGGGGACCTACATCCGCACGTTGGTGCACGACATCGGGCAAAGCCTTGGTTGCGGGGCTCACCTGAAGACGCTCCGGCGGATCGAGGCGTCCGGTTTCTCCGAGACGGATGCGACCCCGCTCGATGATGTCTCTATGGATCACCTCCGCCCGACGGTCGACATCGTGCGATCACTCCCCAGGCTGGATCTCGATCGCGAAGCTCAAGCTCTCGTAAGCGACGGACGGCCTCTGCCGGCACCGGCCGGTCCTCTCGCGGAGGACGAGCTCGTAGCGCTCCTTGCGGGCGGCGCTCTCGTCGCGGTCTATAGGAGGAAGTCTTCCCGGCTCGTTGCCGAGAAGGTGCTTGCGTCGTGAAGACGTTCGTGGGGCTGGGCGCGCTCCCCCTGGAGGGCGTGGCGGGAACCGCCGTCACCATCGGAACCTTCGACGGGCTCCATCTGGGCCATCGCATGCTGATCAACCAGGCGATCGCGGCGGCGGAAGAGCGAGGCCTCGCCTCTTGCGTGCTGACGTGGGATCGCCATCCCGCGGTGACGCTCCGACCGGATAAGGCGCCCCCTGCTCTCGCTAGCCCGACGCGCAAGATAGAGCTGATCGAGGAGCTAGGCCCCGACCTGCTGGTCGTTCTCCCATTCGACCAAGGGCTCGCGGGGATGGAGGCGAAGGATTTCGCGGCGGAGGTGATCGCGCGGGGGCTCCACGCTCGGGTGGTGCTCGTCGGCGATGGCTGGCGTTTCGGGAGGAAGGCTGCGGGCGACGCGATCATGTTGGCCGAGATCGGGCGCAGCGAAGGCTTCGAGGTAGATGCCTTGTCGCTCGAGGAGATCGGAGGCGCCAAGGTCTCCAGCACCAGGGTGCGGCGGGCGGTGGCGGAGGGAGATCTAGGTCTGGCGCGGGAGCTGTTGGGTCGCCCATTCGAGGTCGACGGTGTCGTCGAGCACGGTGATCATCGTGGCAAGGGTCTGGGCGTTCCGACGGCGAACGTGATGCCCGATCAAACCCTGGTGCGGCCCCCCCGCGGCGTCTACGCCGGTCGGGCGCGGGTGGGGGATATCTGGTATCCCGCCGCGATCAACGTGGGCGTGAACCCGACCTTTGGAGGAGATGAAGCAACGACACCCGTGCGCGTCGAGGCGTACCTACTGGACTTCAAGGCCGACCTCTACGGGCGCGAGCTGCGGATCGAGTTCTGGAAGCGACTACGCGACGAGATCCGATTCGCTTCCGCCCAAGCCTTGATCGACCAGATGCACCGCGACATCGAAGAGACCCGCCTGCTCGTGGGCGGCTAGGTCGTCTTTGCGCATCCACGCCCGTGCGGGCTCTCCTCCAGCGGTCCCGCCCAGGCGCCCGCGAGGATCTCCCTGGTCGTGACCTGGTAGTCTGCTGGACGGCCCGGCCGCGGTTCCCCGCCGGAGGCCGCTCTCGATAGAGAAAGGTTCTTACCAGCGCGTATGGCATTGCTCAAGGAAGAGAAGGCGCAGATCATCTCGGACAACGCCCGGGGCGACAACGACACGGGATCCCCCGAGGTCCAGGTCGCCGTTCTGACGCGCCGCATCAGCGAGCTCACCGAACACCTGAAGACCCACCCGAAAGACCACCACTCGCGGCGCGGCCTGCTGCGGATGGTCGGTCGCCGCCGCCGCCTGCTGGAGTACCTGAGGCGTGAGGACGTCGAGCGCTACCGGGCGCTGATCGGCAAGCTCGGTCTACGCAGGTAGCGGTATCACCGCAGCCATCTCCAGAGAGGAGGGACCGGCCGGCACGAAACCTAGCTGAGTAGCAAAGGAGAGGCCGCCCTAGGTCGGTTGTCAGTCGCAAGGTCATCCATGGCAGCGTCGTTGCGATCGGATGCCCTTACAACTGAAAACTGGCCTGCATCGGCGCCTCTTCTCCGTAAGTAAGCGTGCATCGACGCGCGTTCACACATCCAGGAGGAAAAGCACATGGCACCAGAGGTTCATTCAGTAGAGAGAAAGATCGGAAACGAGGTATTCCGCTTCGAGACCGGGCGTTTGGCCGCTCAAGCCGGAGGCGCGGTGCTCGGGTCTATCGGCGAGACCACCGTCCTCGCCACCGGCACGTCGTCTGACCCCCGAGGCGGGGACTTCTTCCCGCTGACGGTTGACGTGGAGGAGCGGATGTATGCCGCCGGCAAGATCCCCGGTGGTTTCTTCCGGCGCGAGGGGCGAGCCAGTGAGAAGGGCATCCTCAACGCCCGGTTGATCGACCGTCCCCTTCGCCCGTCGTTCCCCGATGGCTTCCGTCATGAGGTTCACGTCGTCGTCACCGCGCTGGCCGTCGACAACCTGAACCCGATGGACATCCTGTCGGTCAATGCCGCATCGGCTGCGCTCGCCATCTCCGACATGCCTTTCGAGGGCCCGGTTGGGTGCGTGCGCCTTTCGCACATCGACGGTCAGTGGGTCGCGAACCCGACGTACCAGCTTCAGGAAGAGCAGACGATCGAGCTGGTCGTCGCGGGGCGCGTGAACCCGTCGGGTGAGGTCGACATCATGATGATCGAGGCCGGTGCGTCCGAGCACCTATTCGACTTGGTCGAGCAGGGCGCGCGCAAGCCCGACGAGGAGCTGCTCGCCGAGGGGATCGAGGCATCAAAGCCGTACATCGCCGAGGTCATCGACCTGCAGCGAGAGCTCGTGAGGCTCGCCGGCAAGCCGAAGGCGAGCTTCGGCGGCCCCGAGACCGACTATCCGCTGTTCGTGGACTACTCGGATGAGATCTATGCCCGCGTGTCCGAGCTCGCCGCGGATCCGATGCGCGAAGCGCTCGCGATCAACATCAAGAAGGATCGACGCAAGCGGATCAAGGTCATCGAGCAGGAGACCGTCGCTTCGCTCGAGGCCGAGTTCCCAGAGCAGCAAGAGGCGATCAAGACCGCGATCCGATCGCTGATGAAGAAGCTGGTCCGCAAGCGCGTGGTCGAGGAGAACGTGCGTCTCGACGGGCGCGCCATCGACGAGGTGCGCCCGATCTGGACCGAGATCGGCGTGATCCCCCGTGTGCACGGCTCCGGCATCTTCACGCGCGGCGAGACGCAAGGTCTTTCAATCCTCACCCTCGGCATGCAGCGCATGGAGCAGATGGTGGACGATCTTTCGCTCGACGAGTCCAAGCG
>JADDQX010000091.1 GCA_016781115.1 Actinomycetota bacterium | reverse complement strand
CGGTTGCGTCACCAGGAACGGCTGCTTGCGGCGCGGCGCCGCGCCTAGGGAGGTAGTGCCAGGTCCGCGAGGATGGAGAATCATGAGGATCTCCCCGAGCACTCCCGAGAGAGCCGGTGACCCCGAGCAACTCCAAGGTGTGGTCAACCTCCTGCAAGGAACGCTCGGCGAAGACCTCATCGGCGTCTATCTGTTCGGCTCTGCAGTTCTCGGAGGGCTGAAGCCTTCGAGCGATCTCGACGTGATGGCGGTGTCGGCTAGATCTACCAGCCTTCAAGAGAAGCGCAACCTCGTATCGGCACTCAGGGAGCGGTCAGGCAAGCCCCGCCATTTAGAACTGACCATTGTTGTTCAGCACGAGGTGAAACCGTGGCGCTATCCCCCGAGGATGGATTTCCAGTACGGCGACTGGTGGGACGACGAATACGACCGAGGCAACGTCCAGCCCTGGCGGGACCCAGCCAACCCCGATCTCGCGTCGCTCATCCGCATGGCGCTTCTCGCCGATACACCAATGCTGGGTCCGGCTCCTGCAGACGTATTCGACCCGGTCCCACGCGAGGACTACGTCGCATCGCTCCTTGGTGGCATCGAGGAACTCCTCGGCGACATCGAGTGGGACACCCGAAACGTTGTTCTGACACTCGCCAGGATGTGGGCCAGCGTGGAGACCGACGAGGTCCTATCCAAGGACGCCGCGGCTCAATGGGCCCTTGCTCGCCTTCCCAGTAACACGTCCTGGGTGCTTGCGGAAGCCCGCTCGATGTATGTCGGGCAACGTGATCATTGGTCCCGCGACCCCCTCCCCGATGCACGCTCTTACGCCCACCATGTGATCCTTGAGATCAGGGGCTCTTCTCGTCGTGGTTGATCTCCGCTCTTTCTCGGCCGAAGGCCGACCTGCCGACCGAGGTCGCAGCGCAGCGCACCAAGAACGACCGAGGGGTGTTGAGGTTCGAACCACCAACAGCGGCCGGTCCACTGCGCGGGCGGGCCACTCGAAGCTCGAGAACAGCAACACCGCGTTCGGTTGTGTCAATAGCCAAGCACGATGTAGTCGGCTCGCTCCTGAGGTCTCTGTGCGACAACGTAAGCGTCCTCTTCCGGCATCCATTCGTTCGCGCCGGTCGTCCAGATGTCCTCACCGTCCCGAGCGATGCCTCGAGCTAGTCTGATCTCATAAGGGCACTCCACCCACACCTTCACATCCCACGGATCGCCCAGCTCGACCCTCGAGATAGACACCCCCTCCGCGATCACAACGCCCGAGGACTCGATCTGGTGCCACGCCGCTAGGCGGTCTGCCTCCCAGTCGTAGCGTTGATACCTCGCCGCTTCACCCCGGCTCAAGGGCGCGAGGACTTGCTCCCGGAATCGCTCCCACTCCCATTGGGGAGCTCCAGGGCGAGAGAAGTCATCCGAGCAGACCCGCACAGCGTCGAGCTTTGAGACGAGCCACTGCGTGAGATACGTCTTTCCGCTCGCGCCCAGACCATCGATCGCAATGAAGGCCGTTCCCGGATGGCACGCGACTAGGTCGCTGATGCTGTCTGCCAGTTCCTCTCGCGAGACCTGCAATGGCATGCGCTGAACCTAACTGGGCGATTCCATCCGTGGAGTTGGGTTCAGGTCGTTCCTGGAAAGGAAGTCGTGGACCACTCTGTGCCATTCTTTGGGTCGGTCCAGATGGAGTCGTGACCTGCCCCTCGAATCTCGACCCAGCGCTCGAGCGCGGGTTACGCGACGCGTCAAGGTCTAAATACCCGAAGGGACGCGACGAAGGAGTGGCCTTGACGCCGGAGCACCGGTTCTAGATGAGGGCGCGGCCGACGAGCGTCCGGTCGCTTAACGTCGAAAGATGCCTGGGCGCATTCCGGTCGTCGTAGTCACGGGAACGATCGGCGTTGGAAAGACAGCCATCGCGATGACGATGTCGGAACTGCTCCATGAGAGCGACATCCGGCACGGGCTTCTCGAAGTCGATTGGCTCGGTGAGGTGTATCCGGCTCCTTACCCGGAAGATCCGTACAGCACGCGGTTTGCGATGCGCAATCTCGCGGCCATATGGCCGAACTTCCTGGAGGTCGGTATTACACGCGCCATCGTGACGATGACGCTGGAAAATCACCAGGAACTACACGACCTCAGAAGGGCTTTGGCATCATCAGACCTGACAGTTGTCCGGCTCGAAGCGTCATCAGAGGTTCGAGCAGAACGAATACGGAACCGCGAACTCGGCGCGCTGCTGAAGCTGTTCCTCGAAAAGACGGACCCACTCGCTGAGAAGATAGCGTCGTATGGGATCGGCGATGTCGTCGTGCGAAATGACAGGCAGAAGCCGCAAGACGTCGCCGACGAGATCCTCAACAGCCTCGGGTGGCTCTAGATCCGATCGATGAAGATTCCCCAGAAACCCGCATGGCTGATGTGGGATCACAACATCCACTATCACGACTACCTACTTCGCTACGTCCCCACAGGAGCGAAGAGGGCGCTCGACGTCGGTTGTGGCGCCGGACTCTTCGCGACTCGACTTGCCGAGCGGATTCCAGAGACAATCGCTATCGACCGCGACGCGGAGACGATCGACCTAGCTCGCGCAAGCTCACCAGGAACCAACGTTCAGTTCGTCGAGGCGGACCTATTGGATTCCGATTTCAGGCCGGGCTCATTCGACTTCGTGTCGTGCCTATCGGCCCTTCATCACATGCCATTGCACGCCGCGCTCGAGCGGCTCTCCTCTCTGCTCGCGCCAGGTGGCAGGCTCGCCGTCCTCGGTCTGTACAGACTCGCCACCCCCTTCGACTACGCCTACGTTGGAATCACCGGTCTCCTCGATCTGGCTGTATGCGTCGTCCGCCATCGAACGCAGGCACCGCTAAGAAGACCGCAAGGTGTCGTTCTCGACTGGCACAACACTCTCCGAGAGATCAGGACGGCAGCCCAGCGCCTTGTTCCCGGATCGACGGTTCGACGGCACATGTATGACAGGTACTCGCTTCTTTACTCCCGCCCGCACTAGAAGGCCTCTGCCGCCGAGGGCGAGGGCTGGAAAGGGCAGCCGAGCTCGCTCACGACACGGATCCCTACGACTAGTCCGAAAACCAGCACTCATTAGGACCGTAATGAGTGCTCGTCGGACAAGGTCTCGGCTCGTTGAAGTAGCCACTCCCTGAAAGGCTCGCTCAGGTCATCGCGTCGAAGCGCCAGCTCGACGGTCGCCTTCAGGTAGTCGAGCTTCTTTCCCACGTCGAGGATCGGCCCCTCGTGCACGTACGCGTAGACGCCTTCTTCCTCGGCCAACAGCCTGATCGCGTCCGTCAACTGGATCTCGCCGCCCACACCCTCTGAGGTCCGTTCGATCGCATCGAAGATCGCCGGAGTGAAGAGGTAGCGCCCGCGCGACGCGAGGTTCGACGGAGCATCTTCGACCGCGGGTTTCTCGACCATGCCGCGCAGCTTCAAGAACCCGTCCGAGGTCTCTTCGGGGTCGATGACCCCGTAGCTGGGGATATCCGCGGCTGCGACCTCCTGCACGGCGATGACGCTCGCGTCCTGCTTCTCGTAGATCTCCGTCATCCTGTCCACCAACGGTGGCTCGTCACCACGCGGGTCGGGAACGATCTCGTCGCCGACCATCACGACGAAGGGCTCGTCTCCGACGTGCGCCTTCGCGATCAGCACGGCGTGCCCGAACCCCAGGGGCTCCTTCTGGCGGACGTAGTGGAAGTCGGCCATCTCCGCGATGTTCCGGACCTCTTGCAGCAGCTCGGTCTTTCCCATCTTCTCCAGATGGTGCTCCAGCGCGAGCGAGCGATCGAAGTGATCCTCGAGCGTTGCCTTTCCCCGGCTCGTGATCACGAGGATGTCGTCCAGCCCAGCGCGCACGGCCTCCTCGACGACGTACTGGATGCCGGGACGATCCACCACCGGGAGCATCTCCTTGGGCTGTGACTTCGTGGCCGGCAGGAACCGCGTTCCGAGCCCGGCCGCCGGGATCACCGCCTTGCGAACAGCCACTTACGCGCCTCCTGTGATGGGGGGCGCTCAGTGTAGGGGTGGCGTAGCGGCGTTAGTTGGCCACCTTCAGATCGGGGGGGGGCGGACCCGCGACGCAGACGCGATCGCGCCCGGTCTGTTTCGCCCGGTAGAGCGCCTGGTCGGCGGCCTCGACGAGTGACCGGAAGGAGTCACCATGATCGGGATAAGCGGCAACACCGATCGAGACGGTCAGGTTGATGAGCTCGTCGCCCATCGTGCCGAAGGGAGTGCCCTTGATCGCGTCGTGGATCTTCTCGGCGGTCGTCATCGCGCCCTGCACGTCAGTCTCCGACAAGAGACAGATGAACTCCTCGCCGCCGTAGCGGGCGAAGGTGTCGACCTCACGCAGCAGTTGCGTCACCCGTTGCGAGAACTCGATCAACAACGCATCACCGCGTTGGTGGCCGTGTCTGTCGTTCACCTGCTTGAAGTGGTCGAGATCCAGCATCAATACGCTGAAGTGGCGGTCGAACCGCGTCGCGGTCGCCAGCACCTGCCGGAACTGCATCTGGAAGAACCGCCGGTTCCATACGCCGGTCAGACCATCGGTCAACGACAGTCGCTGGGCCTCTTCGTGCAAACGCACGTTCTCGACCGCAACGCCGCCTTGCTCCGCAAGGAACGCCACGGTGTCGAACTCGTCTTGAGCGAACGGACGCGAGGAATCTTTCCGGTACCCGATGAGAACCCCCATGATCCGTTCCTGGCTGTATAGCGGAACGGCCACCGCGACCGGGAAGTGCGGCTCGTGCCGGGAGAACATCGGTGCGCCCACTCCTTGAGGAAGGAGAACACCGGTTCCTCGTTCCGCGACATGGCCGACAACGCCTTCGCCTACCTTCACACGCCCGAGCGAATCGACGTCTACACCTCTGGCGACCGCAGGATGAAGCTCCCCTCGCGCCGGAGAGAGCAGCCACAGCACGGCTGCCTCCGCATTGACCGCGTCCGCGGCCGTGTTGAGGATGGAATCGAGCATCTGCTTCATGTCGTGCGTCGAGCGCAGCGTGTCCCCCACCCGTCGCACGGCTCGCTGCATCTGGTCGCGCGACGAAGACAGGGCCGAGATCGTGTGGCTGAGCTGGCCCGACATCTCGTTGAAGGCCACGGCGAGCCGGCCGACCTCGTCTTTGGAGCGGACCGGGATGCGGTGATCGAAGCGCCCCTCCGAGATCGCGTGCGCGCCCTCAGAGAGCTCCTCGAGCGGCTTCGTGATCAGGCGTGCGAGCAGGTAGGCGAGCCCGGTCGTCGCCACCAGCGCGAGGGCCAGCAGCGCCAACATCGAGGTGAGGACCTGACGCGACAGTTCCCCGATCGGACCGGCAGGTGTCGAAGCCACGATGGCCATCCCGCCACCGAGCTTCGTCGCCGCCGCCGTCGACTCTTCACCGAGGTCGACCTCGAACGGATCGAAGTAATCGACCTCTACCTCGAACGAAGCCCCCACCGCCGCCGTCGACGCGACGACACGGTCCTCGGAGACGATCGAGAGATCGACGCCTGAACGAGATGCCGCGAGCAACAGATCCTCGTCGAGCCAGAAGCCACCGATGACGTGGCCCTGCGTCCCTTGCCCTTTGATCGCGACCGGGATCGCGGCCGTACGCGAGAACCCGCTGCTGGGGCCGGGATCGGCCTCCGCGATGACGTTCGGTGCCGGAGGACGAAAGCCCGGAAGGAACCTCGGCGACCTGGACGCGTATCCCAACACCTCGTCTCGGCGGCCGACAGCCACCAGGAAGTCGAGGTCCAGCGATTCCTCGAGGCGGTTCTCTAGATGAGCGCTTAGCGCCGCCGCGTCACCCGATGCTAGGAGTGCGGCGAAACGTGGGGCGTCCTCGACCGTGCTGCGCACCCTGCGATCCAGAGATTCAGCCTCACGGTTGTAGATCGCGACGGTGGCGTCGAGCGCGGGCCGGAGCGAGAGGACCGCTCGCCGCGAGATCTCGCCGACGATGACGCGCTGAACGATGAAGCCGGCCGCAAGGAGCGGCAGGATGACGATGAGCACGAAGAACAGCGTTAGGCGCCGCTGGAGCGACATGTGAAACCCTTCCGTCCAGGCGGCTTCGGCACCTGGAGACCCTTTGTCCTGATTTTCGGATTCTTAGGAGCACGACTTTACCGGGATGAGAAGATGCCCCCCATGCCCACGTACGAGTACGCCTGCACCGCCTGCGGCGAGCGGACGGAGGCCAGGCAGAGCTTCACGGACCCGCCGCTGGAGGTATGCCCCCACTGCGGCGGCAAGCTGAGGAAGCTCTACTCCCCCGTCGGCGTCGTCTTCAAGGGCTCCGGCTTCTACTCCACGGATGCGAAGAAGAAGAGCTCCACGTCCTCCTCGTCTTCCGGTGACGCCAAATCGTCGTCGTCCGACGACGCCGGCTCCTCGTCCTCCGGCGACTCGAAGAGCGACAGCAAGTCCCTGAGCTCTTCGGGCGAAACGAAGACCTCGAGCGCGTCCGGCGAGAAGTCGGCCTGATGCCCCCGACCGCAGAGGTAGGTGTATTCGGGGGGTCGGGGTTCTACTCCTTCCTCGGCGACGTGGAGGAGGTCCAGGTCGATACCCCCTACGGGCCGCCCTCAGGCGCCGTGGCGGTGGGGCAGATCGACGGCCGGAGCGTCGCCTTCCTGCCGCGTCACGGGCAAGGCCACACGCTGCCCCCCCACAAGATCAACTACCGCGCGAACGTGTGGGCGCTGAAGGAGCTGGGCGTGAAGCGGGTCATCGGACCGTGCGCCGCCGGATCGTTGAAAGAAGAGGTGCGGCCGGGCGAGTTCGTCGTCTGCGATCAGCTCGTCGACCGCACGGCTGGGCGCAAGGACACCTTCTACGACGGTCCGATCACGACCCACGTCGCGTTCGCGGACCCTTACTGCCCAGAGCTTCGAGAGACGACGCTGAAGACCGGCAGCGACCAAGGCATCACGATGCACGATCGCGGGACCGTGGTGACGATCCAAGGACCTCGCTTCTCGACGCGAGCCGAATCGAAATGGTTCCAAGACGCCGGGTGGGAGGTCATCAACATGACCCAGTACCCGGAGGCCTATCTCTGCCGCGAGCTCGAGATGTGCTACGTCAACATCTCTCTGATCACGGACTACGACGTCGGCGTCGCTGGCAAGAGCGCGGCCGTCAGCCACGAGGAGGTCCTGAAGGTCTTCAGAGCCAACAACGACAAGCTGCGAGATCTTCTGTTCGCCTTGGTGCCGAGGATCCCGAGCGAGCGCAACTGTCCCTGCGGCACCGCACTGCAGGGCGCCCGTGGATAGTCGACCTCACAAAGAAAGAGGCCCCCGCAGGGGCCTCCTTCTTTCCGTAGCTCTGCTGGGTCAGCGCGTGATCTTGATCTTCTGAGGGATGGTCACGACCGTCGGTGAGTCCGCGCTCGTGAAGGTCGATATGAACTTGTAGCGCCCGGTGAACCTCGGGTTCTTGAGGACCGGAACGCCCGAGGTCGTCTGTGAGTTCACCTTCAACTCGAAGCTGAACGGCGGACAGGTGTTGTCGTTCGGCGCGATGTCGCCGTCCACCGTGAAACCCGCCGCCTTCGACCCCCGGATCTCGAGAGGAACCCGCGTGACTCCCGAGATGTCCAACACCCACACCGCGTACACACCGGAATCCGCCTGCTCGTCGGTGCGGTCTTGCTCTCTCAGGGTCGCGGGAGCGGTGAACGGAGCCTTCGCCGACCCGACGGGGGCGCCGGGGCGACAGCCTGGTCCGGCCGCGATCGTGATGCTCCCCGAGCCGATCTGGTCGTTGTTGGGGACCGCGGCGTCCGGCGGAAGCTTGAAGCCGGCCGGGATCTTGAGCGTGACGTGACTGAGCTCCTCCTCGCCGTCCTCCTGTGCGAGCTTCAAAGTCATCTGCGGGTTCGCCTTGATGCGCGTGTCGGACAAGGCGAACGAGAACTCAGGGCTGAAGTCGCCGGCGGCCGCGAGCGTGGGGAACGCCAGCAGGGTCGCGAGAGCTAGCAGCGATATCGTCTTGACACTCCTCATCGGGTACCTCCTCGAAAGGACCTCTAGTCCTTCAAGGATTCGCCGCGGGCACCGCCCACTCCTTCCGCCGACCGAACACGCGAAAACGGCCCCCGGAGGGGGCCGCTCTCTGTCTTCCTCGGTGCCGGTGAGGAGGCTACTTCGTGATCTTGAAGACCTGCTTGAACTTCGCCACCACAGGAGAGTCTTGGCTCGCGATCTCGGCAAGGAACTTGTACTTCCCGGCCTTGGCGGGGTTCGTCAGGATCGGGACGCCCGACGCCGACTTCGCGTTGATCGCGAGGTCCACGACGAGCCCGTTGCAGGTGTTGTCGCTCGGAGTGGGCGCACCCTGGATCGTCCAACCGGTCGTGGGGCTGCCGGTAACCAGGAGGCGAACCCGGTTCAGGGGCTCCAGGTCGAGGAACCACACCGCGTGAACCCCCGCGTCGGCCTCATCGTCGCTGCGCGCCTTCTCGACGATCGTGGCAGTGACGGTGACGGGCGCCTTCAGCGGGATCTGTCCCTCGGGGCCGGGCCGGCAGTCAGGGCCGGCAGCGATCGTCACGGTGCCGCCGCCGATCTTCTCCCCGTCGGGTACGTCGCCGTCAGCGGCGATATTGAAGCCCTTGGGGATGACCGCTTTGAAGTCACCGATCTCCTCATCGTCCTCTGCGAACTCGAGGTGGAATGCCAGCGCGGGGTTGGCGTTGACCTTCGTGTCCGACAGCTTCGCTTCGAACTTG
>JADDQX010000090.1:6029-8730 GCA_016781115.1 Actinomycetota bacterium | reverse complement strand
CGCAGGTTGCAGCGCAAGCCGTTCGTCGACCTGAACGACGAGGACGCCAAGGCGCTGGGCGTCGACGACGGCCAGGACGTGACGCTCGAAGCGAACGGCACCAGCTTCACGGTGCGGGCGGTGATCGGCGACGTCGTCAAGGGCGCGGTCTTCGTCCCGTACGACCAGGTGGGCCTTCCGGCGAACACGCTCATCTCGGGACTCGACCCGACGGTGACGGTGAGGCCCTCATGATCGGAAACATCATCGACTGGATCGGGGCGCCGGTGATCGTCGCGGCCGTCAAGGTGGTCGTCGTCTTCCTGGTTCTGCTCGTGGTCACGATGTTGGTGATCTGGTTCGAGCGCAGGGTGCTCGCCTTCATGCAGTCGCGTCTCGGGCCGAACCGTCACGGCCCGTTCGGGCTTGCGCAGACGCTGGCGGACGGCATCAAGCTGTTCTTCAAGGAGGACTTCAGGCCGAAGAACGCCGATCGGTGGGCGTACGCGCTGGCTCCCGTCGCCGCGATGGTCCCTTCCTTCCTGGCGTTCGCGGTCATCCCGATCGGCGACCACGTCACGATCGGTGACCGCAGAGTGGACTTCATCCTCAGTGACCTCAACATCGGCCTCTTGTACTTCCTCGCGATGGGGTCGCTGGGTGTGTACGGGATCGTGCTCGCCGGCTGGGCCTCGGGCTCCAAGTACCCGCTGCTCGGTGGGATCCGTTCCACGGCGCAGCTCATCTCTTACGAGATCGCGCTCGGCCTTTCGCTCGTTCCGATCGTCCTGGTCGCCGGCAGCCTGTCGACGCAGGACATCGTCGCTGCGCAGGCGGGAAGCATCGGGGACGTGACCGTGTTCGACGGGATCCCGGTGCTGGAGCAGGTCTCCAGCATCTTCCGCTTCGTTCCCAACTGGTACATCTGGTCGCAGTGGCCCGCGTTCCTCATCTTTTTGATCGCGGGCATCGCGGAGACGAACCGGGCGCCCTTCGACCTTCCCGAGGCCGAGACCGAGCTCGTGGCGGGCTTCCACACCGAGTACTCGGGGATCCGGTTCGCGATGTTCTTCCTCGGCGAGTACATCCACGTGGTCGCCATCTCCGCCATGGCCGTAACGCTGTTCTTCGGAGGGTGGCACGGCCCGCAGTTCGGGATCCCGTGGATCATGCCGTTGGTTTGGTTCACGCTCAAGGTGCTCTTCTTCGTCTACCTGTTCGTGTGGGTGCGCGCCACGTTGCCCCGCCTCCGCTACGACCGCCTGATGTGGCTGGGTTGGAAACGCCTCATCCCGGCCGCCCTCGTCTGGATCATGGTGACGGCGGTCGTGAACACTGAGGGCATCTCACAGAGCGTCCGTCTCGGTGTTTTCGGTTTGCTCTTCCTGGCCGTTCTCGTGTGGATGGGGCGCGGTGACCCTCGGCTGGCGCTGATCGTGCCGACCAAGCAGAGAGGGAGGGAGGTGCCGAGTGGCACTTCCTGAGATCGCACGCGGGATGGGCGTCGTGATCAAGAACATCTTCCAGAAGAAGGACACGATCTCCTACCCCGAGGTACGGCGGCAGCCGTTCCCCCGCTACAAGGGGCGTCACATCCTCGACCGTCACCCCGACGGGCTCGAGAAGTGCATCGGATGTGAGCTCTGTGCCGGAGCCTGCCCCGCCGACGCGATCTACGTCGTGGCTGCAGAAAACACGCCCGAAGCGCGCTTCTCTCCAGGGGAGCGGTACGCGCAGATCTACCAGATCAACTACCTGCGCTGCATCTTCTGCGGGCTTTGCATCGAGGCCTGTCCTACAGAGGCGTTGTTGATGACGACCGAGTACGAGCTCTCGGCGAACTCCCGCGAAGCGATGATCTACAAGAAGGACCAGCTCATCGTCGACGCGCCGATCGTCCGGCACTGGGAAACCAAGAAGGAGATCCCGCCGGAGAGGTACTTCGAGGATCCACCGGCATGAACCTCGAAGTCATCCTCTTCGGCGTGATGTTCGTCATGGCGCTCGGTTGTTCGATTGCGATGCTGTTCGCACCGAACGCGGTACACGTCGCGCTCTTCCTGGTGGGGACGCAGATCGCGCTCGCGCTCGCGTTCCTGTTGCAGGGCGCGTTCTTCGTCGCCGCGATCCAGATCATCGTCTATGCCGGCGCGATCATGGTGTTGTTCCTCTTCGTCATCATGCTGCTCGGCATCGACCTGAAGGAGTCGCTGGTCGAACCGCTGACGGGGCAGCGCGGTTTGGCGCTGGTACTCGGGGCCGTCCTCGCGATCGGGCTCCTGTTCGTCGCGATCCAAGGCGCCAGCCTCGCCGCAGGTGGAGCCGACGGCACCGCGGCGCTCACGGAGCTAAACCAGGATCCCGGGAACGTTCAGGCCATAGCTCGCGCTTTGTTCAGCCGCTACCTCCTGCCGTTCGAGGTGACCTCGATCCTGCTGGTGGTAGCGATCGTCGGGGTGATGGTGCTCGCCCGCCGTCTCAGCGCCGTGGAGACCGACAGCCGCGAGCGCGCTGCGATGAACGAAGAGGCGGCATGAGCGTCGCGCCCGGTTTCGTGCCAGCACCTCCGGTTCTCTCGACCGCCCGCCGACCCCAGGCGACGCGATGAGCGTCGCCCCCGGCTTCTACTTGGCGTTGGCTGGGTTGATGTTCACGATCGGCGTCGTCGGCGTGTTGGTCCGTCGCAACGCCATCGTGATCTTCATGTTCATCGAGCTGATGC
>JADDQX010000090.1:0-5834 GCA_016781115.1 Actinomycetota bacterium | reverse complement strand
CGCTGATCCACGTGTACTCGATCGACTACATGCACGATGACCCGCGCTACTCGCGCTTCTTCGCCTACCTCAACCTCTTCGTCGCGTTCATGTTGATCCTCGTTCTAGGCGAGAACCTGCTCCTTCTGTTCGTCGGGTGGGAGGGAGTCGGGCTCGCCTCCTATCTGCTAATCGGCTTCTGGTTCGAGAAGCCGTCCGCCGCGAACGCGGCGAAGAAGGCGTTCATCGTCAACCGGATCGGCGACTTCTCGTTCTTGCTCGGGATCTTCTTGCTCGCCTCGACGGTCGGGAGCCTGAGCATGCTCGCGATAAACGAAGCAGCCGGAGCGATGACGGCGGGCATCGCCACCGTCGTCGCTCTGTTGCTGTTCGGCGGCGCCACCGGAAAGAGCGCGCAGATACCTCTTTACGTGTGGCTGCCGGACGCGATGGAAGGACCGACGCCGGTATCGGCTCTGATCCACGCGGCGACGATGGTCACGGCAGGCGTCTACATGGTCGCGCGCCTCAGCCCGGTCTTCGAGGCATCCGGGGGCCTCGCTCTGATGGTGGTGGGGATCGTGGGGGCCGCGACGGCTCTATGGGCCGGCTTGATGGCAGCCTTCGAGTACGACATCAAGAAGGTGCTGGCGTACTCGACGATCTCGCAGCTCGGCTACATGTTCCTGGCACACGGCGTACATGCCTATTCCGTCGGGATCTTCCACCTCGTGACGCACGCTTTCTTCAAGGGCCTGATGTTCTTAGGCGCCGGCGCGGTCATGCACGCGTTAGCGGGCGAGACGGACATGCGCAAGATGGGCGGTCTTCGCAAGGTGATGCCGATCACGGGAACGACCTTCATGCTCGGGTGGCTCGCGATCTCCGGCATCGCCCCGTTCTCCGGTTTCTTCTCGAAGGACGCGATCCTGGCGTCGGCTTGGGCGGACGGACAGTACGTGCTGTGGGCGGTCGGCGTCATCAGCGCCTTCATCACCGCGTTCTATATGTCCCGGCTGTACTTCAGGGTCTTCGAAGGACCGCTGAGGGTCCCCGACGGCGTTCACGTCCACGACGTCCCGCCGACGATGGCCGCTGCGCTGATCCCGCTGGGGGTGCTGTCTCTGATCGGCGGCGTCATCAACCTTCCCGGACTGCTGACCCTCGAGCATTTCCTGGAGCCGGTGGTGGGCGAGTCGCACGTTCCGGAGGGCCTCACCCCGTGGATCCTCGGTGGCATCGCCTTGCTCGTTGCCGCAGCAGGGATCCTGCTTGCGCGCAGCATGTACATGACACGAGCCGGGTCGCTCCGCCGGCGCAAGGCGCACGCGAGGGCTCCGGGCCTCGTGAGAGCGGCGCGGAACAAGTTCTACGTCGACACGATCTACGGCCACGGCATCGTGCTACCGGGTAAGGCCTTGTCGAACTACCTCGCCTACGTCTTCGACCCGCGCTACATCGACGGGCTGCTCACCGGCACCGGCCGCGTCATCGCTCGTACGTCTGAGAGCTTCCGCGGCATCCAAACGGGTTACGTGCGCAACTACGCCTTGATGGTCCTCTTCGGGGTGGTCGTCATCCTGACCGTTCTCTTGGTGCGGTTGGGGCTCGCGTGAACGATCTCCCGCTCCTCGACCTGGTGATCTTCACGCCGCTTGTCGGGGCGATCCTGGTCGGCTTCATCCCGAAGGACCGGGTGGAGGTGCTGCGGCTGGCGACCCTTGCGGTCACGCTCGTGACCTTCGTGTTGTCGGTGGGGGTGCTGCTTCAGTTCGACGCCGGCGCCGAGCAACAGTTCCAGCTTGGCTCGTCTCTGCAGTGGATACCCGAGTGGGGGATCGGCTACATCACCGGCATCGACGGAGTGAGCTTGTGGATGGTGATGCTGACTACGTTCCTGATGCCGCTGGGGGTTCTCGCTTCGTGGAGCATCACCAAGAGGGCGAAGGCCTACTTCATCTTCTTCCTGGCGCTGGAGACGGGGCTACTCGGCGTCTTTGCCGCCCTCGACATGTTCCTCTTCTATCTCTTCTGGGAGGCGAGCCTCGTTCCGATGTACTTCCTCATCGGGATGTGGGGCTACGGACGCCGGATCTACGCGGCGATGAAGTTCTTCCTCTTCACGCTCGTCGGATCGCTGCTGATGCTGGTTTCGATCGTGTACCTCTACTTCGCCGCTTCGGGTGCGCCGACCTTCGACTACCAAGAGCTTCTGGGCACTCAGCTCTCACTCGACGTCCAGCGGTTGCTGTTCCTCGGCTTCTTCGCCTCGTTCGCCGTGAAGGTTCCGCTGGTCCCGCTTCACACCTGGTTGCCGGACGCACACACCGAGGCCCCCACCGCGGGATCGGTGTTGCTCGCGGGAGTGCTGCTGAAGCTGGGCGCCTACGGCCTGATCCGCTTCGCGATCCCGCTGTTCCCCGACGCGGCGCGGGACCTCGCGCCCATCATCATCGGCCTCTCGATCGTCGGGATCATCTACGGCGCCCTGGTCGCGACGATGCAGAAGGACCTGAAACGCCTGATCGCGTACTCGTCGGTGGCACACCTAGGGTTCGTCACGCTGGGGATCTTCGTCGGGAGCATCCAAGGCATGAGCGGCGGCATCCTGCAGATGGTGAACCACGGCCTCACGAGCGGCGCCCTGTTCATGCTCGTCGGGGCGCTGTACGACCGCCGCCACACCAGACTGATCGCGGACTTCGGCGGGCTCGCGACCGCCGTGCCGATCTTGTCCGGCGTCTTCCTCGTCGTCGCTCTGGGCTCGCTGGGTCTTCCGGGACTGAACGGCTTCGTCGGCGAGTTCCTCATCCTGCTCGGGACCTTCTTCACCTACCGGTGGTGGGTGGTTCCCGCTGCGTTCGGGGTCGTGCTCGCCGCGATCTACCTGCTGTGGGCGTATCAACGGGTGTTCCACGGTGACGTGACGCATGAAGAGAACCGCCTGCTCCCCGACCTGAACGTCCGCGAGCTGGCGATGCTGGCGCCGATCCTCGCCTTGATCGTGTTCATCGGGCTCTACCCCAAGCCGTTCCTCGAGAGGATCGAGCCGTCGGCGCAGAGGATCGTCGACACCTTCAACCGCACGTCGGTCGCACCCGAGGGTGCGTCCGTGGCAGGGGGACGTAGGTAGATGAACTTCACTCCTCCCAACGTCGAGCTGGGCGGGATCGCGCCGGAGATAGCACTCAGCATCACCGCTCTCTTGATCTTGGTCGTGCACGCTTTCGTGGGCGATCGCGCGAAGAACGTGTACCTGCCGTTGATGGCGACCGTGGGGCTGGGCGCCTCGATCGCGCTGTGCGTGGTCGTGTGGGGACAGACGGATCTGCAACTGGCGGGCATGGTGGCTCTCGACGGGTTCGCGACCTTCATCAAGATCGCCCTCGCCACTTTCGGCCTGCTGACGGTGTGGCTCGCGCGCGACTACCTGACGCGTGAAGGAGTCGAGGAATCCGAGTTCTACGCGCTGGTGCTGTTCGCGGTGACCGGGATGATGTTGATGGCGGGTGCCGCCGACCTGATGATGATGTTCCTCGCGCTCGAGACGTTCTCTCTGGCGCTTTACGTCCTCGTCGGATACAGGCGACGTTCGCTAGCGGGGCAAGAGGCGTCGATGAAGTACTTCCTGCTGGGCTCCTTCTCGTCCGCGTTCTTCCTGCTCGGGGTCGCCCTTACCTACGGCGCCACCGGCACGACGAACCTCTACGAGCGCGGGGGTGCCGCAGGTGTCGAGGGGGTCTTTGGGTTCCTCGCCTCGGCCCCCTCCCAGGAGACGGGCATGATGGTGATCGCTGCCGGCTTCCTGATCGTGGGCCTCGGGTTCAAGGTTGCCGCGGTTCCCTTCCACATGTGGACGCCCGACGCCTACCAAGGGGCACCCTCTCCCGTCACCGGTTTCATGGCGGCGAGCTCCAAGGTAGCCGCGTTCGCCGCGGTTCTCCGTTTGCTCGAGAGCGCCTTGATCCAACTCCGCTGGGACTGGAGACCGTTGGTCATAGGCGTCGCCGTCGTGACCATGCTCGTGGGCTCCGTGGTCGCCGTGGTGCAAGAGGACCTCAAGCGGATGCTCGCTTACTCGTCGATCGCGCACGCCGGGTTCATCTTCACCGGCGTCATCGCGGCGAACGACCGCGGCGTCTCCGGATCGCTGTTCTATCTCGCGACCTACGGGCTGACCGTCGTGGGAGCGTTCGCGATCTTGGCGGTGCTGGCGGGCCGTGAAGAGCGGCGGACCAGACTCGTCGACCACAAGGGCCTCTTCTACGAGAACCCCCTCCTGGCCGCGGCTCTGACCCTGTTCCTGTTGTCGCTGGCAGGCGTTCCGATCACGTCGGGATTCGTGGGGAAGTTCGTAGTTTTCGGCGCCGCGATCGAAGCCGGGTACGAGTGGGTGGTAGTGATCGGCGTGCTGACCAGCGCGATCGCGACCTTCTTCTATCTGCGCGTGATGGTCGTCATGTATATGCAGGAACCCGACGAAGCCCGGCCCCCCCTTCGCCCCGGCCCTCTCGCGTTGGGAGTGATCGGGCTAACGGCGCTCGCGACGCTCGTGTTCGGCCTCTTCTGGAGCCCGCTGATCCAACTAGCCGAGAAAGCAACCTTCTACTTCTAGGTAGTTCTGTGCTAACTGGCCTACGTCCGAGCGTAGGTTTCCGACGTCAGAACGCTCGACAAGCTAGTCGCGGCTGAGCGCGGACTCGTAAGTCCCGAGCACGCGCGTGAAGGTGGCGTGCTCGCTGATCTCCGACAACGCTTCGATCAATGCCGGTGCAGTCGCCGGCGCTTCGACATCGGTGTAGAAGACGTACTCCCATGGACGTCCGGTACGGGGACGAGACTCGAGCTTCGTGAGACTCAGTCGACGTCGCGCGAACGCGCCCAGGCATTCGTAGAGCGAACCCGCGACATGGCCCGCGCCGAAGACGAGCGATGTCTTGTTCGCCTCCCCCAACGGCTCGGAAGAACGACTGAGCGCTCCGAAGCGCGTGTAGTTGCTCGCGTAGGTCTGGATGTTCGAGGCAAGGACGTCTAGCCCGTAAAGGTCTGCGGCTCGCTTCGATGCGATGGCGCCGGTCTTCGCCAGTTTCTCCTCCGCGATGCGCTTGGCGGCACCGGCCGTGTCGTACTCCGCTCGAACGTTCGCGCCGATCGTGGTTAGGAACTCCTCCGATTGCGCTATCGCTTGGGGGTGCGAGATGACTTCGGCTAGGTCGTGCAGCGACGTTCCGGGCAGCGCCAGGAGACAGTGATCGACTCGGACGAGCGTCTCCGCCACCAGGTGAAGCCCATGTCTCAGCAGCAAGTCGTAGGTCTCGTTGATGCTGCCGGCCTGCGAGTTCTCCATCGGCACGACCCCATACGTGACGCGGCCGACCTCCACCGCCTCGAACACCTTCCGGATCGACGCGAACGGCTGGTGCGTAGCGCCCCGGAACAAGGCGGCAGCGCCCTCCTCCGAATACGCACCGGGCTCACCCTGGTAGCCGACGATCATGCAGGGCATTGTCTCCGTTGCTGCGGCAGCGCGGCACGCGGAGCTGAAGAAGCGGGCCCCCCGCTCCTTTTGAACGAAGGGCCCTGAACCTCAGCGACCGTGCACGATCTCTGACGTCTTGGTTCACTTTGTCACAAGCTCGGGACCCATGTGAGGGGTCACGTGATGTCGCCACAGGTCACACCCTCGATGTGCGTCGGAGGAATGTCCCTCAAGCGAGGACCGAGCGCTCGCTCGCCCCCCGGTGGGCACCTACAACGTGGTTGACGACGAGCCGCTGCGCCAACGAGAGTTAGCACAGGCATTGTCCGTAGCGCTCGGGGTGGGGCCGCTGTGGTTCCCGCCTGCTGCTCTGGTG
>JADDQX010000089.1:6129-8937 GCA_016781115.1 Actinomycetota bacterium | reverse complement strand
CTCTGCAGCACGTAGTCGACCGCGTCGAGGCGCCCCGAGGGCCGCGAGATCCCCACCCTGACCCGCACGAAGTCCTTCGAGCCGAGGTGGGCCGCAACCGACTTCAGCCCGTTGTGTCCGGCGGTGCCGCCCCCGCATTTCACCCGCACCTCGCCGAAGGCGATGTCGAGCTCGTCGTGCACGACGATCACGCGTTCGACCGGTGTCTTGTAGAAGCGCACCAGCTGCCCCAGCGGACGGCCGCTTTCGTTCATGTAGCCGGTGGAGCGGGCAAGCACGACCCGCTCGCCACCGAGAGATGCCTCCGCCACCAGCGCGCCGCTCTTGTGGCTCTTCAGCGAGCTCCCGGTCCGGGCCAAGAGTTCCTCGATGACCAGCACACCCGCGTTGTGGCGGGTCCGGCTATAGCGCTCGCCGGGGTTGCCGAGGCCGAGCGCTATCCAGCGCCCGCCGTCTTCATCGGACGAGCGCCGGAACAGCGGCATCTCTGAAGATCCTGTGGCTCTGAGGCTTTACGAGGGTTCCTTCTCGGCGCCGGGGGCCGCCTCCACAGAAGGCTCTCCTGAGCCGTCGGCCTCTTCGCCGGTTGCTCCGGTCGCTGCTTCGAGCCCCTCGACCGACTGATCGGCGCCCGATGCACCCGCTGCCGCTTCGAGGGCCGCGAGTTCCTCTTCGCTCACAGCCTGGGCGATGGATGCAACCACCGTGTCCGGGTCCTGGACGAACTCGAACTTGCGACCCGACGCGAGATCTGCGATCCGCAGCGAGTCCCCCGAGTCGAGTCCAGACGCATCGGCCTCGATCGACTCCGGGAGGTCCGCCGGGAGAGCCCTGACCGTGACGGTGAAGAGCGGCTGCTCGAGAACCCCGCCGCTCCTGACGCCCGGGGAGTCTCCCCCCCCGTTGAGGTGGACCGGCACCTCGGCCTCTACCTCGACGTTCAGATCGACCTTCACGAAGTCGGCGTGAAGAAGGGTGCCCCTGACCGGGTCGCGCTGGAGCTCGCGCGCGAGAGTCGTGATGCTCTGGCCGTCGATCTTCAGCCCGAGGAGCACGTTCATCCCCGCATCGGTCTGCAGGGCTTGCACGAACTGGCGGCGATCCACCTCCACGGCGACGGGATCCATCCCTCTGCCGTAGACCACCCCGGGGACCTTGCCGGCGGCGCGGGCTCGGCGGGCGGCGCCCTTGCCGGTTCCCTCGCGCTTCGTTACATCGAGCTTCACCTCAGCCATCGGGACTCCTCTCCCTACCTCTGTGCAGGTGTCGGTTGTTCACTTGATCCCGCGCCCGAACCAAGCCGGAGCGGGGGAAGCACGCATTATAGGTGCGTGGACGACCTCTCCTCGGTGGCGGACGAGAGCTTCTGTTACGTCACGACCACCGGACGCCGCACCGGGAGGCCGCACGAGATCGAGATCTGGTTCGGGTGGTCGCGCGGCGCAACCATCTACCTGCTCGCCGGAGGTCGCGGCCGGAGCGACTGGGTGAGGAACATCTGGGCCCATCCAGAGGTGATGGTTCGGATCGGCCAAGCCACCTTCCCGGCCACGGGACGGGAGGTTGGCGATCCGGCCGAGGAAGCTCTTGCGCGGCGGCTCCTGGCCGCGAAGTACCAGGGGTGGCAACAGGGTGAAGCACTCAGCGGGTGGGCCGAGACCGCGCTGCCGATCGCGCTGGAGCTCGACCTCTCGGTTCTCTACCCCCAGAAGCGGCCGTAAGGGGGGCCGCGGTGCAGAGAGATGGGTTAGGGCTGGTTCTCTCCGTGGAAGAGCTCTGAGACCGACTCCTCTTCGAAGACGGCCTTGATCGTCTGGGCGATCGTCGGCGCGATCGAAAGCACCACGAGCTTGTCGATCGCCTTCTCGCTCGGGATCGGGAGCGTGTTGGTGGTTACGAACTGATGGATCGGCGAGTTCTTGATCCGGTCGGTCGCGGGGTCCGACAGCTCCGCGTGTGTGGCGGCGGCGTACACCTCGGTCGCACCGGCAGCCATCAATGCCTCGGCGCCGTTCACCATCGTTCCCGCTGTGCCCACCATGTCGTCGACGATCACACAGGTCTTGCCCTCGACCTCACCGACGACCGCGAGCGTCTTGCTGACGTTGCGAACGTCGCGCTGGCGCTTCTTGTGCATGAAAGCGACGGTGCCGTTCAGGCCGTGGAACTCGTGCATGTGCTGCACCCACTTCTCCGTCAGTCGCACCCGTCCCGCGTCGGGAGACACGATCACGAAGTCGTCCTCGAGCATGTTGGCGAAGTAGTCGGCGAGCAGCGGCAGGGCCGTCAGGTGGTCGAACGGGACGTTGAAGAAGCCTTGGATCTGGCCGGTATGGAGATCGACCGACAGGACGCGGTCCGCTCCGGCGGCCTCGTAGAAGTCCGCGATCATCTTCGCCGCGATCGGTTCGCGCGAGCGAGTCTTCTTGTCCTGCCGCGCGTATGGGTAGAACGGCGACACCGCGGTGATCCGCTTCGCCGACGCCCGCTTCAGCGCATCGATCATGTGCAGCTGTTGCATCAGGTGCACATCTACGGGGGCCGAGTGGCTCTGGATCACGAAGGCGTCGCAGCCGCGGACGGAGTCGTTGAACCTGACGTACTGCTCGGAGTTGGCGAACTCCTCGATCTCCACGGGGCTCAACTTCATTCCGAGGTGCTCGCAGACCTCCTGCGCGAGCGCAGGGTTGGCCGTGCCCGAGAAGATCATCAGCCGCTTGTGCGTGGGTAACTGCATGTGTATCTATCCTCCCCCGTCGGAGCGGTTTATGTCAGCCTCCTCGGACCTTTTCATCTTGTCGCCCTTGC
>JADDQX010000089.1:0-5737 GCA_016781115.1 Actinomycetota bacterium | reverse complement strand
TGTCGATGTAGGTCGTGGCCGGGTCGATGATGGTCACGCCTTGCTCCAGCCAGTGCTCGGTCGTCCTCCGGTGGAGCAGCGCCGTCACCTCGGCGAGCTGACGGCGCGAGTTGACCCCCGCCACCTCGGACTCCGGCACCTGCAGCGCATGCACCTTGCTCTCACTGGAGCCCAGCAGCGCGATCACGTCCGTGAGGTAGTACTCGCGCTGGCTGTTCTCGCTGTCGAGCTTCGCGAGCAGGTCCTCTAGACCCTGTCGCTCGAAGATGTAGACCCCGCCGTTGATCTCGTCGATCGCGAGCTCGTCCGGCGTCGCGTCGCGGTCCTCCACGATCTTGTCGACGCTGCCGTCCGCCGCACGAACGATGCGTCCGTAGCCCGCGGGAGCGCCGGAGCGCGCGGTCAGCACCGTGGCGCCGGCAGAAGAATCCAAGTGGGTGTCCCACAACGACCGTAGGGTCGCCGCGGGCAACAGAGGAGTGTCCCCCGGAACCACGAGGACCTGACCGTCATCGGCCGCGGCAGCCGCCAGACCGACCCGCAGCGCGTCACCGGTGCCTTTCGGCGGATCCTGAACCGCGAACGTGTAGCCGGCCTCAGCGAAGGCGGCCTCGATCAGCCCGCTCTTGGAGGTCACCACGATCACCTCGTCCAGCTCGAGAGGGCGCAACGCCTCCAGCACGTGACCGAGCAAGGGACGTCCCGCGGCCTGGTGCAGGACTTTCGGGAGCTGGGACTTCAGGCGCTTTCCCTCTCCGGCTGCTAGTACCACCGCCGTCCTGGCGGTGCGCTCGGCGCCGTCTCCTGCACTCCGCGCCAACCGCCGTCTCCTTCGCTAGAAGTCGCTGCCCCGCCTGGATTCGAACCAGAACTTAGGGAACCAAAATCCCTCGGGCTGCCAATTACCCCACGGGGCACCGTCACATCCGGCACCCGCCGGCTGCCTTCGCATACTAAAGAGAAGCGCCGCAGGCTGCGCCTTCCCCGAGCGAGCGTCAGGCGAAGCGGACGCAATTCGGGGCCGAGGAGGCGACCACGACCCGATCGAAGGACGTTCCGACCTTCGATGCGATCTCCCGGGCGGAGCTCTCATCCGGAGCCACACCGAACAAGGTCGGCCCCGAGCCGCTGAGGCCGACTCCCAAGGCACCGGCAGCCACGAGCACCTCCTTGTGCTCCCGAAGCTCCGGGCGCTGCTGCAGAGCCACCGCTTCGAGGTCGTTGTGCAGGAGCTGCGCCAGCTCTGCGGCGTCTCCCGCGCCGATAGCCATGGTGACCGGCGCCACTGCAGGTCCCGTCCGCGGCACGCCGGCCAGCCCGCCGTACACCCGCGCGGTGGAAACAGGCCGGTCGGACAGCCCCAGCACGAACCACATAGGAAGCGGCGGCCCCGGCAGCGGCGTCAGATTCTCGCCACGTCCGGTCACCAAACAGGTCGCTCCACCGTCGAGGCAGAAGGGGACGTCGCTGCCGATCTCCGCGGCGACCTCCAGCAGGCGAGAGCGTTGCAGCCCGAGCTCCCACAGCTCGTCCAGCGCCGCCAACACGCCCGCGGCGTTACTGCTGCCACCGCCGAGGCCACCGCCCAACGGGATGCGCTTGCGGATGTGGATCTCGGCCCCCCGCTCGCTCCCGGTGACCTCCTGCAGTCGCCGGGCCGCCACGTAGGCGAGATTCTCTTCAGCTGGAGGGAAAGCGACCGCGCCGCCGCTCTCGGACGTCATCTCCACGGCGATGGTCGCGCCGGGCCTCGGTGCGACGTCGAGGTCGTCCGCGAAGTCGAGGCTGTGGAAGATCGACTCCAGCTCGTGATAACCGTCAGGGCGACGGCCGACGACACGCAGGAAGAGGTTGAGCTTCGCTCCTGTCTCGAGCCGGAGCTTGTGGGTAGCGGCCACCGCGGCCACGCTACCGCCGCGACGCTCTAGTAGATGAGAAGTTCCAACAGCGGCGAATCTCCCAGACAGCCTCTTTGTTCAGGCAGAGAGATCGGACGGTCCCGCTTCTCCTTTAGGACGGCGCTAGTCCTGCAGAGGTGCGGAGTCGCCTAGGGCGTTGGCCACGGCTACGAAATCTTCGAGCCGGAGCGACTCCGCGCGAGCGGCAGGGTCGATGCCGGCGCCGGCTAGGGCCGCCTCGGCGGCGTGGAACCCCGCCGACATGAGCGCGTTGCGCACGGTCTTCCTGCGCTGGCCGAAGGCGGCGCGCACCACCGGGAACAGCTGCTCGGGCCCGACCCGGGGTGGCTCTCGCCGCTCGATCCGCACCAGCACCGAGTCGACGCCGGGGACCGGGAAGAACGCGCGCCTCGATACCTTGGCGGCCACGGTCGCCTGCCCGAAGTAGCGAACCAGCACGCTCACCTGACCGTAGGCCTTGGAGCCTGGATGCGCGGCCAGACGTTCCCCCACCTCCCGCTGCGTCATCACCATGAGGTCGGTGATCTGCGGAGCCTCCTCCAACACCCGCACCACGACCGGCACCGCGATGTTGTACGGCAGGTTCGCGACCAGCTTGGTTGCACGGAGCTCCGCCAACGGCAGCGTCATCGCGTCGGCTGCGATCACTTCGACGTTGTCTGCGCCGGCCAGTGTCTCGTCGAGCACGGGCAGAAGGCGACGGTCGAACTCGACGGCGATCACCTGCTTAGCGGCAGCCGCGAGACCGAGTGTGAGGGAACCGGCACCGGCCCCGATCTCCAACACGCGATCTCTCGGCGTGACGGCAGCCACTTCCACGACCTTTCTTATGGTGTTCGGGTCGATGACGAAGTTCTGACCCAGCGCCTTCGTCGGCCTGATCCCACGGTCGTCGAGCACCTCCCGCAACCGCCGCGCACCGAGGAGCCCGGCGCCCTCACTCGATCCCAAAGAACCTCCGCGCGTTCGCGGTGGTGTGGCGCGCGGTCGCGACGACGTCGGCGCCGCGTGCATGCGCCACCGCTTCACCGACATGGCCCACCCGCGCCGGCTCGTTCGGCTTGCCGCGGTGTGGCACCGGCGTGAGATAAGGCGAGTCCGTCTCCACGAGTAGTCGGTCGTCCGGCACCCGCGCGGCGGTTTCACGCAGATCGTGCGCGCTGTTGAAGGAGACGTTGCCGGCGAAGGAGATGTACGCGCCTTGGTCGAGAGCGCGCTCGAGTTGGGCCCGGTCTCCGGACCAACAATGGAAGACGAACCGAGCGGGAGGACCCTGTTGCTCGAGAACGTCGAGGGCCTCATCGAGCGAGTCACGGGTGTGGGTGATCAGCGCCTTGTCGTGGCTCTTCGCGAGCTGGATGTGGTCCACGAAGGCGATGCGCTGGGTGTCTGGGGCTACGTGATCGCGGAAGAAGTCGAGGCCGCTCTCGCCCACCGCGACGACGTTATCGTCCACCAGCCACCGTTCGACCGCCCGAGCGGCGTCGTCGTGCCACCCATCTGCCGAGTTCGGGTGAACCCCCACGGCGGCGAACACGTTCGGGTGCCGCGCCAGCTCCACCGATGTGCCACTGGAAGCGAGGTCGGTGCCGACGGTGACCATCGCTTCAACAGATGTTGCCGTTGCCGCCTCGATGATCTGCGCGGAGGTCGCGGTCTCACAGAGATGGATGTGGCAGTGAGAGTCGAACCACAACTTTCTAGGAAGCCTCGTCGAGGCGCGGGAACAGGGGATCCCCCGTCCGCACCTTCGTCCCCGCCTTCAACCGTCCCCAGCCGCCATCGGCTGGGAAAGAGCGTTGCTCCACGTCTCCCTCCAGACCCAGCCGGTGCCAGAGCTCCTGCGCCGCGCGCGGCGTGATCGGAGACGTCATCAACGCGAGCTGACGCAGCGTGTCCGCAAGCATGTAGAGCGCGATCTCCAGGCGCCTTCTCTGGTCCGGATCCTTGGCCAGAGCCCAGGGCGCGACCTCCTCCACATACGAGTTCGCCTTCTTCACCAACGTCCACGCGGCCTTCACCGCCTGGTGCGGCGCCACCGCGTTCACCGCCTGGTCCATGTCCGACAACGCATGCTCGTGGACGCTCATCAAGCTTCGGTCGGATCCCTCGAGCTCGTCAGGTTGCGGAGGCTCGGGAAGCGCTCCGTCGAAGTAGCGGGTGATCATGGACAGGACCCGTGAGGCGAGGTTGCCGAAGTCGTTCGCAAGGTCCGCGTTGTAGCGCTCGACCATCGCCTCCCAAGAGAAGTTGCCATCGAGCCCGAAGGAGATCTCACGCATGAAGTAGTAGCGGTACCCGTCGGAGCCGAAGGTCGCGATGACGTCGTGAGGCGAGATCCCGGTGAGCTTGCTCTTGCTCATCTTCTCGCCGCCCACCTGGAGGTAGCCGTGGGCGAACACCGTGCGCGGCAGCGGCATGTCGAGGGCCATCAGCATCGCGGGCCAGATCACGGAGTGGAACCAGAGGATGTCCTTGCCCACGAGGTGGATGTCGGCAGGCCAGATCGACGAGAACCGGTCGTCGTCGGTGCCGTATCCGACCGCGGTGATGTAGTTCTGCAGTGCGTCGATCCACACGTAGATCACGTGCTTCTCGTCCCACGGCAGCGGTATCCCCCAGTCGAAGCTCACGCGCGAGATCGACAGGTCCTCGAGACCCTGACGAACCTTCCCGAGCACCTCGTTGCGCCGCGTCTCGGGCATGACAGACCGTTCGTCCGTCTCCCACAGCTGGATCAAGCGGTCCGCGTACTTGGAGAGGCGGAAGAAGTAGTTCTCTTCTTCGACGACGTCGGGCTCCACGCCGTGCAGAGGGCACTTCCCGTCCACCAACTCATCCTCGAGCTTGAAGGCCTCGCAGCCGACGCAGTACAGACCCTGGTAGCTGCCGAGGTAGATCTCGCCGCGGTCATACAGCTCTTGCACGAACCTCTGCACCGGGCCCTCATGGCGCGGCTCGGTCGTGCGGATGAAGTCGTCGTTGGAGATGTCGAGCGCCTTCCACACCTCGGTCCAGCGCGGCACGATCTGATCGGTCCACTCCTTCGGCGACATCCCCTTCGCCTCCGCCGTCCGGAGGATCTTCTGCCCGTGCTCATCCGTGCCCGTGAGGAAGTGGACCTTGCGGCCCTGCATCCGCCGGAACCGGCAGATGAAGTCCGCTGCCACGGTCGTGTAGGCGTGGCCCAGGTGCGGGACATCGTTGACGTAGTAGATCGGCGTGGTGACGTAGAAGGTGTCGTCGCTCACGGGTCCGATGCGCTCCCCAGCTTGTTTCGGTGACAGGATCGGGTGATATGACCGGTTGTGCTTGACCTACCCGGTTCCTGGGAATACGTTCTCCAGGAGTTACCAGCTATCAGGGGGCCAAGGCCATGAAGTCTACCGGCGTCGTGCGCAAGATCGACGAGTTGGGCCGCATCGTTCTTCCGTCCGAGCTTCGCAAGGTCTTCGGCATCGGCGTCGGAGACGAGCTCGAGATCAGCGTCGACGGCGAGCAGGTGATCCTCCAGAAGAGGCGTGACCTGTGCGTCTTCTGCGGCGCGGAGGAGCCTGCGATCGAGTTCAAGGGGCGCAAGGTCTGCGACACCTGTGCGGGAGACCTCGGCGGTTTCCAGGGGGTCGAGGTGCGGCTACCCGACGCAGCGCCCTCCGCAACCGCAACCACCTAGTCCTCAAGCTCAACCAGCGCGTCAAAGACCGCCCGCTTGGGCACCCCCGCTTCGCGCGCGACCTGCTGCAGAGCCACCTTCCGCTCGACCCCCTCGGACATCAGCGCCCGCGCCGCGCTCGCCAGCTCCCCCGGATCCGCGACTC
>JADDQX010000012.1:25074-25566 GCA_016781115.1 Actinomycetota bacterium | reverse complement strand
GGCGTTCAAAGGGAAGCATTGGTTCTGGCGTACTTCGGCGGGCGCACCTACCGCGAGGTCGCCGAGGAGCTGGATATCCCGGAGGGCACGGCTAAGACCCGCCTCCGGGATGGTCTGACGAAGCTGAGGCAGATGATGGTGGCGACGGGAGAAGCGGAATGATGGAGCGTTCGCACGAGGAGCTGAAGTCCCTCGTTGCCGCCTACGTCATCGGCGCCGTTCCGGCCGAGGAGATCCGGGTGGTTCGCGCCCACATCCTCACCTGCGACGAGTGCATGGCCGAGGCGGATGACTACGCCGGTGCGATCGATTCGCTCGCCCTGGCGGTGGAGCCGGTGGAACTTCCGGCAGGCTTCGCCGATCGAGTCTTGGCGCAGGTATCTCCGGCGAGGGAGCCCTCTTCGGTCCCGGCTCGCCGCAGCTGGCTGACTTCGGTCCGCTCGCGTCTGGCTCCGCTGGCCGCGGGTGCGGCGGCCCTGGTGGCGGTGGCGT
>JADDQX010000012.1:11408-25043 GCA_016781115.1 Actinomycetota bacterium | reverse complement strand
CGACCTCGCCCGCTCCGAAGACGTCCTCGCTCAGATCATCCGCAGCGAAGAGAGCTTGGAGCTGAAGGGTGAGAGCGGAACGGTAGCGCAATTCGCCCCCACAAGCGAAGGAGCCGTGTTCGCGGTGTCCGGGCTCCCCGAAGCGCCGGGGTCGGACGTCTACCAGCTCTGGTACATGGACGACGGGGAGCCGGTGGGCGCGGCCACCTTCGAGACGAGCGACGGCGTGGTGACCATGCAGCTGGACCGCTCGTTCGACGGCTTCGATGCCGTCGCGGTCACGATCGAGCCCCCCGGAGGCTCGCGGCAGCCCACCAGTAGCCCGATCGTCTCCTCCTTCTAGTTCGTCACGTAGCAGCCCGTGAGGGGTTAGCTGCAGCGCGTGATGGGAAAGCTGCCGGCTGTGAAGCCGCCGCGCCGAGTCGTCTACATCATCGTGGACGGCATGGGCACCGAAGCGTTCGAGCAGGCGACGGCCTCGGGCCGAGCGCCGGCGTTCGCCTTCCTGAAGGCGCACGGCAGCTACGTCCGTGACTCGATCGCCGTCTTTCCGACCATCACACCGGCCGCCACCGCGTCGCTTCTCACCGGTGCGACACCGGCGGCGCACGGCATCCCTGGGATGTGCTGGTACGACCGTGATGCCCAACGCTTCGTCAACTACGGCCAGAGCCCCCGCGCCGCCATCGTCGAGGGCCTCTCGCAGGTGGTCCGGGACGTCATGCTCAACCTCAACTCACGCCACCTCAGCCCCGACGTGGAGACGATCCACGAGCAGCTGGACAAGGTCGGCCTCACCACCGCGTCCATCAACTTCATGCTCTTCCGTGGCCCTTACATGCACGACGTCGACCCGAACCTGCTCGCGAAGGCGCTCTTCCGCAAGAAGCTGCCGGAGCAGGCGCCGGGGCCGAAGGAGCATTACTTCGCGGATGCGATCACGGGTCCGTCCGAGGCTTGCACGAAGCTGATGTCGGTCCGAGGCATCCAGAAGAGGATCAAGGCGACCGACGCGTGGGCCGCCTGCGTCACGCGTGAGCTGTTGGAGAGGAAGAAGGCCGAGATGATCCTCTTCTATCTCCACGAGAACGACCACGCCTCCCACCGTGAGGGGCCGGAGTCTCAGGTAGACAACCTCGCCGCGGCGGATGAACACGTTGCCTATGTCTTGGATGCTTTCGATTCTTGGGAGCAAGCGGTCGAAGAGGTGGGTTTCGTCGTCACGGCAGACCACGCGCAGAGTCCTATCAGCAGCAACGAGGATCACATCCTGGACCTCAACGAGGTGCTGTCGGATTTCAGGCGCGTCAGTCCCAAGCGCGGCAAGGAACGGTTCAAGGACAACGATCTTGCGGCCGCAGGCAACGGCCGCATCGGGTTCATCTATCTGAACGAGAGCCGGCGCGAGGCGCTTCGTCCAGCGGTTGTCGACACGCTCGTGTCCACGGACGGAGTGGTCCAGGTGATGTGGCGGGAGGACGAGGCATACGTCGTCACGAGCAAGAGGGGGACCCTGCGGTTCTGGATGGGCAGCGACGCTGGTTCCGTCGTCGATGAGCGGGACAACAAGTGGTGCTTCGAGGGAGATCTAACCGCGGTCGGTGGGGTGGTCGAGGAGAACACGATCCGGACCCCCGAGTATCCGCTCGCCTTCTGGCGGATCAAATGCGGGATCGATCTCGACAGGATGGGCGACGTCGTCTTCACGAACGACCTGACGTGGGAGACGAAGGATCTCGCGGGTGGAGATCACCGCGGCGGCGGCGACCACGCGTCGCTACACGCTCAAGACTCGATCATCCCGTTCCTGTCCACGCTCGACCAGCCTCCGCTGCACCCTTCGACGGTCGACGTCGTGCCCCACATCGTCGACCACCTGCGCCGCGCTCACTCTGGATGAGGGTTCTTGTCATTGCGAACGCTGCCTCGGGCGGGGCGGCGAAGCACGATCGCGACGAGATCGTGGCGGCACTCAGGCCACTTGGGGACGTGGCGCTCCTCGAACCCTCATCCCTCGAGCGCTTCGATAGCGAGGTTCAGGCGAACGCCGTGGGGCGGGAGCTGGTGGTCGCGGCCGGTGGCGATGGGACCTTCAACTGCACGATCAACGCCTTGCAGCGGCGGCTCGACGATCTCCGATTCGCGCTGATCCCGATGGGAACAGGCAACGATCTCGCCCGGACGCTGGAGCTCCCAGACGACCCCATCGAGGTCGCCCGTGGTTTGGCGGCCGGCTCGGAGAGGGTGCTCGACGTTGCGAAGGCCACGGGGGTCGGGGCGGAGCGATTCTTCGTGAATGCCTGTATGGGCGGGTTCCCGGTGCAGGTGAATCGAGCGATGGATGAGGACGAGAAGGAGAAGCTTGGGGCCGCGGCGTTCATCTGGGGCGGCGTCAAGGCCCTGGCCGATCTCGAGCGTTCGACGGTTCGATTGAACGACACTGCGGTCCGCGACTGCGTTGCCGTCGGCGTCGGCAACGGGAAGACCTGTGGGGGTGGCATCGAGGTGTGGCCCGATGCGGACCCGGGCGATGGTTCGTTGGAGGCCTGTGCGCTTGGGGCAGAGGGACCCGCGGCCCTCGCGAAGCTGGCCGCGAAGCTCAAGATCGGCGACCATCGCACCCTCGAAGGCGTTCGCATCGACAGCGGTAGCTCGATCAGGATCGACTCGGATCCTCAGATCGAGCTCAACGTGGACGGCGAGTTGATCGGCCTCAAGACCCCCGCGACCTTCGAGGTGGTCGCTCAGACGCGCTTCGTGCTTCCCGCACCGACCGCTTCATAGACTCGGCGCATGAACATGCGCCAGACGATCTTTGCAGCGCTGCGCGGCGACCCGGAGCTCGTCCCGAAGGTCAGGCACGCTCTGCGAGAGCGGATCGAGGAGAAGGATGGTCCCGCCGCCACGATGGTGCAAGCCGCCGAGGCACTCGAACCTGTCATCGCCGATGCGGTTCGCAAGCGCCCGTCGAAGATGGGGAAGCTCGGCCTCAGAAGCGCGCACCTGATCGCGGGCTTGGCGGCGCAGGATGCTCGCTCGAACCGGCGTCTTGCACGCATCGCAAGGGGCTCCAGCGTCGGGATCGTGTTTGTAGACGTCGCCGGCTTCACCACCTTCACCGCCCGCGAGGGTGACGAGGCCGCGATCCGGCTCATCAACGCTCTGGATCGGATGATCCAGAGGAAGGTCCGCGAGGTGCAGGGGGAGTGCGTGAAACACCTCGGGGACGGGTTCCTCTTGGCCTTCCCCTCCGCTTCTCAAGCGGTGCGCGGGGCGGTCGAGCTGACGAACGCGGTGAAGCAGCGCCGGGCGAACGACCACGACTTCGACGTCAGCCTGCGGGTGGCGGTGCATGCGGGCGAGCCGTTGATCGAGGGAGACGATCTACTGGGGCACGATGTCAACCTGACGGCTCGCTTGCTGGATCACTGCAAGCCGGACCAGATCCTGGTGTCGGAGGCGGCCAAGGAGCTGGCAGAGAGGCGACTGCGCAAGATCAGGTTCGGCCGGCGCAAGATGGTGAAGATCCGTGGCCTCAGCACTAAGGTCGCGGTCCACCCGGTTCTGACGTAGCAGGAGGCGTCGAGGCGGTCAGGAAACGGCGCCGGTATACGGGGAGCCGATGGTCCACCTGTCCGCCCCGGCGGGCAGGACTCACCCACACGGGGGAAGAAGCCACTCGGATGGGGTCTGTCGCTCAGGTCGGCTCCTGCCGATGAGAAGGCATGGCACAGCACACCGGCGAGATCACGATGCTGGACATCACGGACATCGCTACCTGGGACCGCTCCGCGGACCGCGTGATCGAGCTTCTGGACTCGGACCTGCGCACGATCCGTAGCAACCTCTGCGGGACCTCTCTGCTCGACCGTGTGGAGGCACGCCTGATGGACCGCATGTAGCTCGCGACCCGTCGTCCCCACGGCCGAGGGTACGAGCCGGACCAGTCTTGCGGCGAGGTCCGGCTTCGCGTTAGCGCTTCTAGATCTCGTCCCTCCGAGCCAGTCGTTCTAGTAGCCGGTTCAGCCCTTCTTGGTGCGCCCCCTTCCAGTAAGGCTGCCCGCAGGAATCGCAGCGCCAGAAGTCATCGAAGGAGCTGAGCGTTCCGTGCTCCACGAGGTGCTCGATATCCGCGCGGGCCGCCCTTTCCAATCGCCCGTTGCAGCGGGGGCAGCGGGTGAAGGGTCGCAACTGGCGTCGCAGATCGAACCGATCGACCACCTCTTCTAGTTGATCTTGTCTCTCGGTCGACCTGATGTAGTACGCCCGTGTCAGTTCCGAACGTTTGAGGAGTCCGACGTCTCTGGTCAGCAGCAGTCGCTCTTCATCGCGCGACGCGCGCACCAATTCCTCCTTGCTGAACGCGGGGTTGTACAGGGTGTCGAAGCCGGCGATCCGCAACAGCCTGGCAAGGCGGCCCAGGTGGCCGTCCAGTACGAATCGCGTGACGCGCAGGGGCTGTGGTCGCAGCCTGACAAGGGGCGAGACGTCGAACGTCTCGAAGACCGGATATACGCCGACGCGGTCGCCGTTTCCGATCCTGTGTGCGAAGTCGACGGATAGGCCGTCGACGAGGATGACGTCTACCTCCGTGTGCGGGACGCCGAACGACTCGATGACGTCTTTGACGCTAGGAGAGACATCGAATGCGAACGGGACGTCTCGCGATCGGCGTTCCTTCGGAAGGAAGTCGTTCAGCTCCGCGTAAAAGCGGAAAGTTGCCGACTTCATGCCGGCGGCCGTCAGCGCTTCAGGATCTCGTACACGATCAGGGACCCAACCTCTCGCACTAGCTCTTTCGCCTTCGTCTCGCGGCTGCGGTCGAGGTCGGCGTACGAGGCGGGGCTCGCGTAGGCCTCAAGACCGAGGTCTTCGGCCATCCTCTTGATCCGCTCCGAATGGAGGGGGTCGGACACGAGCAAGACCGTGTCGATCCCCCGCTGGTCTGCAATCTGTTTCACGCGACGAAGGCTCTCGAGCGTGGTCGTCCCCTCTTCTTCCTCGAAGATGTGCTCGGGCGGCACGCCTTGTTCCTCTAGATAACTGTGACCGGCGTGTGCTTCGGTGTAGCGATCTCCTTCTTGCTTCCCGCCCGTGACGATCAAGGTGTCGGCGAGATCCTGCTCCCACAGGTACGTCGCCTGATCGAGCCTCGCCTTTAATACGGGGGACGGCTCGCCGTCGTACTGCGCGGCCCCCAGAACCACGATCGCATCGGCCGGATGGACCTCGTCGTTCCGAGACTGAGACCAGACGCGGAACGCCAGCCAGGCCGGGTAGGCGAGCACCGCCACCAGAAGCAGGATCAGGGCCCTCCGGAGCAGCCTCATCCCGTGAGGCTAATCCTCAGAGGGACTTGAAGAGCGCCGCTTGCTTGACCTCTTGGATCGCCTTCGTGACCTTGATGCCCCTCGGACAGGCGTACGTGCAGTTGAAGGCGGTGCGGCACTTGAACGCGCCGTCTTTCAGGCTGAGGATCTCGAGGCGCTCGCGGCCTCCGCGGTCGCGCGAGTCGAAGATGAACCGGTGCGCGTTCACGATCGCCGCGGGGCCCACGTACTCCTCGTCGGCCCAGAAGATCGGGCAGGAGGTCGTACAGGCCGCGCACAAGATGCATTTCGTGGTGTCGTCGTAACGGGCGCGGTCCTCCGGCGACTGCAGGCGTTCCCGGTCCGGCTCGCGCTCGTGGTCGTCGGTGATCAACCACGGCTTGACTGCCAGGTAGCCCTGGAAGAACGGGTCCATGTCGACGATGAGGTCTTTCATGACCGGGAGGCCGCGGATGGGCTCGACGGTGATCGGCTGCTTGAGGTCTTTGACCAGGACCTTGCAGGCGAGCGCGTTCTCACCGTTGATGACCATCGCGTCCGAGCCGCAGATGCCGTGCGCGCACGACCGTCGCAGCGCGAGCGAGCTGTCCTGGTACCACTTGATCTTGTGCAGGCAATCGAGCAGCCGTTCCATCGGCTGCGCCTTGACCGTGTACTCCTCGAAGTGAGGCTCGGTGTCCCTCTCGGGGTTGAAGCGCAGCAGCCGCAGACGCACGTCGATCTCGGTGGCGGCCAGCTGCATGTCCTTGCCGTCCATCGCCATCAGTGACTCACCTCAGTACTTCCTCTCTACCGGTATGTAGCGCCCCATCGTGACGTCCCGGTACGCGAGCTGGAGCTCGCCGTCGCCGGTCTTCGTGATGAAGCTGTGCTTGAGCCAGTGGTCGTCCTCTCGCAGCTGATGGTCCTCGCGGTAGTGGCCGCCGCGGCTCTCGGTGCGCGCCCGCGCCGACACCACCAGCGCCTCGGCCATGTCGATCAGGTACCCGAGCTCGATGTGCTCCGTGACCTCTGTGTTGTAGACCTTGCTGCGATCTCTGACCCGGCACTGGTCGTACCTCCGGCGGAGTTCCTGCACCTCGGTCAAGGCCTCGCTGAGCGACTCCTCCGTCCGCACCACAGAGGCCTTATCCATCATCACGGCCTGGAGCCGGGTTCGCACGTCGGCGCTGTACTCGGGGCCTCCACCTTCGAACAGGTTCGCGAGCATCGTCTCGATGTGCTTCGCCGGCTCCTCTGGGATGTCGGGAAGCTTCGTGGCGTTCGCGTGCTCCGCCATAGCGAGCCCGCCGCGACGGCCGAACACGACGATGTCGAGCAAGGAGTTCGTTCCCAGCCGGTTCGCGCCGTGCACCGAGACGCAGGCGCACTCACCCGCGGCGTAGAACCCCGGCACCAGTGCGCCCGCGTGGTCGGCTCGCACGGCCCCCGTGATGTCGGTCGGGATCCCACCCATCGCATAGTGGGCGGTGGGGACGATCGGGACGCCTTCCTTCAGCGGATCCACGTCGAGATAGGTGCGAGCGAACTCCGTGATGTCCGGAAGCTTCGTCTCGACCACCTGCGGGTCGACGTCGGTCAGGTCCAGGAGGATGTAGTCCCTGTTCGGTCCCGCTCCGCGGCCCTCCTTGATCTCGAAGAACTCCGCGCGCGAGACCATGTCGCGCGGGGCGAGATCCTTGATCGTCGGGGCATAGCGCTCCATGAATCGTTCGCCATCCGCGTTGCGAAGGATCCCACCTTCGCCGCGGGCCGCCTCCGACAACAAGATCCCCAGTCCGTAGAGGCCGGTCGGATGGAACTGGAAGAACTCCATGTCCTCGAGCGGCAATCCTCTGCGGAACACGACGCCGGGCCCGTCCCCCGTCAGGGTGTGCGCGTTCGAGGTGATCTTGAACATCTTGCCGTAGCCGCCGGTCGCGAACAGGACCGACTTCGACCGGAACACGTGGAGGTCGCCGGTCGCGATCTCGTAAGCGATGATCCCGCCGCACACGCCGTCGACCAGGATGAGGTCGAGGACGAAGAACTCCGAGAAGAACTCGACACCCTCCTTGTTGCACTGCTGATAGAGCGTTTGCAGGATCATGTGTCCCGTGCGGTCGGCGGCGTAGCAGGCTCGCTTCACCGGGGCCTCGCCGTGGTTGCGGGTGTGGCCCCCGAACCGCCGCTGGTCGATGCGCCCGTCCGGTGTCCGGTTGAAGGGCAGCCCCATCCGCTCCAGCTCGAGCACGGAGTCCACGGCCTCCTTGCACATCACGTCGACCGCGTCCTGGTCGGCCAGGAAGTCGCCACCTTTGACGGTGTCGAAGGCGTGCCATTCCCAGGAGTCCTCCTCGACGTTCGCGAGGGCCGCGCACATCCCCCCCTGAGCGGCGCCCGTGTGCGACCGCGTCGGATAGAGCTTCGAGACGACCGCGGTCTTGCAGCGCTTCCCGGCCTCGAGCGCGGCCCGAAGCCCGGCTCCACCCGCGCCGACGATGACCGCGTCGTACTCGTGGGTACGGATCAAGCTAGGCGCCGGCCCGCGGGTCGAAGGTGATCAGCACCGCGGTTCCCATGATCAGCAGTAGTCCGGTCGCGGTGTAGAGCGTCGTCTTGACCGCCGCCCGCTTGCGGGGCGAGGCCACGTAGTCGTCGATGATGATCCGGAGCCCGTTCGCGCCGTGCAGCAGAGACAGGAACAGCATCGTCCAGTCGAACGTCTTCCACCCGACGTTCTGCCACCGCGCTGCGACGAACGCGAAGTCGACACGCTCCACTCCTTCACCGATGAGATGCATGATGTAGAGGTGGATCAAGACGAGGAACAGAAGGATGATCCCGCTGATCCGCATGAAGAACCAAGACCAGACTTCGAACGACGAAGGGCGCCGATCCGCGCTGAAAGCCTTCGGTTTGTTCTTGCGGTAGACGTCGTGGACGGTCGCCATTCGTGCGGAATCCTATCGTCGGGCCTCCCGACTAGCATGTTCTGGTGACCCAAGAGCGAACAACTGATTCCGGCATCGAGATACAGCCCCTCTACGACGAGGAGTCGGTCGGATCGGGGTTGACCGACCGGTTGGGCGTCCCCGGCCGCTTCCCTTTCACCCGCGGCGTCTACCCAGGGATGTACCGGCAGCGTCTGTGGACGATGCGTCAGTACGCCGGCTTCGGCAGCGCGGAGGCGACGAATGAACGCTTCCGGTACCTGCTGGGGGCCGGACAAACCGGGCTATCGGTCGCCTTCGACCTTCCGACGCAGATGGGTTACGACTCGGACCATCCCAAAGCGATGGACGAGGTCGGGCGGGTCGGCGTCGCGATCGATTCGCTCGCCGACATGGAGCTGCTCCTCAAGGACATCCCCCTCGGCGACGTCTCCACCTCGATGACGATCAACGCAACGGCGTCGATCCTCCTTCTCCTGTATCAGCTCGTCTCCGAGAAGCAGGGGGTTCCCGCGAACAAGGTCACCGGGACGACTCAGAACGACATCCTCAAGGAGTACACGGCAAGGGGCACGTACATCTACCCGCCGAAGCCGTCGATGAGGATCATCACCGACCTCTTCGCTTACTGCCGTGACGAGCTGCCACGCTGGAACACCATCTCGATCTCCGGCTACCACATGCGCGAGGCGGGCAGCACTGCGGTGCAAGAGGTGGCGTTCACGATCGCCGACGGGATCGCTTACGTGGAGGCCGCCGTCGCGGCCGGGCTGACGGTCGACGACTTCGCTCCGCGGCTCTCGTTCTTCTTCGCGTGCCACATGAACTTCTTCGAGGAGGTGGCGAAGTTCCGCGCCGCGCGCCGGTTGTGGGCGAGCGTGATGAAGGAGCGATTCCACGCCCAGAACCCGAAGTCGTTGATGCTCCGCTTCCACACGCAGACGGGGGGAGCCACGCTCACCGCTCAACAACCCGAGAACAACATCGTCCGCACCGCGCTCGAGGCTCTGGCGGCGGTGATGGGCGGCACGCAGTCGCTTCACACGAACTCCTTCGACGAAGCGCTCGCGCTCCCGAGCGAGAAGGCGGCGCGCATCGCGCTTCGGACGCAGCAGGTCATCGGGTACGAGTCCGGAGTCGCCGATACCGCCGATCCGCTTGGTGGGTCCTGGATGGTCGAGTCGCTCACGGACGAGATCGAACAGCGAGCTCGGGAGTACCTGGAGCGCATCGACTCGATGGGCGGGGCGGTTGAGGCCATCGAATCGGGCTGGATGAAGGACGAGATCGAGAACGCCGCGTATCGCATCAACCAGGACGTGGAGTCCGGAGAGCGGATCGTGGTCGGCGTCAACAGGTTCCAGCTCGAGCAAGAGGAGCCGGTCGAGCTGCATACCTTGGATCCGGAGCTCCAGAGACGCCAGATCAGCCGGCTTCAGGACGTGCGCGCCCAGCGGGATCAGGCCGAGGTGGACGCCGCGCTGAAGGACCTAGAAGAAGCGGCGCGGGGTGGCGACAACCTGCTGTATCCGATGAAGACCGCGCTTGGCGCCTACGCGACGCTGGGTGAGGTCTCGGACGTGCTGCGCGGCATCTTCGGCGAGTACGAGCCGAGGTCGGTCTAGATGCCGGGTGACAGCGTTGCCGTCATCGGCGGAACGGGAGATCTCGGTTTCGCTCTGGCCAGCCGTTGGGCGAGGGCCGGCTGGCGCGTTGTGATCGGCTCCCGCGTCGAGGACAAGGCTCGCGAGGCGGCCGAACGGCTACACGAACGCCTGCCGCAGGTGACGGTAGAGGGCAAAGACAACGCTGCGGCCGCGGCGACCTCTCCCACGGTCGTTGTTGCGGTTCCGTTCTCGGGGCTGATCCCGATCTACAAGAGCATCGCCGAGCACTTGCGGCCGGACACGGTCGTCGTCGACGCGACGGTTCCGGTGGAGGCGTCGGTCGGCGGCAAAGCTACTCACGTGTTCGGGGTGTGGGAGGGGTCCGCGGCGCAGCTCGGGCTCGCCTTCCTTCCGAAGGGCACGACCATGTGCGCGGCCTTCCACACCCTGTCGGCAAGCGCGCTGAACGACCTCGATGCACCGGTCGCGGGCGACGTTCCCGTTTGCGGGCGCAAGGACGGCAAGCCCGTGGTCAAGGAGCTGGTGGAGGCGATCGAAGCGCTGCGGTACGTCGATGCGGGCCCGCTCGAGAACGCGCGCATCGTGGAACCGATCACCGCGCTCTTGATCGGTATGAACCATCGCTACGGTACCGACCGCGCCGGGATCAGCTTCACCGGTCTTCCGGAGTAGCCATCTTGTCGTTCCTGTATCTGTTGGTCCTCGTACCCGCGCTCGTCGACTGGGTCGCGGTGGCTCGTCAGGATCGTCGTCTCGAGCGGGTCGCGAAGCCCGCGACGCTCGTCGTTCTCATGATCGTGGTCGCGTTGACGTGGCAGGGGGAGCTGGGGGCGGCGTTCGCGGCGACGATGCTGGCGCTGTGCTTCTCTCTCGCCGGCGACGTCTTTCTGACGCAGGACCGGGACCTCTTGCTGCCGGGACTCGCAGCTTTCTTCGCCGCTCACGTCTCCTACATAGCCGCTTTCGGAGGCGCCGTGCTGTCGCCCTACAGCGTCTTCATCGGGACCACGCTGATCCTCGTGAGCGGCCCTTTGTTCCTCGCCGTGCGTCAAGGCCTGCGCAGGTCTGACCGAACGAGGCTGATCCTCCCCGTTTTCGCATACGTCGTCGTGATCAGCGTGATGGTGCTAACCACGCTCACGGCGCCGGGCGCGAACGACTGGGGCCGCGGAAGCATCCTGGCCGCCGCGCTGGGATCGCTGCTCTTCTACACATCCGATGCGCTGATCGGCCTCCACAGGTTCGTCCGGGAGCTGTCGTGGGCGCCGGTCACGATCATGGTGACGTACCACCTGGGGCAGGTCGGGCTGGCCTACTCGCTCGCGCACCGCTGAGGCATCTACTCGAGGCGCAGATGCCAGTCGTAGGGCGCAGTTCCGTGCTGATCCCAGGTCGCGTACATCAACGGATAGAGGTGGCCGCGGCGGCGCGGGAGTCGGAACCCCACATCCCAGGCTCGCAGCGCGCCCTCTCGCCGGTGAGGTTGCAGACGGATGCGTACGCGGCGATCGGGCCCGCTCGGATACCCGCCGGACTCTTGGGGATAGAACCGCAGCCGCACCCGGTCGGGCCGGTGGCGGGTGTGGATCCGGATGAAGGCTCGCGCTCCCGCCTGCGCCCGCTGCGCTTTCCGCGGACCGAGACGGTAGAAGTCGGCGCACAGAGTCGAGCCGGTCCCGTTCGAGTACGACTGGCTCCAGCAATAAGACGAAAGCGCTCCCCTTTGCCGGACGTCGTCGCTCCTCAGCGTGGTTTCTGGTGGCCCGTCGAGGCGCGTGCGCGCCTCCTGTTTCTTCAGCCTGAGGTGGGAGAACCAGGACACGTCGCCGCGGTCCTCGCCCTCCCAGGAACCGCGACCCACGAGGTACACCTCGCCCGGGCGTTTCGGTAGGCGGAACACGGCCTCGTAGGAAGAGACCTTCGCGCCGGCGTACAGGCGCACCGGTGACAGGTCCGCGTCGATCCCGGTGGCCGCTCCCGCGGGCCGCCCGGACTCGTCAAGCTCCCTGTACGCGTGCAGAGAGAAACGATCGGGGCGCTCCGGGAACATCACTCTGTAGTGCGCGCGGTTTCCGGTGCCGGCGATGGCGACCTTCTGGAACGTCGGGATGAGGTCTCCGCACAGGCCGTCCCAGCAGTAGGAGCCGAACTTCGCCGTCTGCCGGGTGGCGTAGCTGATCAACCGGACCCGAGGCGGCCGATCGTGCGCCGGCGGGGCCACCGGTCGGAACACGTACACCCGTCCCGTGGCCTCTCCCGCCTCACCGCTCCATCGAGGCGCCCCCGCGACCAGGTCCACCGCTCTGTCTCCGTGGAAGTTCGAGGTAGCCGCAACCGACGACCCCGCCTGCTCGTAGCCTTCGCCGGAATACCGAACGCCGGCGGTGCCGAGACGCCAAAGGTGGATGTCGTCCACCGTGGTCTGACCGGCTAGGTGGTAGACCGCGCCGAAGTCGGCCTCGCTATACGGCCCTCGCTGCTCCAGAGGGACCCCCACCAGCACGTCGGCCGAGCCATTCCCGTCCTGGTCCGGGAGGAGGGCAACGGAATCCCCGACGTCTTGGGCGCGGTCGCCTCCGAAGATCCGATAGCCGGCACCCTCGAGCGCATCGAGAGCGACCGTGGCGCCGTCGCTCTTTCCGAAGATCACGAACACGATCCCGTTGCGGTGGAACGGCCCCGCCGCGTTGGGGGCGCCGATCGCGATGTCGGGTACGCCGTCCGCGTTCACGTCGTGGCCGCCCGCGACGGCTTCACCGGCTCCCTCTTCGTTCTCCTTGTCGCCGGCCCGGATCAGCCAGCCGCGTCCGGACAGGTTGCCGAGGGCTATGGGTTCCGTCGTCGCCTGGCCGAAGACCACGTATGCAGCGGGCGGAGCCGTGACCAAGCTGGAAGGGGCGCCGACGACGACGTCGTCGAGTCCGTCGCGGTTCATGTCGCCCGCGGTCGACACGGACTTACCGACATCGCGACCGAAGTTCGGTCGATCGATCCGGTATCCCTCCGACGAGAGCCGACCGAGATCGACGTGCTCGGTGAGGGCTCGCCCGAACAGCACGTAAGCGGCCCCTCTGCGCTTGCCGCTTCCGTCATCGGCCATCGGCGCTCCGAGGATCAGGTCGGGTGTTTCATCTCCATCCACGTCTCCTGCAGAAGCAACTGCCGTTCCCGCACGGGCTCCCTGTCCGCCCCCGTCGATGCGAACCACGCCACTCCCGGGCACGGGGTCCAACAGGATCGAGTCGCGGCCGTGGCGACCGAAGACGACGAAGACAGATCCCGCGTTCTTGCGCCCCATCGGGTCCGCTTGCGCAACGCCAACAGCGACGTCGGCTAAGCCGTCACCGTTCACGTCCTCCAGTCCCGCCACGACGAAGACGTGGTCCTGATCGGGTGCCGCGAAAGCCATCTCGATCGCACGTTCGGGCGATGTGACCGAGAGGTCGCCCGTGGGACCTCCCAAGATGACGTAAGCACGACCGCGGCCCCCCACGACGAGATCGCTGAGCCCATCGCCGTCGAAGTCTCCCGCGCCGGCGACCGACCCGCCGAGCCGCTGGCCCTCGAGTGCTCCGTAGATGGTGGTGCGTGAGATCTCCGGCAACGACTCTGTCAGAGCCGAGGCCGGCAGACCACCGACCAGGCTCGCCGCAGCGGCCATGAAGATGAAGCTTGCCTTATGCCGTCTCATGCCATCCCCTTAGACGGTTCGCCCCCGGACGGGGTTCCATACTTCCACCGATG
>JADDQX010000012.1:0-11228 GCA_016781115.1 Actinomycetota bacterium | reverse complement strand
GCCGTGACCTTCAGCTCCTCGACGGTTCCCTCGGTGTGCGCCAGAATTGAGTTCTCCATCTTCATCGCCTCGAGCACGCAGACCGCTTCTCCCGGTTGAACACGGCTCCCTTGCTCGACCAGCACCTTGACGATGGTGCCCTGCATCGGCGCCGTCAGTTCTTCGGAACCGCCGCCGCCGACCGCGGCGGAGCGCTCCGGAGGCTTCGGCTTCTTCGGGCGCACGACGTCTTCGAGGCTCTCGCGGATGCGGACGTCGAACCGTTTGCCGTTCACCTCGATACCCACGCGTCGCGCCACCACCATCGGTTCGCCGACCTTGGGCTTCGGCTCGACCTCCTCTTTCAGAACCGATAGGTCCATCTCTCGTTCGACGGTGCCGGTGTGGTAGTCGCCCGAGACGAAGCGCTTGTCGGCGAGCATCAACCGGTGGAAGGGGATCGTGGTCTTGATCCCGTCGACCCGGTACTCGGACAGCGCTCGCAGCATCCGGCGGCGAGCTTCATCGCGATCGGCGCCGTAGCTGATCAGCTTCGAGACGAGCGGGTCGTACGCCTGTGGGATCTCGGAGTTCCCCTCCGTCCCCGAGTCCACCCGCACACCGGGGCCCGCCGGTTCGCGATAGGCGCCGATGCGTCCCGGTGCGGGCATGAAGTTCTTCGCCGCGTTCTCCGCGTTGACGCGGCATTCGATCGCGTGGCCTTTCAGCTCGATGTCGTCTTGGCCGTATCCGAGCGGCTCACCCGCGGCGACCAGCAGCTGCGACTTCACGAGGTCGATCCCGGTGACGAGCTCTGTGACGGGGTGCTCGACCTGGAGGCGAGTGTTCATCTCCAAGAAGTAGAAGGTCTTGCCGTCGGAGTCCAGCAGGAACTCGCACGTGCCCGCGTTGCGGTAGCCGACCTGGCGCGAGACCTTCGCTGCCGCAGCCATGATCGCCTCCCGTACTCCGTCGTCCAGGGCGGGAGACGGTGACTCCTCGACGAGCTTCTGGTGCCTTCGCTGGAGCGAGCAATCGCGCTCCGGGAACGAGAGGATCTCGCCGGAAGCGGCTCCCATCACCTGCACCTCGATATGCCGCGGGCGCTCGAGGTAACGCTCGAGGTAGACCTCGGCGGAAGAGAAGTACGCCTCTGCCTCGCGGGCTGCACCCGCCAGCGCATCTTCGACCTCGTTCGCTTGCTTGACGACGCGGAACCCCTTGCCCCCACCTCCGGCGGCAGCCTTGATCGCGAGCGGTAGGCCGTACTGCGAGATGAAATCCATCACCTCCGCTGCGTCCGCGACGGGATCGGCGGTGCCCGGAACGGTCGCCACTCCGGCCTCGGTCGCGGCTCGCCGGGCGGAGGTCTTCTCACCCATCCCATCGATGACCTCGGGCGGCGGGCCGACCCAGATCAACCCGGCGTCCAGCACCGCTTGTGCGAAGGCTGCGTTCTCGGCGAGGAAGCCGTATCCGGGATGGACGGCTTCGGCCCCCGAGCGCCGGGCGGCCTCAAGGATGTTCGGGATCACGAGGTACGACTGGTTCGCGGGGCCCGGGCCAACGTTGTACGCCTCGTCGGCGAGACGTGTGTGCACGGCATCGGCATCGAGGTCGGAGTAGACGGCCACCGTTCTGATATCGAGATCGCGGCACCCGCGCATCACCCTCACCGCGATCTCGCCGCGGTTGGCGACGAGCAGTTTCCTGAACATGGCTCCGTATCCTACGTAGGACATGCAGATGCCATCCCGTGACGCGGACTCGGGCGACGCCGCCACGTTCCGGCTTCCGTGAACGTGGATCTATCCGCGCAGTCGCTGGAGCGCGTCCTGCCGGACGGCTTCGGCAGGCCTTTCAGGTTCTTCGACGAGATCGGCTCCACGAACACCCACGCGATGGAGTGGGCGCGGGCGGGCGCTCCCGAAGGAGCGATCGTCGTCACCAACCATCAAACACAAGGCCGGGGCCGCTGGAGCCGGTCGTGGATCTCCGCACCCGGAGCGCTGTTGCAGTTCTCTCTGGTGTTGCGCCCGCGCCTGGCTCTCGACCGGTTGGGGCTTGTGACGACTGCCCTCGGAGTGGCATGCGCAGAAGCGATCGAGCTCACCACCGGGCTTGGCTGCACGATCAAGTGGCCGAACGACGTACGGGTGAGCGGGAAGAAGGTCGCCGGGATCCTGGTCGAGACGCACCTCGTCGGCCCGGCACTCGACGTTGCGGTCGCGGGTGTGGGGGTGAACGTCGGCTGGTCCCGCTCCGAGATACCCGACGATCTTAGAGACGTTGCCACGAGCCTGGCCGCCGAGCTAGGCCCCGAGGCCGGCAGGCCCTCGCGTGTGGAGCTTCTCGCCACGCTGCTTCGATGTTTCGAGGCTCGGTATCTGGGGCTGTCGCGCTCCGCCGCGGCTCTGATCACAGACGCGACGGCACGGTCGGCGGTGCTCGGCCGGGACGTCGTCGTAGCGCTCTCTTCCGAGGAAGTGGTTGAAGGACGTGCGACCCGGCTCCTCGACGACGGCCGGCTAGAGGTAGAGACGCGAGCCGGCAGCCGCGCTCTGGCGGCGGGTGAGATCCTCAGGCTTCGCTGACCGGACCCTCAGGTCCGGGCGGGGGCGCTCGATAGGATGCAACGCATGGATCCCGAAGTCGGGCGCGCCCGAGATCTGGGCGCCCTGTCGGAGGCCGTTCGAGCGGGCGGGGCCCCGAGATACCACCAGAAGCTGGCTCAGCAGGGGAAGTTGTTCGTGCGCGACCGGCTCGCGCTGCTCCTGGACTCCGTCGACGCCTTCGTCGAGGACGGGCTGCTCGTGAACGCACTCGCGGGTGACCTTCCCGCGGATGGCGTCGTGACCGGCGTGGGCGAGGTCGGCGGCCGTCCGGTCGCGATCATGGCCAACGATGCGACCGTGAAGGCCGGCTCCTGGGGAGCGCGTACCGTCGAGAAGATCATCAGGATCATCGAGCTCGCCCGTCGCAACGAGCATCCGATCCTGTACCTCGTCGACTCCGCCGGCGCTCGCATCACCGATCAGATCGATCTCTTCCCGGGACGCAGGGGCGCCGGCAAGATCTTCTACAACCAGGTCCAAGCATCCGGACGGGTGCCGCAGGTCTGCTGCCTGTTCGGGCCCTCCGCTGCCGGCGGCGCCTACATCCCCGCGTTCTGCGACGTCGTCTTCATGGTGGACGGGAACGCCTCGATGTACCTGGGGTCGCCGCGGATGGCCGAAGAGGTGATCGGGGAGAAGGTGACGCTCGAGGAGATGGGCGGCGCCCGGATGCACGCTGAGGTGTCCGGGGTGGGGGACATGGTCGTTGCCGACGACAAGGCCGCGATCGAAGCGGCGAAGGGCTACCTCTCCTTCTTCGGACAGAGCTTCCGCGACGACCCGCCCCGGATCGAGGGGCGCCCGCCGGCATTCCGCGGCTCTCTCGCAAGCATGGTTCCGAACGACGAGAGCCAGGCCTTCGACATGTACGGCTTCGTGGCGGGGGTCGTGGACGACGCGTCGTTCTTCGAGATCAAGCCGGACTTCGCGAAGGAGCTCATCACGGGGCTGGCGCGGATCGACGGTCGCGCGGTTGGGATCGTCGCGAACCAGCCCGCACAGAAGGGTGGAGTCCTGTTCGTCGATAGTGCGGACAAGGCGGCGCGGTTCATCTGGCTCTGCGACGCTTTCAACATCCCGTTGGTGTTCCTGTCCGACGTCCCGGGCTTCATGATCGGCACCCAGGTCGAGCGGCAGGGGATGATCCGCCACGGCGCCAAGATGATCACGGCGGTATCCGAGGCGACCGTTCCCAAGTTCTGCGTCGTCGTGCGCAAGGCGTACGGCGCGGGGCTCTATGCGATGGCGGGCCCCGGCTTCGAGCCGGATGCCACGATCGCGCTTCCCACCGCGCGCATAGCGGTGATGGGCCCGGAGCCGGCGGTCAACGCCGTGTACTTCAACAAGATCCAGGCGATCGAGGACCCGGAGGAACGGGCGCGTTTCGTCGCAGAACGCCGCGCCGAGTACGAGAAAGACATCGACATCGTCCATCTGGCGTCGGAGAACGTGGTCGACGCCGTGACGGAACCAGACGACCTGCGTGCGGAGCTCATCAGGCGGCTCGATGCCGCCGCCAGGAAGGACCGGCACTTCTCCGAGCGTCGGCACGGCGTTCCTCCCGTATAGATGGAGGACGACTTCGAGTTCGTCTCGGTCCGCACCGACGACCGGGTAGCGACAGTCACCCTCGATCGGCCCCAGGCGATGAACGCGCTCTCGGGAGCCTTCGCCGAGGAGCTGACGGAGGTCTTTTGGAGGCTTCGACACGACAGCGAGGTGTGGGCGGTCGTGCTGGCGGCGTCGGGGGAGAAAGCCTTCTGTGTCGGAGCCGACCTCAAAGAGCGCGCGGCCTTCACCCTCTACGACTTCTACAGGAACCGCGACCAGATCAGGCTTCTGTTCTCGTCGCTCCGGCGGGTTCCTCAGCCCGTGATCGCGTCTGTATTCGGCTTCGCGCTCGGAGGAGGATTCGAACTGGCGCTCTCCTGTGACCTCATCGTCGCGTCGAGCGATGCTGTCTTCGGGCTTCCGGAGACTCGGGTCGGGCTGATCCCCGCGGGAGGTGGTACCCAGCTTCTGACCCGCAAGGTCGGCGTGGCGCGGGCGAAGGAGATGATCTTCCGGGGCCGTCGGATCAACGCCGCCGAGGCAGTCGAGCTGGGGCTGGTAAGCGAGGTGACCGACCGGGAGCAGCTGGAGGAACGGACGATGGAGGTCGCCGCCGAGATACGCCGGTCTTCGCCGGTGGCCGTCCGTCATGCCAAGGCCGCGATCGACGCCGCGCTCGGGCTTCCGCTCGACGAAGGGATGGACCTAGAGCACGATGCGTGGCGGCGAACGATCTCGAGCCGCGACCGCGAAGAAGGCATCCGCGCCTTCACCGAGAAGCGGGATCCACAGTGGAGGAACCGATGACGTATCCCGATTCCGTCCGGATCCGGGAGGTAGGGCCGCGAGACGGGATCCAGAGCGAGAAGGCGGACGTCGCAACGAAAGACAAGATCGCCTTGATCGACGCGCTCAGCGGGACGGGACTCCGTCTCATCGAGGCGGTGTCGTTCGTCTCTCCCAAAGCGATCCCGCAGATGGCAGATGCGCGCGAGGTGTGGCAAGGCATCTCGCGGCGGGAGGGTGTGTTCTATTCGGCCCTGGTGCCGAATCGCAAGGGGGCCGAGATCGCGGCCGAGGCGGGTGTTGACGGGATGCAGGTCTTCATCGCGGCGACGGACTCGTACAACCTGAAGAACGTCAAGCGAACCGTCGAGGAGTCGATGCCGAACGTTGCGGACGTGGTCGCGGTCGCGCTAGCGGCAGGTATGCCGGTCGAGGGGACGATCTCTACCGCCTTCGGATGCCCCTATGAAGGAGACGTTGCACCGGATCGGGTCGCTCGGGTATCGCGGCGGATGGCAGATGAGGGCATCGGCGCGATCTCGTATGGAGACACGACCGGGATGGGGACGCCACGACGCGTGACGGAGGTCATAGAGGCGGTGCGGGCAGAGCTTCCGAACCTGACGCTGAACATGCACTTCCACGACACGCGTGGAACCGGCCTTGCGAATGTGCTGGCGGCGTTGGAGCTCGGCATCGACTACTTCGATGCCTCGATCGGTGGCATGGGTGGCAGCCCTTATGCAGAGGGTGCCACCGGCAACATCGCAACCGAGGACCTCGTGCACATGCTCGAGGACATGAACATCGACACCGGCATAGACCTTGCGGCTTTGCTGGACGCCGCTCGGCTCGCCCAAGGATTCATATCGGGGACGCTGCCGTCCAAGGTGCTGACCGCGGGGCCACGCTCGGACGTCGCGGGCCCGGTGTCGCAGGCGGGTTAGAGCGATGTTCTCGAAGATCCTGATCGCGAACCGTGGAGAGATCGCGGTGCGCATCGCCCGGACCTGCCGGGAGCTGGGCGTCGCCTCGGTAGCCGTTTTCTCCGACGTCGACGCCGGTGCACGCCACGCCCGCGCCGCCGACGAAGGGGTTCATCTGCCGGGGATCGCTCCGGCGGATACCTACCTGAACGTCGCGGCGGTGCTCGATGCGGCTCGGCGGACAGGCGCTGAAGCGATCCATCCGGGCTACGGGTTCCTCGCTGAGAGCGCCGAGTTCGCGGAAGCGGTGGAGGCCGCGGGCCTGGTGTGGATCGGGCCTCCTCCCGACGCCATCAGGGCGGTGGGAGACAAGGTGTCCGCTCGCAACATCGCGAATAGGGCGGGGGTCCCGTTGGTTCCGGGGACGCTCGAGGCGATCGAGGATCCGCAGCTGATACTCGGGTTCGCCCGGGCCCACGGATACCCGGTCGCGATCAAGGCGGCCGGAGGGGGAGGGGGCCGGGGCCTCCGGGTGGCGCGCAGCGACGAAGAGGTGGCCGACGCGTTCGCAACGGCACGGCGAGAGTCGGAGGCGTACTTCTCCAGCAGCGACGTCTACGTCGAGCGTTACCTCGACGCGCCCAAGCATCTCGAGGTGCAGATCCTGGCCCCGACCCCCAGCGACGCTCTGTGGCTCGGCGTCCGCGATTGCTCCTTGCAGCGGAGACATCAGAAGCTGGTCGAGGAGACGCCGCCGCCGTTGTTCTCAGAGCGGATGCCGGAGATGGGCGCTGCGGCTGTCGCGATGTCGAAGGCATGCGGCTACGTCAACGCCGGAACCGTCGAGATGCTCGTGGACGAAGACGGCTCGTTCTACTTCCTCGAGGTCAACTCGCGCCTCCAGGTGGAGCACACCGTCACCGAGGAGATCTTCGGGCTGGACCTCGTCGCCTGTCAGCTTCGGATAGCGGCCGGTGAACGCCTGGGTTTCGGGCAGGCGGATCTGGAGGGGCGAGGTCACAGCATCGAATGCCGCATCAACGCGGAGGACCCGACGCGCGGGTTCCTTCCGGCCCCCGGCCTCATCACCCGTTACACGGAGCCGAGCGGGCCCGGTGTTCGTGTGGATTCGGGCTACGCGGCGGGCGATTCGGTCCCGGAGGCTTACGACTCTCTCCTAGCTAAGCTCATCACGTTCGGCAACGACCGCGAGCAAGCGCGGGCGCGGATGGTTCGGGCTCTGCACGAGATGGAGGTCGAAGGCATCCACACCTCGATCCCGGCGCATCTGGTCCTGCTCGAGGAGCAATCCTTCGTCGACGGGCGGCACACGACCAGGACGATCGAGGGCGGCCGCGTCCTCGACGTCTTGTTGGACTCCAACCCCGCCGCAGAAGAGGCGAACGTATTGATGGTTCAGGCACGCCCGGTGCATCTCTGGCACCCCGCGATGGCGGCCTCTGCAGCGGCCGCGGTTCGAGCGGGTGCCGGTGGCGAGCTGGTCGCGCCCATGCAGGGGACGATCCTCAAGGTGCTCGCGAGCGTCGGAGACGAGGTCGAGGCCGGAGACGCCATCGCGGTCTTGGAAGCCATGAAGATGGAGACCACGATCGCCGCGGCACGCGCCGGCGTCGTCAAGGAGGTCACCGTGGCCGCCGGCGCCTCCGTAGGAGCGGGCGAGGTCGTCGCGGTCGTGGAGTGAGCAGCGGCGCGATCCTGGGAGCACTGCTTCAACTGATCCTGCTCGGCATCGTTGGCTGCGCGCTCGGCAACCTCGTGCTCGATCGGTTCGTGGACCGCGACGCGCCTCGTCTAGTGGGGGGGCCGGAGCGCGCGCTGGCGGCGATCGCCGGCGCCGTGTTGTTCTCGGTGGGCGCGATGGTCGCTCACATCATCAGTGGCGGCGCAGTGTTCGGCTCGCCGTGGCCCGTTCCGGTGGCGGCCTTGGGTGTTGTGTGGATCGCCCGGCGCCACGTGCCCGTCCCTCGGCATGTCCCGTGGTTGAGGCTCGTCATCGCCACGCTGATGCTGGCGGCGATCTACGTCACACCCGCTCTGGCGGGTGGATCCAGCATCCGTACCGGTGACCCTCCATGGCACCTCGGCTGGACCAACCAACTGCTCGCGGGTGAGCCGGTGCCGACAGGTCCGGCGCCCCAGTTCTCGCGTAATGCGTATCCGTGGGGTCTTCATGCAGTTATGGCAACAGCGGTTCGAACGGTCCCGGGATCGGATCCGCTCGTCGCGCTGGAGATGCTGCATCTCGTGGTGCTGGCGGGGATCCCTCTCGCCTCGTGCTGTCTTGCCCGCCGTGCTTGTCCGGAGGCTGGATGGGCCGCTGCCGCTGCCGCATCGCTGATCGGCGGTTTTGGCTGGGTCACCGCCGCGGGGCCCGACTTCATCACGAGCCCCGGCAACGCGATCTACGGAGCGGACCTGGTCGCCGCGTCTCCCAACTCTGTCTACGAGCTGTTCCCGCCCGCGCTCCCGCGCGAGCTCGGCCTCGTGATGCTTGGCGCGGCCGGTTGGCTGATCCTCACGTCCGCGTCATCGAGCCGCCACAACGTCTGGGCCGTTGCGGGAGCGGCCGTCGGTCTCGTCGGGCTGGTGAGCGTCCCCTTGTTCGTCACCGCGGCGCTGTGGTTGCTGGTAGGGACCGCCTTCGTCGCTCGGGGGTTGCGGGTGAGGTGGTTGATCACCTCGGGGGCCGCGGCGGCGGCGATCTTCGGGCTGTGGGCGGGTCCGGTCGCGTCCCACGCGGCTCGCTTTGGAGGCTTCGTGAACATCACTCCTCAGCTGGGGCGGGAGTGGCCGTTGCCGGTGGCGCTCGCATCGTGGGGCCTGCTCCTACCGCTGGCGCTCATCGGGACCCCGCTCGCCCGCCGGAACGATGGTCTGCGACCCCTGGTTGCATTCGCCGCAGCGAGCGCAGCGCTGTTGGGTGTCGCGATCGCGCGGGGACATCTGGGGTGGGACCTCGCGGGGAACGCGACCCTTCTTCATCAGGGGCGGATGTGGCCACCCGCGCACCTGCTGGCTGCGGCGTTGGCCGGTGTGGCGCTGATGTGGCTGTATGCCCGCTCGAGCCGGTGGAACGCGTGGCTCGGACCGCTTCTCCTCACGGTTGTCCTCTTGGTGGGCGCGGCCTCTCCGGCTCTCGCGTCGCGCGGCTTGAGCGAGATCATGGCCCGCGGCTCTGCAGGCTTCCAGTACGGCGGTGACGACTTCGAGCCCACGTCGTTCCCGCGCCGCGCGGCGGAGTATCTCGGTCCCGGCGACATCGTCGAGGTGAGACACAGCGACGAGCTCGCGTTCCTGTTGTTCCAGCTATCCGGAGTGAAGCTCGCGACCTATGACGATCCGCGTCTGCCGGAGAACGACCTGCGCATCCGCTACGCCGACCTCGCGTCGGCTTACGAGCGCGAGATGGACGCCGATGGGTTTAGGGCGAACTACCTCGTCGTTCCGGCCCCCGAAGCCGCGTACGAGCGCGCTCTCGTACGCGGCAGCTTCGATGGACGCGATTGGATCCTCGTCCAGCTCAACGCCTGAGGTGCCGGGCGGTGCGTACGTGGAGCAGGGTCAGGACAGCAGAGCGCGAGCGATGACCATCCGCTGGATCTCCGAGGTGCCTTCGAAGATCGTGTAGATCTTCGAGTCCCGGTACCACTTCTCGACGGGGAAGTCCTTGATGTATCCGGCGCCGCCGAGGATCTGCACCGCCATCTCGGTCACCTTCACCGCGGTCTCTCCCGCCTTCAGCTTCGACATTGAGCCCTCCGCCTTGTTGAACGGCTGCCCGCTGCCGGCAAGCCACGCCGCCTTGTAAGTGAGGAGCCGCGACGCCTCGACCTCCACGGCCATGTCGGCTAGATGGTTCTGGATCGACTGGTGCTGGGAGATCGGGACACCGAACGCCTGGCGCTCCTTCGAGTACTCCGTCGCGAACTCCAGCGCGGCGCGAGCGATCCCGACCGCCTGGATCGCGACGGCCGGACGAGTCATCTCGAAGGTGCGCAACGCGGCGGATTGACGGCCGCTCGACTCACCCTTACGAGCTTTCTCCAGCTTCGCTTCGAGCTTGTCCATCCCCCCGAGCACGCGGTCGATCGGGATGCGGCAGTCTTCGAGCAAGACCTCCGAGGTATCGGAGGCGCGGATGCCGAGCTTCTTCTCCTTCTTGCCCGGTTTGATGCCCCCGTCGTCCTTGTGGATGATGAACGAGGCTTGGCCGCGGTGGCCGAGCTCCGGGTCGACGGTCGCGACCACGATGTAGACATCTGCGTACTGACCGTTCGTGATGTAGGTCTTCTGTCCGTTCAGGACCCACTCGCCTCCCTCGCGCTTGGCGCGCGTCCGGAGCGAGCGAACGTCGGAGCCTGCCTGCGGCTCGGTCACCGCGAACGCTCCCAGCTTCGGGTCTTCGGGGGTGCCGAACATCTTTGGTGCCCACTCGAACAGCTGCTCCTGCGTGCCGACGCCGGCCAGCGCCGAGAGCGGGAGCCCGGTTCCCATCAGGGAGAGCCCTATGCCGGCGCAGCCCCAGAAGATCTCCTCCGCGATGATGGGGAGCGTGAGGCCGGTGGGATCCTGCTGCGCCTGAAGGTAGATGTCGATCCCGTAGAGCCCGGCCTCTGCCGCCTTCTTCAGGACGGGCCAGGGGAACTCCTCGGACTCGTCGTACTCCGCGGCGACGGGCCGGATCTCCTTCTCGGCGAACTCGTGCGCCCACTTCTGAATCTCGAGCTGCTCTTCTGAGAGCTGAAAATCCATCCTCTGCCTCCTTAGGGTCCGTCCGGCGCGGGCGAGATCGCGCCGACTTCCTGGCGTAACTTGACCGAGCGGTCAAGTTACGTATGAGGAAGGATAGCGTCTAGATGCCGTGTGGTTCCGCCGGCGAGATCAGGTGGCCACAGAGGGGGAGAGATGCCGGAAGAAGAGCTCCAGCGACCAGAAGCGATCTCATACGAAAAGCTCTACCGGCGCTGGGAGGAGAACCCATGGAGCGCCATGGGGATCGACTTCACGATCGACAAAGAGCACTGGCGAACCAAGCTCAATGACACACAGCGCGAGGCCGCGCTGTGGAACTATGCCCTCTTCCTCGTCGGCGAGGACGCCGTCGCCCGGACGTTGACGCCGGTGCTCGACGCGGCTCCGGAGCACGCTCAGCAGGTCTTCCTGACGACGCAGGTCGTCGACGAGGCTCGGCATCACGTTTTCTTCGATCGTTTCATGCGCGAGGTAGCCGGCCAGGGGACCGATACGAAGTCCACGCTGCAGGCGATGGATCGTCACCTGACGTGGGGCTTCAAGCAGGTCTTCGGCGAGCTAGAGCGAGTGACGGACGCGCTGCGCAAGAAGCCGAAGG
>JADDQX010000088.1 GCA_016781115.1 Actinomycetota bacterium | reverse complement strand
CGCCTGCGACGTCGCCGAGATGCTGTGGGTGGTGAACCTCGGCTGCATCGAGTTCCATCCGCTGCATTCGAGAGGCTCAGAGCAGAAGAAGCCGGACTACGCGTTCTTCGACCTCGACCCCTTCCAGCCCGCGGGGTACGACGAGGTGAAGCACGTCGCCTCGCTCGTGAAGCTGCTGCTCGACAAGCTGGAGCTGCGCTCGTATCCGAAGACGTCGGGGGCGACAGGGATGCAGATCATGGTGCCCCTGGATGGGAGCCACGACTATGACGAGGTACGGGGGTTCGTCGGCACCATCAGCGACATGATCCACGCGGCCGATCCCGAGACGACCACGTTGGAGTGGGAGGTCCGCAAGCGCACGGGCAAGGTCTTCCTAGACGTGAACATGAACCGTGAAGGCGCCAACATCGCCGCGGCCTATTCGGTGCGCCCCGAGTGGGGCGCCACCTGCTCCACGCCCTTCGACTGGGACGAGCTTCCCGACATCGAGCCGGGCCGCTTCACGATCGAGACCATGTTCGAGCGGGTGGCCGAGGTCGGCGATCCGTTCTTGGACGTAGCGGAGGGACCGGGCCAGTCGCTGACGGACGCGATACGAGAGATCGGAGCGACACCGCGCAAAGCGCGGGAGATAAAGACCCGCTGAGGCTGATGGCAGCAGACGCTACGGCGCCTCGCTCCGGCTAGACCTCCGGGGCCTTTTCGACCAAGCGTTGTGCGACCTCGCGCAGCTTGACGTTCGCGTTCTGCGATATGCGCACGAGGATCTGGAAGGCCTCGTTCTCGTCTACCTGCCGGGTCGCCATCACGATCCCCACAGCCTGCCCGATCAGCTGGCGGGTCTTGAGACCTTCTTCGAGCTGCTCGATCTTCTTCTGATCGGTGGCGTGGGTGAGCGCGTTGGCGAGTACGACTCCAGCCTGGGCGGCGAACACGCTGCCCGTCGAGACGTCCTCGTCGTCGAACGCGTCCGTCTTCGTCGACATCAGGTCCAGCGCTGCGCGCGCGTCGTGATGGACCTCGAGCACGAAGCTCAGCGCGCTCTTGACGCCGGTTTCGGCGGCGGCACGTCTGGAGAAGGTCGGAAACGTCTCATCCTGCTCTGTGTCGGGGATGCGGTAAGTCTTCTGCTTCTCGATCGAGGCGAGGCAGGGGCCTTCGTTCGTCTCGCGCTGGAGCTCGTCGATCTTCTCGCCGATCTCGTCTGTTGCCGCCATAGTCTCGATCTCGCCGTTGCGGACCATCGAGACGGTGCAGATCTCGGCGCTCTCGACCGCATGAACGGCCAGGTTGGCGATCCGCCCGATCGCGGTCGAAACATCCTCCTCCGCTACGACCAGCCGAGAGAGCGCCTGCATGCTCTCGATCAGCTCATCCGGATAACCGTTGCCGTTCCCCACAACACCCCCTCTCGAGTCTCGCAGTCGGGCGACTCTACGGTAAGTGCAGCTAGCCAGATCTTTCCCAACGCACGGCCGCCCCCGCGAGCGCCGTCGCCTACCGGCGCCAGATGCCTCGCCTTCGGCTCGGGATCCGTGCCGCCGCACGCCAACGTCGGCCCCGCCCGCTCCAGAACTACGCGAGGGCCTAGGTTTGGGGGATGGCGCTCTTCGTCGGGACCTCGGGCTGGGCCTATAAGGAGTGGAAGCCACAGTTCTACCCGGCCGACCTTCCGCAGAAGCGGTTCCTCGAGCATTACGCGACCAAGCTCACGGCCGTCGAGATCAACGCGACCTATCACCGGCGCCAGGAAGAAGCGACCTTGAAGGGCTGGGTCGAGAGCGTGCCGGAGCCTTTCCGCTTCGTCGTGAAAGCCCATCGCGCGATCACGCCCCGGGCTCAGGACCCCGCGTTGCTGAACGACTTCGTCGCCGACATGAACGCGCTCGGCCCCCAGCTCGCCGCGATCTTCTTCCAGTTCCCGCTGAAACGCGACGGCAACGAGGACGGCTTCGAGAAGTTCCTCGCGAACCTCGACGGAACCGTCCCCGCAGCTTTCGACCTCAAGCACCGGTCCTGGCACACGCCAGACATCGCCGAGCGGGTGGCGGACGCCGGCGGGACCCTGTGTCTACCGGACCGAGAAGGCAAAGCCGCGGATGCGCTTCCGCCGGGTCCGCTCGGCTACGTCCGGCTCCGCGGCGGCACCTACTCACGCGAGGAGAGAGCGAAGTGGAAGGCGCTGCTGGAAGCCGAGGCGGCGAAACGCGACGTCTACGTCTTCGTGAAGCACGACGAAGGACCCGGCGACGAGTTCACGGGCGTCGGCCTGGCCCAGTGGTTGCTGGCTTAACCTCCAAACGATGGGCGACGTCAGGGACTACGCGAAGAAGCGATCCTTCGATCAGACGCCGGAGCCGCCTCCCGAAGTAGCCGGCGACGTCGATCCCACCAAGGCCGCTGCGGGAAACACCTTCGTCATCCATCAGCATCACGCGACCCGCCTGCACTTCGATCTGCGCTTGGAGATGATGAACGGGCCGACGCCGGTCCTCGTCTCGTGGGCGGTCCCGAAGAACCTTCCGATCAAGCCCGGCCGCCCGAACCTCGCCGTGCACGTGGAAGACCATCCCTTCGAGTACGGCTCCTTCTCCGGCACGATCCCCGCAGGCAACTACGGCGCTGGAGAGGTACGCATCTTCGACAACGGCACCTACGAGATGTTGGAACAGGCTCCGGGGAAGGTCACCTTCCGGCTCCACGGGCGCCGGATGCAGGGCGTGTGGCATCTGTTCCGCCCCAAGGCGTCGAACGACAAGGACTGGCTCGTGCGCCTGCGCGAGTGGGAGGCGCCGCCACCTGAACCCGTCCCGAGCCTGAAGCCCATGATGGCAACGCTCGTCCCGGACGCGTTCGACGACGACGGCTGGATCTTCGAGCCGAAGTGGGACGGGGTGCGAGCGCTCGCGATATGTCAGCGTGACGCCACCGCGTTGCTGTCTCGCAACCAGAACGACATCACCGCGACCTACCCGGAGTTCGCGAAGTTGCACGAGCGTCTGGTGTGCAACGACGCGATCATCGACGGTGAGATAGTCGCCATGGAGGCCGGCCGGCCCTCTTTCGAGCGCCTCCAGAGCCGGATCAACCTGCAGAACGAGAGGGACATCGCGCGGCTGGCGAGCCAGATCCCCGCGACCTTCATCGCCTTCGACCTGATCTACATGGACGGAGGCTCGCTGATCCACGAGCCCATCGAGGTCCGCAAGGAGCTGCTGGAGGAGCTCATCGTCGTCTCCGATCTGGTTCAGGTCTCTCCTTTCACGGAGGGAGAAGGCATCACGCTGTTCGAAACCGCGCGCCGCATGAACCTCGAAGGCATCGTCGGCAAGAAGCTCGGGTGCCCATACAAGCCGGGCAAGCGGGTGCGCGAGTGGGTGAAGGTAAAGACGATCTACGACGCGGATGTGGTGGTCGGAGGTTGGACCCCGGGTGAGGGTTCCCGCTCGTCGACGTTCGGCGCCTTGCTCGTGGGCGCTTACGAAGACGGCGAGCTGAGGTTCGTCGGCTCGGTGGGGACCGGCTTCAACGAGAAGCTGTTGGCGGAGCTGCTGCCGGAGCTCGAGGAGCGCACGGTGGACGACTGCCCCTTCGTGCACGACCCGCGCAAGGAGAAGGGCAGCCGCTTCGGGAAGGTCCTCCGGAACCCACGCTGGATCGAGCCCACCCTCGTCGCGAAGGTCGAGTTCCGCGAGCTCACCTCCGCGGGCAAGCTGCGCGCGCCGTCGTTCAAAGGGCTGAGGGACGACAAGAGCCCGAACGACTGCCTCTTCGAGGACCTCGCTCCGAAGCCGGCCGGCTAATGGCGCGCGGCGACCTGCCGAAGAAGCTGATCGGCGGCATCTACTCGTGGGCCGCGGACACGGTGTACGAGCCTCTCGTCGTCAACGGCGCGTTCCGTGTGTTCGGCGGAACCCTCAACGATCTCGTGCGGCGTCAGGGCCTCGACGCCGCGGCCGTTGCCGACGGGCGCCCGATCCTGGACCTGCCCGTAGGAACCGGCACCTTCACCGTTGACATCGCGGCGGCGAGCCGCGGGATCGTAGTGGGAGCGGACATCGCGGCCGGAATGGTGCGTCAGACCAAAGCAGCGGCAACCGAGGCCGGCCTCTCGAACCTGATCGGCGTCCAGGCGGACGCTCACCGTCTGCCCTTCAGGGACCGGACCTTCGCGTCGATCCTGTGCACCAACGGACTCCAGGTGATGCCGGGGCTGAGCGAGACCCTCGCCGAGCTGCGCCGGGTGCTGACCCACGACGGGAAGCTCTACGTATCGGTGCTGAACATGCCGTTGCTGTCCGCTCCCGGCGCGCCCACCTTGTTCCTGTCGCGTCCGCAACTTAAGAGGTCGCTGGAGGCCGCGGGTCTCCACGTCACGAGGCTCCAGCGCGAGCGGCTCGCGACGCTGCTCGAGGCGGAGCCGTCAGGGAAGTGACTGCTCCAGCTCGAGGAGCTCGCGGAAGAGGTCGCCGCGCTCGCTCAACCTCGCCACCGTCGCGTCTGCCGTGAGCGGCAGTCGCTCCGGCGAGCCCGAGGTCGCAACCGCCGCCACCTCTTCCCACTCGACAGGACTAGATGCGCTGGGCCACGGCAGCGCGCGCAGCGAGTAAGCCGCCACCGTCGACTTGTTCGGGTCGTTCTGCGACCAGTCGACGAACACCTTTCCTGCACGGGTGGCGCGATGGGGCAGCGCCGTCACTCGGTCCGGATAGCGGGCCGCCAGCGTGCGGGCCGCGTCGCGAGCGAAAGACTTGCTCTCCGCGTACGCATGTCCGGGCGCGACCGGGACGAACACATGCAGTCCGAGACCACCCGAGGTCTTCGGCAACGCTTGCAGCCCCACCTCGTCGAGAAGGGTTCGCAGGTCCAGCGCAACCCCGCAGCAATCGACCAGGCTCGCCGGCGGCCCGGGATCGAGATCGAAAACCATGGCGTCGGGCTCCGCCGGGGACGAGACGCGCGCCAACAGCGGGTGTAGTTCCACGGACCCGAGGTTCACGGCCCACAGCAGCCCCGCGAGATCGTCGACGACGCAGTAGTTGCGGGTGGTGCTGCCGCCGACGTCGTTGGATACGGGGTACGTCTCGAGCCACGCCGGCGGGTGCGGGCAGTTGGTCTGGAACCAGTTCGGCCCCTCGACCCCCTCCGGGTACCGCCCCAGCGTGAGGGGCCGGTCACGTATATAGCGAAGCACCACCTCGCCGACCCCGATGTAGTAGCGGAAGAGGTCCCTCTTCGTGTGGCCGGTGCGCGGCCAGTAGACCTTGTCGAGGCTCGAGAGCCGGACCTCCCTGCCGCCGACGTCGAGCTCCACCGATGGAGCCGAACCGTCGAGCGCGGCGAGCAGGTCCCTCAAGCCGTCGCTAGGAATCGGCTCAGGTCGAAGCTGGTCGCGACTTCGAGCTGGTCGGAGGTGCAGGAGGCAGGGTCACGGTCCGGTCGGAAGTGGCGGAAGCGGGTCGGATGTCGGAACCGCTCCCCATCCCAGTGATCGAAGCCGACCTCGGCCACGAGATCCGGTTGGAGCGCCAACCAGTCCTGGGGGAGATCCGGCGTCCAGCGCGCGGCGGCTCCGCCGAGGCGACCCACAGGGCTCCGCCCGAGGCCGAACCCCTGCTCCCACGGGTGTCCCACCAGAGGAACGACCCGGGGCATCAACTGCGCGTAGAGCTCCCGCCTCCGGGCGTCCGTGAAGGACGCGGTGACGCCGACGTGAAGGAGCCGCCCGTGCACCCCGTACAGGCCCAGCAACAACGACGCCACCGAAGGCTCGCCCGCGAACACCCTGAAGCCGCCCACCACGCAGTCGGCGGCGCGGTCCGGCTTGACCTTCACCATCACCCGCCGCCCCGCCCGATAGGGAAGATCGCGATGTTTAGCCATGACGCCGTCGACGCCGACACCGCTGGAAGCCTCCAGCCACCGTTGAGCGACTTCGGGATCGTCGCTCGCCGCGGTGACTAGGAGATGGTCGGGTGGGTTAGCGAGCTCATCTTCGAGCTGCGCACGCCGCACTCCGAACGGGACGTCGCGCAGGTCTTCATCCGTAGCGATCAGATCGAAGGCGATGAAGCAGGCAGGCGTCTCTCGGCGCAGACGCTCGACCCGAGAAGCTGCAGGATGCAGCCGCGACATCAGCGCTGCGAAGTCGAACCCAAGGTCGCCGAAGATGACGATCTCCCCGTCCAGGACGACACGCCGCGCCGGCAGCTTCCTGAAAGCCTCCACCAGCTCCGGGAAATACCGAGCTAGCGGGCGCTGGTTCCGGCTGCGCATGTCGACCTCGTCGCCGCTGCGGAAGACGACGCAGCGGAACCCATCCCACTTGGGCTCGTAGAGGAAGCCCTCTTCCACCGGGACCGCGCGAGTCAGCCTGGCGAGCATCGGCGACAGCGGTGGCGCGACCGACAGGTCCATGCCACCAGTGTGCCTCTAGGGCATGCGCACCCTGACGCCGGAATCCAGGAGGAACTCCCGCACCCGCTCCCAGCGCTCGTAGGTCTCCCCCGTCGCCACCACCTCCGTCAACCCGGAGTTCGCGATGAGCTTGGCGCAGGTGAAGCAGGGGACGCCTGTGATGTAGATCGTTGCCCCCTCGCGCTCCTCGGGAGAGGAGTACAGGATCGCGTTCGCCTCCGCGTGGATCGCGATGCACGAGTCGTAGCCCCAGCCACTGATGTTCTCCGTCGACGCTCGGGGGCACGCGCCGTCGCTGCAATGTGGGTGACCCGAAGGAGGGCCGTTGTAGCCGGTCGAGCGGATGCGCCGGTTCTTCACGATCACCGACCCGTGCTGCCGGCGAACGCAGTTCGACCTCGTTGCGGTCTCCCGCGCGAGGTTCAAGAAGTACTGGTCCCAGTCGCTGATGCGCTGGACCTCCTTGATGCGGTGAGCGATGCTCACGAAGCCTCTCCCCCTCTGTTCTCGGACGCGGCCGACCGACGACGTTGCAGGGGAAGTGCCTCGATTCTCTACCGGCCCCAAGGCCGAAGCAACCTTGTTCCGCCAACTGGTGTATCAACGGCGGCGCCATGGACCTAGCGCGCGAGACCATGACTGACCTGATCCGCTCCTCCTGGCTCATCGAGGCTGCGCGCAGCGACCTCTTCGCAGGTTGGGCGGCAGCCTCGGGCGAGTGGAGCGAGAGTGCAGAGCTGGCGGCCGCGCGAGCGGAGCTGTTCGCGGACGCGCTGGCCGAGCTCGAGCGGAAGCCGGATCTGCACCTGCGAAAGGGCCACACCGGCTGGTTGCGAGGCGTCGTGGGAGAGGCCCCGGGAGAGGTTCCGCTCGGAGATCTGTTCGCGGCCCGCCTGGGCGACTGGGTGGAGGCCCACACGGCCGGGTTCTTAGGTGACAGAGGGACGCGGCTGAAGGAGCTGGGCGATCGCGAGCGGGCCGCGCTGAAGTTCCCCGACGACCTCCCCCCACCTCCGCCCTTCGATCCGGTCGAGACCATCGAGGTCCAGCCGCCCGGGCCGATCCGATTCAGGTTCGCCATCCTCGGAGACCTCCACTTCGGCTCCCCGATGGGCGAACGGATGGCCGCCGCCGCGATCGACGACATCAACGGATCCGGCGCAGAGCTGGTGATCCAGCTGGGCGACCTCACCGACCACGGCAGCGCCGCCGAGTTCGAGATGGCGACCTCAGCGCTTCGGCGTCTGGAGGCGCCTTGCACGACGATGCTCGGCAATCACGACGTGCTGGCGATCGAGGAGCAGAAGTTCTCAGGCCGCGAGCTGTATGGCACCGCCTTCGGCCGCGAAGCCGATGGGGTGATGATCGAGCACGCCGGTTTCAGGTTCGCGGTCATGGACTCGGCCACGCACGAACGATCCCCCTTCGCTCCCTTCAACTTCGTCACGGGGACCTTCGTCGAGGGGCCGGGCGGGGCGTTGGTGCACGGATCCTTCACCGTCCCCCAGCACGAGATCCTGGCGGACATCGCGGCTCCGAACACCCCACCGGCTTTCGTCTTCCTGCATCACCCTCCACAGCCCTTCCTGGGATTCCCGCCGATCCTGTTCGGGCTGCGCGAGGCCGATTCGGGACGTCTCCACGCGACCGTTGACTCCGGCAACGTGTGGGGCGTGTTCGCCGGACACACGCATCGCAACGCGAGGACGCGCCACTACGACAGCGTGCCGGCACAGGAGGTCGCGATCCCGCGGGACTACCCCTTCGGCTTCGCGCTGGTCGACGTCGCCGACAACGGCTACGCCTTCCGGTTCGTGCAGCTATCGGATGAGGAGCTGCTTCGCGAGGCCTCTCGCTCCGCCAGCCACATCCACCGCCGCTACGCCTTGGGCCGTGCGGAGGAGCGAAGCTTCGTGTGGACGAAGCCGCAGCCAACCCTCTAGCGGAACTCCGCCGCCTTCCGGCCGGCGGGACTCTGCATCACCTTTTGCAGCAGGATCCTGTAAACGCCGGGCATCACCACCCGCGGGATCTGGAACAGGTAGTAGAAGCGCGGCACCACCCGCTGCGGCTTCCTGTGCGCGATCGCGTCGAAGATCGCCTCTGACACCTGAGCGTCGGTTCCCAGCAGGTACTTCATCAACCGATCGTCCGTCAGGTTCTTCTGCGGGAACCCCTCGGTGGGGATGAAGCCGGGCTCGATCGAGCTGAAGTAGACGCCGCGCCGCGCGAGCTCCGGCTGCAGGGCCTCGGTCCAGCCAACCAAGGCGAACTTCGAGGCGGCATACGTGGCGTTGCCCGGCGTGGCGATCCGGCCCGCCATCGAAGCCACGTTGACGACGTGCGAGGGGACCGACGCCTCGAGCAACGGCAAGAGCTCTGCGGTGCAGTAGACGGCTCCGAAGAAGTTCGTGGCGAAGACCCGCTCGACCTCATCCGCCGACTCCGGCCCGTGAAGCCCTTCGTCCCCCGAGAAGCCAGCGTTGTTGATCAGCACGTCGAGGCGGCCGAAGGTACTGCGCACGTGGGCGGCGAGGTTCTTCACGTCGGCGCGTCTGGACACGTCGGTGACGACGAAGGAGTGCCCGGCCTCCTCTCCGCCCATCTCGGCCACCAGGGCGGCGAGCCGATCCACCCGCCGGGCCGCCACGCAAACGTGCGCGCCGGCCGAAGCGAAACCCAGCGCAGTGCGGCGGC
>JADDQX010000087.1:4345-9081 GCA_016781115.1 Actinomycetota bacterium | reverse complement strand
AGCGAGAACAGGATCGACACGAACCGGATCTTCCCCAAGCGCCTCACCCTCGACGGGGTGACGCCCGGGATGGAGTTCGAGGAGGTCGTTTTCGGCCCCCTCACCCGCGACGACTTCGTCCGCTACGCGGACGCCTCGGGCGATGACAACCCGATCCACCAGGACGAGGAGTATGCCCGCAGTCAGGGAGCCCCGACCGTGTTCGCGATGGGGATGCTGAACGCGGGTTTCCTCGCCACCGCGCTCGGTCACTGGGTCGGAGGGGCGCAGAACATCCGTCGCTACAAGACGCGCTTCACGAACCGCGTGTGGGCGGGCGACGAGCTCGCGTGCACCGGGCGCGTCGTGTCGATGGAGGGCGGCCTCGTGAACATCGCGCTGGAGGCGCGCCGGCGAGGAGCGGGCCCCGAGGGGCTCGATCTAGACGAGGAGCAGACGGCGATCGTCGCCGAGGCAGACGTCGAGCTCCCGGCCGAGTAGCCGAGAGCCGAGTAGAGGAGGGACATCTAGATGCCGCTCAACACCGCTCTGTTCGGCAAGACGTACGACCCCGAGACCTTCGAGGTCACCGCGGAGGCCATCGAGAAGTACGCGCGCGCGACCAACGATCTGAACGAGCGCTACCTCGCGGGAGAGGACTCGGTCGCGTCGCCGATCTTCCCGATCGTTCCCGCGTTCCAGTTCCTGATGCAGGCGGCCATGGACTCCGAGCTCCAGGCGGACCTCATGCGCCTCGTCCACGGCGAGGAGGAGCACATCCTTCACCACCCCATCAAGCCGGGGGACAGCCTGACGGTCCACCCCGTGATCGAGTCGATCGAGCAGAAGGACACCGGCGAGACGTTCACGGTCAAGATCGATGTCACGAACCAGCAGGGCACGAAGGTGGCGGAGGTGCGGGCGACCTCGTTCATCCGCGGCTCCGGCACCGGCGCGAAGAAGCCCGCGGCTGCGGGCCCCGCGACCGCCGAGCACAGCGCCGTGTTCCAGGACTCGGTGAAGGTCGACGAGGACCAGACCTTTCGCTACGCGGAAGCTTCGGGCGACCAGAACCCGATCCACCAGGACGAGGCATTCGCGAAGATGGCCGGGCTGCCGGGGATCATCCTGCACGGCATGTGCACGATGGCGATGGCGACGAAGGGCGCGGTGGACGGGCTGGCCGGCGGCGATCCCACCCGGGTGAAGCGGGTGGCGGTCAGGTTCTCGAAGCCGGTACTTCCGGGTCAAGAGCTGACGACGAAGTTCTGGGAGGTCTCGTCCAAGGATGACGTGAAGACCTACGGCTTCGAGACCTACAACCCCGATGGGGAGGCCGTGATCAAGAACGGCCAGGTCGACATCGCCTAGGTGTAAGAACCACTGACCTTGTTCACAGCCGGCTATAAACCCCCTGGTTACCATTGGGCTCGATTTCTGTCGATCACCGCCCATCACTTGTCCATGACCGCTCTCGGAGGCCGTGGCATGACCGGTCCGAGGAGGCCGCGTTTCGCGGAGACCGACGGTGATGAGGCAGCGACCAGTGAGTCACGGCGCGGCGGCGCGGACCAGATCTAGGAGGGGCCCGGGGGCCAGCCCCAGCAGCACGGTCAGAGTTGCAGTAGCGCCGACTGGAACCAACATCGTCGCGGGAACGCGGCGGATGGCGTCCGGGCTTCCCCTGCCCTCGTCGGCGGTCGGCGTCGGAGACAACGAGGCTCGCAATACCCGCAGGTAATACGTGGCCGTCAGCAAGGTCGAAACGGCCAGAACCGCAAGGACGACCCAGTGGCGCGCCTGCGCGGCCCCGATGAACAAGAAGTACTTCGTGACGAACCCGATCGTAGGCGGCAGGCCGACGATGGATGCCGCCCCGACGGCGAACGCCCCGAGCAGCAACGGCATCCGCTGGCCCAGCCCGCGCAATCCATCGATTGTGGTGGCGCTCGTGCCTATCGCGATAGCGCCGACGGCGAAGAAGAGCGTGATCTTGCTGACCGCGTGGCCGGCGAGGTGCAGGATCCCCCCGGTAATTCCGGGTTCGGTGAGCAACACGATTCCGAGGACCATGTAGGAGAGCTGGCCGATGGTCGAATACGCGAGGATCTCCTTCAGGTTGCGGGTCGTCAACGCGATCAGAGACGCGACCAGGATGGTCACCGACGTCACGACGAGCGTCACCGTCGCCAGGTCGAGAGACCTCGCCGTCTGTTCTCCGAAGACATCCAAGAGGATCCGGAACAGCGTGAACACGCCGACGTTGACGACGGCAACCGCGTGCAGGAGCGCGCTGACCGGTGTGGGCGCCACCATCGCCGACGGTAACCACGCGTGGACCGGGACGAGCGCGGCCTTCGCGATCCCGAACAGGAACAGCAGGTAGGTCACGACCGGGAGCCAGCCGTCCGTACCGGCTCCGAAGATGCCGCCCGGGGTCAGGTCGAAGGACCCCGTCTGCGTATAGGTGAGGACGACGGCAGGCAGGAACAACGCGATGCCAGTCCCGAGCTGGTAGCCGAGGTAACGGCGCCCCGCGGCCGCCGCTTCGTCGGTCCCCGTGAAGGTCACCAGGGGATAGGTGGCGATGGTCATCGCTTCGTAGAAGAGGTACAGGGTGACGAGATTCGCAGAGAACGCGACACCGGCCGTGGCCGCGATCGAGATCGCGACGAGCACGTGGAAGCGCGTCGACGCGGCGTCGTCCGATTCCTGCAGGTACCCGATCGAGTACAGGGTCGTCAGCACCCACAACGGCGAGGCGATGAGGAGCAGGAGGACCCCCAAAGGATCGGCTCTGAGCGATATCGGCGCCTCGGGCAAGAACGGAGAGACGTCGAGGGTCGAACCGGCCCGCTCGAGAACCTCGGGCAACAGCGCGGCGACCGCGACGATCTGCGCGATTCCCGCGGCGACCGCGACCCAGTCACGCGCGCGCGGTTGGCCTCGAAGGAGCCAGATGGCACCCGCCGCGGCGAGTGGGATCAGAAGCGGCAGGAGGAGCTTCACGAGCGGGCCGCGACCGCGTCGGCGGCCTCCCCCAACCGTTCGACCAGTTGCGCAACGGACGCCTGCGCGGGCTCGAGGACGATCGACGGGAAGACGCCGAGCGTGAAGATCGCAACGGCCATCGTCAGGGCGAGGGCGGATTCCCGCGGGCCGAGGTCTGCGATCCGATCGACGGGTTCACGGAGCACCGGTCCGTAGAAGGCGCGTTGTACCCACATGAGCGAGTACGCCGCGGCCAGGACGACGATGACCAGGGCGACGAGCGAGGGGGGGCCGAACTCGCGGAACGCTCCGAGGAGCGCGAGGAACTCCCCCGGGAACCCGCTGGTACCGGGCAACGCCGCCTCTGCGAGGGCGAAGATGACGACGAACGCGGTCAAGGCGGGAGCGCGAACCCCGAGGCCGCCCAGCCCGGCGGTGTCGGTCACTCCGAGCCGCTGGTGGATGAATCCAACGATCAAAAGGAACGCCGGCGCCGTCAGTCCCAAGTTGACGAGCAGGAACACCGCGCCGGAAACGCCGTCGGCGTTGCCGGACGACAGCCCGAGAAGAGCCAGACCCACGTGACTGACCCCGGCGAACGCGATCAACCTCCGCAGGTCCGGCTGGGCGAGTGCCGCGAGCCCTCCGTAGAGGATCGCAACGACCGCGAGGACGGCGATCAGCCAGCGCCACTCCATGAAAGCCTCGGGCGTCAGCGGCGCGACCAGGCGAAGGAACCCGTAGACGCCAACCTTGAGCCCCGCCAGCAGTATCCCGATTCCGATCGGCCCCTCTTGCAGGGCAGGTGGGAGCCACGAGTGCAGAGGGAACAGCGGGGCCTTGAGCATGAACGAGAACGCCATGAGGAAGAACACGACCGTCTGGAGGCCCGCCGGTACGGGGACGTCGAGAAGGGCGAGGTAATCGAACGACAGAGATCCCGTCGCGGTACCGTGGTTGACGCTCAGCAGCACGAACGCAGCGAGCAGGGTCACCGACCCCATCAGCATCGCCAGGACGTATTTCGTCGCGGCATGAGTGCGTCCCGGGCCGCTTCCCCAGAGCTTGATCAATGCGAACGTGGGGACGAGCATCAGTTCCCAGAAGACGAAGAAGAGCGCGAGGTCAAGCGCGGTGAAGACCCCCGTCGATGCTGCCGCGAACGTCAATACGGAGATGAGATACGCCTTCTGACGATGCAGCACGGTGGTTCGCGCTTGCGCCACCGCGATCACCGTCAGCAGCGCGGTCAACGGTAGGAACGGAGCCGAGAGGCCGTCGATCCCTACATGGATCCCCGCGCCGATGGCGTCGATCCACGGCAGGCGCTGTTGGAACTGGAAGGTGGCGGTCTCACCCATCGAGAATGAGACGAACAGCCACAGTGATAGCCCGAGCTCGATCAGGCCGCCTGCCATCGCGACCCTCCGGACCATGCGCGCGTCCCGCAAGGGCACCAGGACGAGCGCTACTAGGATCGGCCATAGCAACAGGACCGTGACCAACGAGAGGCCGTCACCGGCACCGCGGCCCATCAGCGTTCCTGCCCGCTAGCCATGCCCGATACCTGTTCCAGCCTGTCTTCGAGCCACGTCAACGGCGGGCGCATCCTCTGGATGAACGGGCTGGTCCCCAGCCCGATCCAGAAGATCAAAACGGCGAGCACGGCGACTATCGCACGTTCGGTCCCGGTGAGGTCGTAGATGCGGTCGCCTAGGGTCTTGTGCCTCTCTCCCATGAACCCGCGCATGAAGAACCACAGGGAG
>JADDQX010000087.1:2798-4222 GCA_016781115.1 Actinomycetota bacterium | reverse complement strand
CTGCAACAACCCGCCCTCGAAGCCGTCGAGGTTCAGTGAGAACAAGCCAAGCATGACGACACCCATGTGGGCGACGCTTGCGAACGCCAATAGTCGGCGAAGGTTCGTTTGGCCGAGTGCCAAGACCGAGCCGTAGATCACGCTGACCGCCCCCGCGGCGCTCATCACCCACAGCCATTCTTGCGTCGCATCGGGAAACACCGGGATCAAGAAGCGCAGGAATCCGTAGGTCCCGAGCTTGACGCCGACCAGGAACACGCTGATCCCGACTACCGGACCATGTTCGAGGACCTTGGGAAGCCAGGTATGGAACGGGAACAGCGGGGCCTTGGCCGCGAGTCCCAGAGCGATCAGCGCGAACGGCCACGTCTGCGACGCGACGGGCAGGCCCGAAGTCATGAGACGCCCCAACTCGAACGAAACGCCTTCACCGGTTAGATCGGCGTGGGCGTTTCCGGCCAGGACTATCCCGACCAGCATCAATGCCGCTCCGATCCCCACGAAACCGACGTAGTTACGGGCCGAGTCGTTGCGGCGCTGGCCCGTTCCCCACCGGGTGATGAGGAACCAGCTGGGGATGAGCTCGGCGACGAAGAACAGCCAGAAGATCACAAGATCAAGGGCCACGAAAGCACCGAGCATCGTCGCCTCGAGCACCAGGATGGCGGCCGCGTAACCGGCCGGGTTCCCGGTGACGGGCGGATCCCCGGGGGCGTGCCGAGCGGGCACGTTGTGCTCGGCATACGCGATCACCATGAGCCCAAGGAGCGCCGTAAGAGGTACGAACAGGACGTTGACGCCGTCTACACCGAGATGCCACGACACGCCCAGGATCGGACGGGTGCGCTCGACGAACTGTATGTCCGGGACGCCTGCCTCGAAGGACAACGCGACCGCGATCGCGCCGGCCAGTTCCAGCGCCGCGGCCCCGATCGCGACTCGAGTCGCACGCTCTGGATCCCGCACGAAGGTCACGACGGCGGCCGCGGCGACCGGGAACAAGACCAGCAGCGTGAGCACGGGGAAGCCGATCTGGTCAACCGCCAGGATCTCGTTGGGCATCAACGTGCGACCGCGATCGCTATTAGGAACGCCAGCGTCAGCACGGCAGCGGTCAAAGGCCTCCCGGCGAAGCCCTCGATCGCCAAGAGGCCCTTACGGACGCGCTCGCCGAAGGCAGCGACACGTCCTGGACCGAGCTGGAAGACGCGCTCTTCCACGCGCTCCGTGAGCGAGGCGAGAACGCCGGAGAGGCGTTCGAGAGCGCTCTCCATCCCTCTCTGGAAGACCACACGTTCCGCACGGTTGCTGAATGCCGATGCCGCGCCCGCCGCCGCGCCGTAGAGGCCTCCCGGTTGCGACGTGACTCTCCTCTCTGCCCGGGCGGTGGCCGACGCGATCCGCTGCCGCACCGGGGCCTCCCG
>JADDQX010000087.1:0-2791 GCA_016781115.1 Actinomycetota bacterium | reverse complement strand
GCTCCCGCGCGGCTCTTGGATGCTCGGGCCGGTGGGAGCCAGTCGAGCTCCGCAGCGGCACCGTCGCGATCGGCCCGCAAGGCCTTCGCGAGCCGCTCCTCCCAGGTGGCGGGAGGAGGCGCGTAGGCGGGCAACAGGGTGCCGGTTAGGGGATCGAGGGCGACCCGATCGAAGCGGTCGATCGCCGCGCCCGCGCGCGCCACCGCGGCGGTGGCCCGATCGGCTCCCTCGTCGAGCCATGCTCTGTTGGCCGCGGCGAAATAGAGGCGGCGAGCGAAGGGACTCGTAGATCCCGCCGGCTGTTCGGGCCGGAAACGATCGAAGAAGCGCGGGGTCACGATCCCCGATAGCGCGAGGCAGATCAACGCCGCGATCAACAAAGCTGTGGCAGCCAGCGGGGCTTCCACCGGAGCGCGGGTCGGGGCGACCGCGGGGGAGAGCAGCTCGGCGAACCACGAGCCGGGGATCCCACCGGGAACAAGCCGGATCGCCAGCGCGACCGCCACCAGAGTGAAGCCTGCCGCAACTGCGATCGCGATACGGCGAGCCCTTCTGGCGTCGTCGTGGAAGGTGGCCGCCACCATCCTCTGCGCAGAGAGCCACAGGCCGAAGGCCGCGACGACCCCGAGGGCGCCGAGAGCGATCGTCCCTCGAGCCCATCCGTCCGGAAGAGGCAGCGCGCCCGATACGAACGGCAGCGCGGCCAGCACGAACGCAACGAGGGCGATGAACGCGGCGGGGCCTCGGGCGGTCTCGGTAGGTGGCGCCACGGCTTCCGGATCGGGTCCACCGTGGAGGTGGTGGAGTATCGACGGTGCCGTAAGGAACAGGTTCGTTTTGTAGAACGCGTGAGCGACCAGGTGGAAGATCGCGACCGGATAGAGGCCGAGGCCGCACAAGAGCAACATGAACCCGAGGTGGGCGTTGGTCGACGCGGCGAGCATCCCCTTGATGTCGGTCTGGGTCAGCCCCGCCAGCTGGCCGTAAAGCGCGGTCAGCGCCCCGACCACGCCGACCGCCACGAGAGCGACCGGTGCCCGGTCGAACACCGGGGCGCTCCTCACGACGAGGTAGACCCCGGCCGTCACCATCGTGGCGCCGTGGATCAACGCGCTAGAAGGAGTGGGACCTTCCATCGCGCGAGCGAGCCAACCGCCGAGGGGGACCTGCGCCGATTTACCGGTCGCTCCGATCAGCAAACAGAAGCCGACGGCCGTGGCGGTCGCCGTAGGCAGCGGTGAAGCGAAAACCCCGGAGTAGCTCAACGACCCGGTCTGAGTGGCCAAGACGAACAATCCTGCGAGCAACCCGGCATCGCCTACACGGTTGAGCACGAATGCCCGCGTGGCCGCCTCGCCCGCGGAGCTGCGGTCTCGATAGAAAGCGATCAAGAGATACGAACACGCGCCGACGACCTCCCAGGCGACGAACAAGATGAGGTAGTTGTCGGCCAGGACGAGCAGAAGCATCGCCCCTACGAACAAGGGGAGCACGGTGAAGTACCGACTGACGCCGGGCTCGTTGTGCAGATAGTTGACCGAGAAGCGCGTGACGAGCCAGCTCACTCCGGCGACCGTCAGCGCCATCGTCGCCGAGAGCGGGTCCAAGAGGAACCCGACGCCGATCTCCAAAGAAGCGGTTTGCAGCCACGTCCCTATATCGACCGAGCGAGCAGCTCGGTCGCCGTAGGTGATCGCGGCCCCCACGAGCGCAGATGCTGCCGACAGACCCACTCCCCAGACCGCAACTCGAGCGAGCCACCGTGGCCCGAGCAACCGGCCTCCCGACACGCGATCGACCGCTGCGATCAACGCGGCCAGGAGCGAGAATCCCGGTATCGCGGCGACGACGAGTGTGGTCGGGCTCATCCGGCCGCCGTAGGTTCGATACGGACCGGCGGCAGGAAGCCTCGGCGGCCGCGATAGTACTCGTAGGAGCTCTGCACGACCGACAAGTCCGCCGGCTCGCCGTCCCACCGGACGAACCCCTTCCCGGGGACGAACAGGTCGAAGTGGCCGTCGCCGGGGTCTATCGCAACGAGCTGGATCCATTCGTTGTCGAGCAGCTCGGCGATCGCCGGCTGCGCTCCGTAGATGCCGCCGAGGATGTCGGTCGACGCCTCTACGATCAGAAGCAGGCGCATCGGTTCGTGCAGCTCGATCATCTGCTTGGGCAATCCCGTGCGCAGGTCGCTCGCGGCCCCCTCCATCACGCCGAGGAGTCCGGTCACGTTGTGTGGGACTTTCGTGTCACAGCCGAACACGCGGTTGTTCACGGTCGAGAAGTAGTACTCGAGGTTGATCCCCGCTCCGACGGGGCCCAGCGCGAGCAAGATGCGCTGAACGATCGCCCCATCCGGGTCGCTGTTGGGGTTGTACGAGATAACGAAGGTTCGGCGGTCGAGGAAGAGGCCCTGGGTGAGCGCTCGTCGCCCGATGACGGCCACGGCGTTAGTGCAGTGACCCCATTCCGGTCGCACCTGAGAGAGGTCGCGCGACCTCTCTTCGACGTGTCTGACGGATCGTCGCAAAGAGGACGTCTTCGGGGCCGAGTCGAACCGGGTGCAGCGCTCGCGCGCGGACAGCGCGCGAGCTTGATCGAGGTCCCGGTGAAGCTGATCCCACTCGGCCCGGTGCGTCTCGGGGACGTCTTGGGTGTCGAAGAACGTGTTCCGGTCGCTTGCGGTGTTGTGCACCCCTCCGACGAACCACGTGTCGTCGGGGATCTCGATGCCGCGTCGCGCGAGCTCCTCGCGCACGGGCGGGCGGTTCGCTATGGCGGCGAACGCACG
>JADDQX010000086.1:8850-9008 GCA_016781115.1 Actinomycetota bacterium | reverse complement strand
TCGGCTGGACGGTCGGCGCGGCCCTGATCCTCGTGGTGATCACGATCGTCACCTTCATCAAGATGCCCTCGATCATCAATCCGGCTCGCTCGGACATCGATGCCGAGGGAAATCCGGTCGCCAGCACGGTGCAGGTCGCCTCGACCGACCAGCCCGAC
>JADDQX010000086.1:0-8636 GCA_016781115.1 Actinomycetota bacterium | reverse complement strand
TAAACAAGCTGTGGTTCAAGACCACGCGGCCTGCCACCTATGTCGGCCAGTGCGCTGAGCTGTGCGGGCGCAACCACGCGAACATGTACTCGCGAGTGCGCGCGGTCCCGTTCGACGAATACCAGAAGTGGTACGACCAGCAGGCAGCCGACATCGAGCAATCAAATCGCGAGGCTCCCAAGCAGCGCCAAGCCATCGAGAAGGCACAAGGCGAGCAGTCCATTCAAGGTGGAGGCTCCGCCGGCGGCGCCTCTGACGACCAGTAGGAACACATGAGCGTCCTCGAAGCCCCCACCGCACCGAAGCTCCGTCCCCGTCCGGAGATCCTCGCGCACACAGTTCGCCGCGAGGAAGAAGGCTGGACGTCGTGGATCACCACGGTCGATCACAAGAAGCTCGGGATTCTTTACATCGCTACCTGCATGGTGTTCTTCACCCTCGGCGGCGTCGAAGCGCTCCTGATCCGGGCCCAGCTCGGGGCGCCGGAGAACACGCTGCTGTCGCCCGAGAAGTACAACCAGATCATGACCATGCACGGCACGACGATGGTCTTCCTCGTCGTGGTGCCGATTTGGGCCGGCTTCGGCAACTACCTGATTCCGCTGATGATCGGCGCTCGCGACATGGCCTTCCCGCGCTTGAACGCCTGGTCGTACTGGATCTTCCTATTCGGCGGGATCGTCCTCTACGCGTCGTTCTTCTGGACGCCGCCTGAAGCTGGTTGGACGAGCTACACGCCGCTCTCGAGCAAGGAGTACTCGGCGAGTGGCGGCCAGGAGGCATGGATCTACGCGATCCACCTCACCGGCCTGTCATCGATGCTCGGGGCGGCGAACTTCATCGCCACCATCCACAACATGCGCGCGCCGGGCATGGGCTGGGGCCGGCTACCCCTTTTCTGCTGGGGCTTGCTGATCTACTCGTATCTGATCGTCATCGCGATTCCCTCGCTGGGCGGCGCGGCGACGATGCTGCTGATCGACCGCAACTTCGGCGGCAACTTCTTCGATCCGACGCAAGGCGGATCGACGATGCTCTGGATGCACCTCTTCTGGTTCTTCGGCCACCCCGAGGTCTACATCTTCGTGCTGCCGGGCTTCGCCATCGCGTCGGAGATCATTCCCGTGTTCGCGCGCAAGCCGATCTTCGGCTACAAGGCGATCGCCGGAGCGACGGCGGCGATTGCCTTCCTTGGAGCACTCGTATGGGCGCACCACATGTTCGCGACGCCGATGTCGACCGTCGTGCTGGCGTTCTTCATGCTCAGCTCGTTTCTGATCGCCATCCCGACGGGCGTGAAGATCTTCAACTGGATCGCGACACTGTGGCGCGGAACGATTGAGTACACGACGCCGCTGCTGTTTTCGGCCGGCATGGTCGGAACCTTCCTCATGGGAGGCATCACCGGGATCTTCCTCGCCATCTTCCCGGTTGACTGGCAGCTTCACGACACCTACTTCGTGGTCGCCCACTTCCACTACACGGCCTTCGGCGGAGCCGCGTTCATGATCTTCGCGTCGCTTTACTTCTGGTTCCCGAAGATGAGCGGCCGGATGATGTCGGAGAAGCTGGGCAAGATCTCTTTCTGGCTGATCCTCGTCGGCTTCCACCTCACCTTCTTGATCCAGCACTCGCTCGGCCTCGAAGGCATGCCGCGACGGATCTATGAGTACAACGAGACTGCTGGGTGGCATCTCTACAACGTAATTTCCACCATCGGCGCATTCGTGCTTGCCGCCGGAGTGATGGTCACGATCTACAACATCGTCGTGTCCCTCAAGCGGGGCGTGGTCGCCGGCCCGGACCCATGGAAGGCGAACACGCTCGAGTGGTACACGCCTTCGCCGCCGCCACCCCACAACTTCGACACCGTCCCGCGCATCCGCTCGCTCGAGCCGATGAAGGACATCCGTCGCCAGGTCGAGGAGTCCACGGGCGTTGAGCAGCAGTACCGCGCCGGCAGCCCGATGATGCGCGCTTGAGGCTCCACCGGTAGGCTCGACGGCGAGTGGAAGCATCACGCGCATCCCAGCCGGCGATTGCCGGTATCGCTCAGGGCAGGACACGGCAGGTCATCGGCGACTACGTCACCCTGACGAAGCCCAAAGTCCAGTCGCTCTTGTTGCTGACGACGATCACGACTATGTACGTGGCGGGCAACCCGTCGCTCGGCCTGGTGGCGCTCACTTGTCTGGGCGGCGCTTTGTCGGCTGGCGGCGCCGGCGCGGTGAACCACTGGTTCGACCGCGACATCGATGCGCTCATGCGGCGCACCGCCGACCGGCCGGTGCCGTCTGGCCGGATCTCACCACGTGCGGCGTTGAGCTTCGGCATCGTGCTCGGTGCGTTGTCGTTTGCCCTGCTGTCGACGACCGTGAACTTGCTGTCCGCGACGCTCGCCCTGCTCGGCTTTCTCGGGTATGTGGGGATTTACACCGCTTGGCTGAAGCGAACGACTCCGCAAAACATCGTCATCGGCGGGGCGGCAGGCGCAGTTCCCCCGCTCGTCGGCTGGAGCGCGGTCACCGGCTCGCTCGATTCGACCGCGCTGTACCTCTTTGCGATCGTCTTCTACTGGACGCCACCGCACTTCTGGGCGCTGTCGCTTCTGATGAAGGACGAGTACGCCCGCGTCGGGGTACCCATGATGCCAGTGGTCCACGGCGAAGACGAGACACGCCGGCAGATCGTCTTGTATACGGTGCTCTTGTTCGTGCTGACGCTACTGCCGGTGGCCTTCGGCTTCTTCGGCGTGATCTACGCCGTGGTCGCCGGTGTTCTGGGATGCATCTTCCTCGTCCTTGCGTTGCGGCTGCAGCGGCGCAAGGACCGTCGCAGCGCCCTCCGGGCGTACCTGTACTCGCTGGCTCACCTGGCGCTGTTGTTCGTCGCCATGGTGCTCGACGTCCGCCTGTAGACTCAGGAACCGTCATGGATCGTCGACTTGCTCACAAGAACATCGTCACCGGGCTCATCGTCTCGGCGCTGCAACTTGTCGTTTTCGCCCTGACTTTCGTCGCGGCCTACCTCTACCTCGGCGGATGAGCGCTCACGCTGATCCAGAGCACGGTCACCTGCGCGAGGAGGATCCCGGCTTTGAGGGCGGCGAGACTCTGCTCGTCAGCGGTGGCGCCCGGCCAGCGGGCGCACCCGGGGAAGAGATCCACATGCCCGATCCGTCGATCATGCCGATCCTCAACGCCGTCGCAGTGACGCTCATGTTGCTCGGAGTGACGAGCTCGAAGGTCCTGCTGCTGGCCGGATTCATCCTCTTCTTGATTACGACGGTGCTCTGGATCCAGAACACACGTCGCGAACTCGCCGCTCTGCCGCTGGAACACGGTCACCACTGACCGCACGCGGCTTCGCGTGGGTCCACCGCGTGGCATAACAGCGGCAACGCGCCAATACTCGGTTGGCGACGGGCGTCGATAATCCGCCAGGCGACTTCTGCTCGTAAAGATTGTGTGCCAATGCAACGAGACACCACGATCCGCGAGCGCACGAGCCTCTATGCCGATGCGACGGCCATCGTCGAATCGGACTTCGCCTCGGAGCTCTCGCTTGAAACCGTCGCTCGCCGCGTCGCGTCGTCGCGACGGCAACTGCAGCGCGTCTATGCCGAGATCGGCCATACGACCTTCCGCGAGCATTTGACCGACGTGCGGATGCAGCGCGCGTCCGCCTTGCTCTCTGAGAGCTCACTCAGCGTTCGCGACGTTGCCAACCGGGTTGGCTACCGGCAGCCTGCGCAGTTCGCCAAGGCCTTCCGCCGGGCTCACGGGCTCGCACCGTCCTTGTATCGCACCCGCGCCAAGGCCAGCCGCCGGTTCTCGCGTGTCGGCGAGCGCTCGCCCGGTGCGGATGCAAGCGTCAGCGAACGCGTGTCGCCGGCCTTCACCTTCACGGCACAAGCTGCGTGACGAAAGACCGGTAGGACGCGGCGCGCTGAGGTCCAGACGTCGCTGTTGAGGGCGGTCTGCTGCCTCAGCTTCGTCTGCCAAGTCGCCTCAGCGCGTCCGATATCGCGCACCTGCGAACGCCCGGACAGGCGGGCGTCTGAGCTCTCCCCTAAGATCTGCACGAGTAAGGGGAGCCGGGGAGAGGGCGCGTGGGAAGCGAGCAGGTCAAGACAAGTCGCGAGAGCCGCATCGAGCTGTTCAAGATGCTGGGTATCGGCGCAGTCGCGTCGGTCATCGGCATCATCGCTGGCCTCGCCATCGACTGGTTCCCGATTCAGGCCTCTGAAGAGGCCAAGCAGATTGATTCCCTCTGGGACCTGCTCCTCGGCGTCTCCGTGCCGGTCTTCGTCCTCGTGCAGGCCATCGTCCTGTACTGCGTCTGGAAGTTCCGTGTCCGTCCGGGCGAAGAGGACAAGGACGGACCGCCGATCCACGGTGACACCAAGATCGAGATGATCTGGACCGCCATTCCGGCCATCATCCTCCTCGTGCTCTGCGTGTACGCGTACCTCGTCCTCGAGGACATCGAGGGTGCGAAGGCCGACACGATGGACGTACGGGTGGTCGGCGAGCAGTTCACGTGGACCTTTTACTACCCCGGCGAAGACGGCAAGGAGATCGCTTCCAAAGAGCTCTACCTGCCGGTCAACCGCAGCATCTCGTTCGACGTGCAGACCAAGGACGTCCTCCACGACTTCTGGGTCCCGGCTTTCCGGATGAAGATCGACGCCGTTCCCGGGACCACGCAGCACGTGCGTGCCACTCCGACGCGTGAAGGTACTTATCCCGTCGTCTGCGCCGAGCTCTGCGGCCTCGGACACGCCGTGATGCGACAGAACGCCCGCGTGGTTTCCGGAGCGGCTTTCGAGACATGGCTCAAGGAACAGCCCGGCAAGACAAACCCGGGCGCGACGGCCGGTAATCAGGGCTCCGCCGGTCAGCCGGCCGGACTCAGCGGCAAGGAGCTTTTCACCAGCGTCCAGCCGACGTGCAGCTCGTGCCACACGCTCGCCGACGCGGGCAGCAACTCCAGCACCGGGCCGAACCTCGACGATGCCCTCGAAGGCAAGAGCGAGGAATACATTCGTCAAGGCATCCTCGAGCCCGATCAGCAGATCGCGGCCGGGTTCTCGGCAGGCATCATGCCGCCCAACTACGACGAAACGCTCAAGCCGGAGGAAGTCGACGCTCTGGTGAAATATCTGGCGAAGGTGACGAAGTGATGGGAGAACGTTGATGGCCGCCAAGCTGCGCGCGCCGGGGTTGCTTCGCGCGGGCGTACTGACCCTCGTCGGAATCGCCTTCGCCGCCATCCTGGATCTCACCGTGCGCGCCGCGACGAACGCAGAGCCGCTGGTCAACGGCGAAGCGATCACGCTGGTCGCCCTGCTCGCCGCCCCGTTCTTCTTTCTCGGGGGCCTCGGCGCCTTCGACGAGTGGCTCTACTGGGCGTCCGGTAAGCCCTCCCGCCCGGAAGACCACTCCGGGCACGGCGCCACGTCGTGGAAGGACTACTTCCGAGTCAACACCGATCACAAGGTGATCGGTGTCCAGTACGTCGTCACGTCGTTCTTTTTCATGCTCGTCGGTGGACTGCTCGCGATGCTGGTACGAGCTGAGCTGGCCGCACCGGGAGCGCAATTCGTCGACCCGAACACCTACAACGGTCTCTTCAGCGTCCACGCGTCGCTGATGATTTTCCTCTTCATCATCCCGGTCTTCGCGGGCATGGCGAACTACGTGCTTCCGCTGATGATCGGAGCGCCCGACATGGCTTTCCCGCGATTGAACGCATTGTCGTTCTGGATGCTGCCGATCGCCGGCGTGATGATGACGCTGTCGTTCTTCGCCCCCGGAGGCTCTTTTGCCACCGGCTGGACGGCTTACGCACCACTTTCGACGGAAGTCCCGATGGGCCAGATGTTCTTCACCATCGGCGTCCAGTTCGCCGGCGCGTCTTCGATTGCCACGGCGCTGAACTTCTTGGTGACCATCATCACGATGCGCGCGCCCGGCATGTCCTTCTGGCGCATGCCGCTACTGGTGTGGGCCAACTTCGCGACTTCGCTGCTGGTCGTGATCGCCACGCCCTTCGTGGCGGCCTCTCAACTCTTCGTCCTGCTCGACTACGCGCTCGGCTTCAACTTCTTCAACGTTGAGCGCGGCGGCGACGTGCTCATGTACCAGCACGTCTTCTGGTTCTATTCGCACCCAGCGGTCTACATCATGATGCTGCCGGGCTTCGGCATCATCTCCGAAGTCCTCGCCGTGAAGTCGCGCAAGCCGATCTTCGGTTATCGGATGATGGCGTTCTCACTGCTGGCGATCGTGCTTCTCGGCTTCACCGTGTGGGCTCACCACATGTTCGTTTCCGGAATGCAGCCGTGGATCAGGGTCCCGATGATGATCACCACCGCGATCATCGCCGTGCCGACCGGCATCAAGATCTTCTCCTGGCTGGCCACGATCTGGCGCGGCGTCCTCCATCTCGACACGCCGATGCTGTGGTCGCTCGGGTTCATCACAATGTTCGTCCTGGGCGGAATCTCCGGCGTGATGCTCGCGATCATCCCGATCGACATTCACGTGTCAGACACCTACTTCGTCGTGGCGCACATCCATTACGTGCTTTACGGCGGGTCCGTGTTCACGATCTTCGCCGGGATCTACTACTGGTTCCCGAAGATGACCGGGCGGATGTTCGACGAGCGCCTCGGCAAGGTCCACTTCTGGATGACGTTCGTGTCGTTCAATCTCACGTTCGCGCCGATGCACTTGATCGGCGTCCAAGGCATGCCGCGACGAGTGGCCGACTACACCGAGCAGTTCGCCGGCTGGAACATGCTCATCTCGCTCGCGTCGTTCCTGCTGGGACTGTCCACGCTGGTGTTCGTATACAACGTGGTCGCATCATGGCGTGGTGGAACTCGTGCTGAGGCGAACCCCTGGCGCGCGATGACGCTCGAGTGGCAGGTTTCCTCTCCTCCGCCGATCTTCAATTTCGACGCCGTCCCGACCGTCGTCGGCGGCCCGTACGAGTACGGCGTGCCGGGCGCGGTACACGGCGTCTTCCGCCCGGCTGGGCAGCCGGACCCTCACGCCAAGGAGCCGGCCGGCGCATCCGCTCGCGCCGACGCCGCTGGGGCCACGCATCACGGCGGCACCGAAACATGACCCTTGCTCTCCGCACGACCGAAGAAAGGATGGCGCTTTAGATGCCGAAGATCCTGATTCTCGCGAGCGAGACCATCGGCGGAGAGAGGCTGCTCGAGACCGTGCGGCGACGTGCCGCCGACGGTGACGCACACTTCTTCGTATGCGTGCCGCAAACCAAACCGCGGCACGGCAACGTCATCTACACCGATGCGGTGCGTGACGCCGCGCAAGTCCGTGTCGACCTCACTCGCGCCTTCCTGCGGGCAGAAGGGCTCGAAGAGGACGGCGCGGTGGGCGATGTCGACCCGTTCAACGCGGCGATGGACGCCATCGAAGAGTGGGGCATCGACGAGATCATCCTTTCTACGCGCCCGGCGCCTACTTCCGGGTGGATGCGGCGGGACCTTCCCGAGCGGCTCGCGGAAGCGTCCGGACTGCCGGTCGAGCATGTTGTGGTCGACATCGATCGCGAAGGTCTCCCCTTCGACGTCACGCTCGTCGTCGCAAACCAGACGGTTGCTGGCACGGAGCTTGTCGAACGACTCAAGGCCAAGGCGGAGGAAAGCCCTCGCCGCTTCATCGTCGCCGTGCCGCAGGACGGCGGCGACGGTAGCGCGACTAAGAAGGCACGCGACCGCTTGAAGCTGCTGGTTTCGTCGCTTGAGGACAGCGACATCGTCGCTGCCGGCTTCATCGCCGATCCCGACCCGTTCACCGCGATCATGAACGCGTTGCAAGTCTTCTACATCACCGAAGTCGTGATCTCGACGCTGCCAGAAAACCAGTCGCGGTGGCTGGCCAAGGGCCTCATCGATCGCGTCAAGCGAGCCAGCGGGCGCCCCGTCGAGCATGTTGAGTCCAGCGCCGAACCGGTGGCAGCGCCGAGCGGCGCCGGCTCGTCAGGTCAGGACTGAGGAGCAAGCCGAGTATGGAAGCAGCAGCAGTCCCGATCGGGCACGGCCATGGCCATGCCCATGGCCACGATGCGCCTGGCCACGATCACCACGGGCATGAGCACCACGGCCCCCCACCGGCCAATAAGTCGTCGCGCGTCGATGCCCCCATGCTCGGGATGCTGCTTTTCATCATCTCCGAGGTGATGGTCTTTGGAGCGTTCTTCACCGCCTACTTCTTCATCCGGATCGTGCAGGGGCAGGAGTGGCCAGCCGAGGGTGACCACCTACCCAAGCTGATCGCCGGCATCAACACCCTCATCCTGGTGTCTTCCTCTTTCACGCTTCACTGGGCAGAGGTCTCGATCAAGGAAAACAACCGGCGCGGCCTGCAAGCCGGGATCGCCAGCACCTTTCTCCTTGGTGCGACGTTCCTGTTCATTCAGATCAACGAGTACGTCAACATCGGCTTTGCGCCGCAGGATCACGCTCAAGGAACGATCTTCTACGGGTTGACGGGGCTCCACGGCGCACACGTGCTCATCGGCCTACTGGCTCTGTTGACGGTCACGATCCGTGCTTTCAGAGGCCACTTCTCCGCCCATGATCACCGTGGCATCGAGAT
>JADDQX010000085.1:2366-9208 GCA_016781115.1 Actinomycetota bacterium | reverse complement strand
GCACGGGACCGCCTCGGCGCCACCGGCTCCCAGCGCGGATACGGCGGCTCATGGCGCGGGCGCGGGGGCTGCCGACGGGGGTGACGCGCCCGACTTTTCGGAGCTGGTCGGTGAGGCGGTCGGTCCATCTGTCGCTGAGGGGGAGGTCGAGAAGCAGGACTTCCTGGATGATCTGCGGCGGTTGCAGGCTGACTTCGACAACTATCGCAAGCGCATGATGCGCGAGCAGGCTGCTACTGCGGGGCGCGCCACGGCCCGCGTGCTGGAGTCGCTGTTGCCCGTGCTCGACAACCTCGAACGCGCTCTGGAGCACGACCAGGGGGCCGGCGGGGTCGAGCTCGTCTACAAAGAGTTGAAGACGGTGTTGGAGGCGCAGGGGCTCGAGGAGATCCCTGCCGAAGGCGTTCCCTTCGATCCTCACGTTCACGAGGCAGTGGATTCTCGGGAGGATCCCGAGGTCGATCAGATCGTGTGCCGATCGGTGTACCGCCGCGGCTACAAGCTGGGCGATCAGGTCCTGCGGGCCGCCATGGTGGTCGTTGCTCGTCCGGTCGAAGCGGCCGGGGCCGAGCCGGCGGTTGCGGCGGAGGCGACGGAGGAGTAGCCATGTCTCAGCGCGATTGGGCGGAGAAGGATTACTACAAGGTCCTCGGGGTCTCGAAAGAGGCTTCGAAGGACGAGATCAAGAAGGCGTACCGGAAGCTCGCCCAGAAGCACCACCCCGACGCGAACGAGGGTGACCCCGGGGCCGAGTCGCGCTTCAAGGAGATCTCCGAGGCCCACGCGATCCTGTCCAACGACGAGAAGCGGGCGGAGTACGACCAGATCCGCCAGTTCATGGAGTCCGGTGGTCGCCGCTTCTACAACGCCCCCGGCGGAGGCGGCAACGTCCGGGTCAACATCGGCGATCTCTTCGGCAACGGCGGGGGGGCCGGAGCCGACACGATCTTCGACGACCTCTTGGGTGGGTTCGGCTTCCGCCCGCGCGGCCCCATGCGCGGGCAGGACCTCGAGACCGAGATCACGCTGAGCTTCACCGATGCCGTCAACGGGACCACCGTCACCGTCCCCCAGGGCGGCAAGGTCAAGATCCCGCCCGGGGTCGGCGACGGCGCCCGCATCAAGGTTGCCGGACGAGGAGGCCCCGGACCAAACGGGGGCCCGAAGGGCGACCTCTTCGTGCGGGTCAAGGTCGAGCCGCATCCCATCTTCACGCGCGGACGCGATGGCGACCTCGTCGTGAATCTCCCGGTCACCTTCACGGAAGCGGCACTCGGAGCGAAGGTGGAGGTCCCGACGCTGGACGGCGCGGTCACGGTGAAGGTCGCGGCCGGCACGCCGAACGGTAAGACGCTGCGCGTGCGAGGCCGCGGCGGCCCTCGGCCCCGCGGCGGTAACGGCGACCTGCTCGTGAAGGTTCAGGTGCAGGTTCCCGCCCGGCTCAGCCGCCAGGAGAAGGACCTTCTCGAGAGGTTCGCGGAGGTGCACGACGAGTCCCCGCGACGCCACCTCGAAGAGCACATACAGCAAGTCACCGGTCGTCAAGCTTCTTAGGAGGACACGATGGCAACACGGGGAGATCGCAACGACCAAGCGATGTACGTCATCTCGATCGCGGCGGAGCTCGCGGGCGTGCACCCACAGACGTTGCGCGTGTACGAGCGGAAGGGGCTCGTGCAGCCACACCGCACCGAAGGCAACACGCGCCGCTATTCCGAGCGCGACATCGCGCGGCTCCGCCGGATCCAGGAGCTCACGCAGGAGGGGATCAACCTTGCCGGCGTGATGCGCATCATGGAGCTCGAACGGAGGCTAGAACGAGCGGAAGCTCGCTACGAGAACGCTCTGGATGAGATCGCGAGCGTGCGGCAGCAGGTGCAGGAAGCGATAGGGGCACGGGATCGGAACTCGCTGGTGCCGCTGCGCGATGTCCGCCGCGTCCGGCGCGCGATGAAGGCGGACTTCGTCGACCAGGCCGGCCGGCGCCGGACCTTCGCGGTACCCCCGATCGCTAACGAATAGGACCTACGAGGTGATGCCATGGATATCAACAAGCTGACACTCAAGTCTCAAGAGGCCCTCGCGGCAGCTCAGAAGCTGGCGGGGGACCTGAACCACCAGCAGGTGGAAACCGCGCACCTCCTTGCCGCGTTGGTGGGCGAGCCGGAAGGCGTGGTCTTTCCCATCCTGCAGAAGATGGGCGTCTCGCCGCGCACGGTCAGAACGCGCCTCGATGCGATCCTCGACCGGGTCCCGAAGGTCTACGGGCAGGTCGAGATCTATCTCTCTCAAGGACTCCGCTCGGCGCTCGAAGCCGCGTTCGGCGAGGCAGAGGGTCTCGGAGACGCCTACGTGTCGACCGAGCACCTCCTGTTAGCGCTGATCGATCAAGGCGACGACACCGCGGGCGTGCTTGCCGATGCCGGCGTCGACAAGCCGCGACTCCTGGCGGCACTGAAGGAGGTGCGCGGTTCGTACCGCGTGACGGATCAGACGCCAGAGGAGAAGTACCAGGCTCTGGAGCGCTTCGGACGAGACCTGACCGAGGCCGCTCGGCGCGGCAAGCTCGATCCCGTCATCGGGCGCGATGAAGAGATCCGGCGCGTGATCCAGGTGCTCTCGCGTCGCACCAAGAACAACCCGGTCCTGATCGGAGAGCCCGGTGTGGGCAAGACCGCGATCGCGGAAGGCCTCGCCAACCGCATCGTCGCGGGCGACGTCCCCGAGTCGCTGAAGAACAAGCGGTTGGTGTCGCTCGACATCGGTTCCATGGTTGCCGGTTCCAAGTACCGAGGCGAGTTCGAGGAACGGCTCAAAGCGGTGCTGAAGGAGATCGCCGACTCCGAGGGTGAGGTGATCACGTTCCTCGACGAGCTGCACACGATCGTCGGCGCAGGGGCCGCCGAGGGGTCCGTGGATGCCGGCAACATGATCAAGCCGATGCTGGCGCGGGGAGAGCTGCGCATGATCGGCGCCACGACACTCGACGAGTACCGCAAGCACGTCGAGAAGGATCCGGCTCTCGAGCGAAGGTTCCAGCCGGTGCTGGTGGGGGAGCCGTCGGTCGCGGACACGATCGCGATCCTGCGCGGCCTGAAGGAACGGTACGAGGTACACCATGGCGTCCGGATCCAGGACTCCGCGCTCGTGGCAGCGGGTGTGCTGTCGGATCGGTACGTCACCGGCCGGTTCCTCCCGGACAAGGCGATCGACCTGGTCGACGAGTCCGCGTCGCGGTTGCGCATCGAGATCGATTCGATGCCGACCGAGATCGATGTGCTGGATCGGCGCGCGAAGCAGCTCGAGATCGAGAAGGCGGCGCTCTCCAAGGAGACCGACCCCGCTTCGAAGGAGCGCCTAGCGCGGCTCGAAGAAGAGCTGGCGGGCCTCCATGAAGACATGGACGGGATGAAGGCGCACTGGGAGCAAGAGAAGAGCGCGATCGAAAACATCCGGTCCCTCAAAGCCGAGATCGAGCAGGTGAGGGGCGACGCTGAACGCGCCGAGCGCGACGGCGACCTGGCGCGCGCTGCGGAGCTTCGTTATGGGAGGCTCGTCGAGCTTGACAAGGAGCTGCAAGGCGCGAACGCGCAGCTGACCGACTTGCAGAGCGAGCGCAAGTTCTTGAAAGAGGAGGTCGACGAGGAAGACATCGCCGAGGTGGTCGCCCGGTGGACGGGCATCCCGGTGTCTAAGTTGATGGAGGGCGAGGTCGAGAAGCTGGTGAAGATGGAGGACGGGCTTCACCGGCGGGTGGTCGGCCAGGACGAGGCCGTGGAAGCGGTGGCGAACGCGATCCGCCGCGCTCGAGCGGGTCTCGGCGATCCCAGCCGCCCTATCGGCTCGTTCATCTTCCTCGGGCCCACGGGCGTCGGTAAGACCGAGCTCGCTCGGGCGCTTGCAGAGTTCCTCTTCGACGACGACCGCGCCATGATCCGGCTCGACATGAGCGAGTACATGGAGAAGCACACCGTCAGCCGCCTGGTCGGCGCCCCGCCGGGTTACGTCGGATACGACGAAGGTGGTCAGCTAACCGAGGCGGTTCGGCGGCGGCCGTACTCGGTTGTGCTGCTGGATGAGATCGAGAAGGCGCACCCGGACGTGTTCAACACGTTGCTGCAGATCCTCGACGACGGCCGTCTCACCGATGGGCAGGGCCGCGTGGTGGACTTCAAGAACACCGTCGTGATCATGACCTCGAACCTCGGTTCGCAGTGGATCCTCGCGGCCGATGAATCCGAGCAGGTGATGGAGGACAAGGTCATGGCGACGGTGCGGGATCACTTCAAGCCGGAGTTCCTGAACCGCGTCGACGAGATCATCGTCTTCCACCGCCTGTCGATGGAGCACCTGGAGCGGATCGTGGAGATCCAGCTGGAGGGGCTGACCACGCGGCTCGCCGCTCGCAACCTCGAGCTGCGGTTGTCGGACGAAGCCAAAGGCCACCTCGCACGCAAGGGTTACGACCCCGCCTACGGCGCTAGGCCGTTGAAGCGGCTGATCCAGCGCAGCATCGAGAACGAGCTGGCGTTGAAGCTGCTGGACGGGACCTTCCGCGAGGGAGACGTCGTGCACGTCGACGTCGAGGCGGAGACCCTCGTCATCGGCAAGATGTCCGCGTCGGTGTGACCCAGGACCCTTCGCCGCAGCTGTTGGTCCTGCGTTGCCGCAGCTGCGGCGATACCTTCACGATCCACGCCGACGACGACCGCCGCTGTCGCAGCTGCGCGAGCGAGGACGTGGAAGCGGCCCACGAGCCCCTGCTGTGAAGCGGGTTCTGGTTGCCATAGAACCGGGCTCGACGTCCGCTCTCGTCGACGCGGTGGAGCGGGGCGGCGGGAGCATCGCGTCGCCCGGCGAGGCGGACGCGCTGGTGTGGACGGATCCACGTTCCCCCGAGCAGCTGAAGGCGCTGCTGCGGGAGTGCCCCGCGAGCTGGGTCCAGTTGCCCTTCGCCGGGATAGAAGCCTTCTTCGCGGCCGGAGCGATAGAGCCCGGCCGCACCTGGACCTGCGCGAAGGGGATATACGGCCATTCGACCGCGGAGCATGCGCTCGCGCTGATGCTGATGGCGGCGCGCCGCCTGCACGTCCACGCGGCGGCATCGAGCTGGGTGTCTGCGACGTTCGGGGCTCCCGAACGGCGCCTGGCGGAACAGACGGTCGTGATCGTAGGAACGGGAGGCATCGGGAGCGAGCTGGCGGCCATGCTGGCGCCGCTCGGCCCCCGGGTCATCGGCGTGAACAGGTCGGGGCGGCCTCTGGTGGGGGCCGAGCGCACCGTCGAGGTCTCGGCTCTGCTCGATGTGCTGCCCGAGGCGGGCTTCGTCGTGCTCGCCGCTGCCTTGACGAAAGAGACCTCGGGATTGTTCTCCTCGAGCGCGTTCGGGGCGATGAAGAGCGATGCGTGGCTGGTGAACGTGGCGCGCGGAGGACTCGTGGACACGCCGGCTCTGGTCGACGCGCTCCGCGACGGAGAGATCGCCGGCGCGGCCCTCGATGTCACCGATCCCGAGCCTCTCCCCGAGGGACACCCTCTGTGGGCGCTTCCGAACGCGGTGATCACGCCACACGTGGGCAACACCTGGGACATGGCGCTCCCGGAGCTGACCGCGCTCGTGGAGCGAAACGTCGCCCGCTTCCGCTCCGCGGCGGAGCTGGAGGGGCTGGTCGACGCCGCTACCGGCTACTAACCTAAGTCATCAGCACTTAGATTACCTGTTGACAACTGCAGCAGGTATGTCTAAAATGGGGCCGTAAGTGAACGGCGAGACATAGGAGGTGCAGCATGCGTCTCGGTAACAGCAACGTCCGTGATGTCGACGACATCTTCCAGAGGTTCTTCGGATCCGATCTGGGCACCGCCCCTACCCCCAGCTGGAGCGGCTTCAACGTCCCCACCGACGTGTTCCACTCCGGCGACAAGCTGGTCATCCGCATGGACCTGCCGGGCGTGAACCCGGACGATGTGGAGGTCATGGTCCAGGAGTCCACCCTTCTGATCAACGGGAAGCGAGGCTTCCCCTACGACGCGGAGGACGTGCGGTTCGTCCGGCGCGGGACCTTCTACGGCGACTTCACGCAGAAGGTCGCTCTCGGTAAGGGCCTGGACGTCGAGCAGATCAGCGCCCACTACGACAACGGCGTCCTCGAGCTGACGATCCCGTACTCGGCGGAGGTTCAGCCGAAGAAGATCTCGATCCAGCGCGGCGGCAACAGCAGGGTGCTCGAGAACTGACCTCGATAGGTCGATCGTGGGGAGGCCGGCCCGCGGGCCGGCCTCTGCGCGTTAGGGCTCGATGAAGGAGGGGGCCGGGATCCCGCGGCACCCCACCATCACACCTAGCCCCCCGAGCCCGTTGCGGTCCGCCAGCGCTCCCAACGCCTGCCGGCGCGACAGCGCCTTCACGGCAACCGCCCCCTCGCCGTCCGACGATGCGCGTGTGAACTCGGCACGCAGGTTGTCGTGGAGATCGTCGAGGCCGAGGCTCTTCAGCACGTCGCGCTGAGCCCGCGGCCCCCTCGTCGTCTGGCCCGCTCTTTCCATGGCGAGTCGGATCGCCGTCCAGTTCGCGTGCGCCGTGATGTCCTTCTCGCCCGGGTGCACCAGAGGAAGGTCGTCGGTGCCGGCGGACGAGTAGCACACGAGGGTGCCAGAGGGTCGCTGCGCGGCCTCGGAGGCCTCCATCCCATAGTCGATGAAGATCCAGGCGCCGCGTTCGAACAGCGTCGCGGCGTGACCTACCAGCGCCTCTCCCGCGAGAGCTATCTCGTACCGGTGCCCATCGGCAAGAACGACACCACAGCGGTCGAGGAACCGCTCTAGTTCCGGGTTCGACGGCG
>JADDQX010000085.1:0-2231 GCA_016781115.1 Actinomycetota bacterium | reverse complement strand
GATAGAGCGCGAGCTGCATATAGGCCGCGAACGGCATCGGACCCCGGCTCGCGATGCGCTTTACGAGGTAGCTCTGCAGCGGCGAGCTCAAGACCTTCTCTTCGCCGCGGGCGGGACCTTCGCGCTCGCCTTCTCCGCGTCTCGCCGCATCCGCTCGTACCACTCTTTCTTGGCGTCGTGCGTCTTCACGTTCGCCAGGGCGAGTGCCGCTACGCGCACCACGTCGGCGTGAAGCGCCTGCTCGGAGTACAGCGCGATCAACCGGTCGTAGGGCCCGGTCGAATCGAAACCTGCGCCCACCGCTCCTTCGTACAGCTCGGCGGCCTCGTCGACCCGCCCCAGCTGCTCCAGGTTCTGGGCTCGGAGGAAGTGTTTCACCAGGTCGACGGCGTCCACGCGGTCAATCGTAGGCTTGGCTGAAGCTCACACTCGACTGGATCTCGCAAACGCCGGATCAAGGAGGATCAATGGCTGCCACGGACCTGGCATCGATCGCGAAGGACCTCGTAGCGGAGAACAAGGGGATCCTTGCCGCAGACGAAAGCTTCCCGACCATCGAGAAGCGCTTCAAGTCCATCTCCATCGAGTCGACCGAGGAGAACCGGCGGGCCTACCGCGACATGCTCTTCACCACGCCGCGGCTGGAGGAGTTCATCAGCGGCGTGATCCTGTTCGACGAGACGATCCGGCAGTCGTCGAGCGATGGCACGAACTTCGCCGAGCTGCTGCAGGGCAGGGGGATCACACCGGGCATCAAGGTGGACGCCGGAGCCAAAGACCTCGCGCTCTTCCCCGGAGAGAAGGTGACCGAGGGCCTCGATGGGTTGCGCGGGCGCCTGAAGGAGTACCACGGACTGGGTGCGCGCTTCACGAAGTGGCGCGCCGTCATCAACATCGACGGCGACCAGATCCCCACTAACTTCGGCATCACCGCGAACACCCACGCGCTGGCGCGCTACGCGGCACTGTCGCAGGAGGCGGGGCTCGTCCCGATCGTCGAGCCCGAGGTGATGATGGACGGCCCGCACTCGATACAGCGTTGCTACGACGTGACGGAACAGACGTTGACGTCGCTCTTCGAGCAGTTGCAGCTTCATCGGGTTTCGCTCGAAGGAACGCTTCTCAAGACCAACATGGTGCTCTCCGGCAAGGACGCGAATGACCGGGCCGGGGTCGAAGAGGTGGCGCGGATGACGATCGATTGCTTGAAGGCCACGGTCCCTGCGGGCATCCCCGGAGTGGTGTTCCTCTCTGGAGGCCAGAGCGACGAGGAGTCGACGGCGCACCTGAACGCGATGAACCAGATCGGCGGCTTCCCCTGGGAGCTCAGTTTCTCGTACGGCCGCGCGTTGCAGGCGCCGGCGATCGCAGCCTGGAAGGGCGAGGAGTCGAACGTGGAGGCGGGGCAGCGGGCGCTCTACCACCGGGCGAAGCTGAACGGAGCTGCTCGTTCGGGCGGGTACACGCCCGAGATGGAGACCGAGGCAGCCTGAGACGCGCCCTTGCGGCAGTCGCCGCCGCCTGTTCTCTCTGTATAGCGGCGACGCTGCCTGGCGTACCCGCATCGGCGCAAGCTCCGGCCGAGCAGGACGACCGCGCCGCCGTCCAGGCACTGCTCGAGCGCCGCGCGCAGGCGGTACTCGACGGGGACCGCGCCGCTTTCATGTCCACGGTCGCCCCTTCCTCGGAAGATTTCGTCGCGCGCCAGAGGAGGTTCTTCAGCGGCCTGCAAGATCTGCCGCTCGGCTCGTTCCGGTATCGCGTCGCCTGGGAGCGGCGCGGCGATCTGGTGCGCCCCTCGGACGCGCGGAGGTATCCGCGAGCGGAGAGGGTGTCGATCCCGCTGACGGAGGAGCGTTATCGCATCGCCGGCTTCGATAGGCGAGAGGCGGTCGAGGACCTCTACTACACCTTCGTGAAGCAGAACGAAGAGTGGCTGATAGCGGAGGACACCGACCTCGACGACATCACGCTGTACTCGGCGCGGCACCTGTGGGACTTCGGGCCGCTGGAGACCAAGCGAAGCGAGCACTTCTTGCTCTTCTCGCACCCGTGCAAGAGGTGCGACGCGCTGGGGGAGGACTTTCTGGCGTTGGCGGAGCAAGGACTGGAGCGGGCGCGGCGGTACTGGCAGGGGCCCTGGGACGAGCAGATCGTCGTGCTGGTGCCTCGTTCGGGTGACGAGCTGGAGCGGATGATCCAGTCGACGTTCGACCTGGAGAACTTCGTCG
>JADDQX010000084.1:1558-9382 GCA_016781115.1 Actinomycetota bacterium | reverse complement strand
CGAGCAGGACCTTCAAGGCGTTCGCCCGCCGGAAGAGCACGCAGATCACACCGCGGCGGCGAGCCACCAACGTCGATGCCTCGATTCCATCTAGCGCGTCTAGCTGGCGGAGCTGCCCTCTGACGATCGGCTGCGAGGTGGACATGACCCGTCGCGCCACCCGCTGGGTCAGCTCATCCACATCGAGCTTGTCCAGCCACGCCCGCATCTCTTCGACGTGGCGCTCCAGGGTGTCCCGCAACGAGGTGGCATCGGTGGTGCTTCCCGTCGGCAGGCGCTCCTGGAAAGCCGGCTCTTGTTCCGCCAGTTTCGCGATCTCGCGCACCACGTCGATCGAGTCGTGGGTCAGGATCCCTACGGTCAGATGAGCCGACGAGCGGGTGCCGGCGGTGGCTGCGTGCGGGAAGCCGCGGGGGATGTAGAGACATGCTCCGCGCTCGATGTCCTGATCCACCAGTACCCGCTCCTCGTCCTGGCGGTCGTAGACGATCCAGTGCTTCGAGCCCGACACCTGAAGCACGAAGACGTCGTGGTCGTCGCGGTGGACGTCGAAGCCGCGGGAGCCCCGCGGAGTGATGTAGGCGTTCACCTGAAGGCGATGCCCGAGCGCTAGTTCCAGGTCGCGACAGAAGTCCGTCAGCGGCTCCCAATAGCGATGCACCGACTCGATCACGATGGTCGCGCCCTCCGCGAACCGCTCGTAGACGCGCGGCGCGTTGACGAGCTCCTCTGTCGCTCGTCCCCCGGCGGTCGTCGTGTAGGAGCTCGCTGGCAGCGTCTTTCCGTCCTTGACCATGCGCAGGTTCGACGGTCGCAACCCGCGCGACGACACCATCCGGTCGAGATCGTCGAGAGCGGCTAGGTCGTCGAAGCCTGTGTCGCTGCCACCGAGGCGCAGCAACGGTGCCTGCGCCCAATGCTTGTCGAAGAACGCGGCCACGTTGCCGACGCAACGCTCCAGCGCGGGCACGTCCACGACTAGGGAGGTGTTAGCTGTCCTGCGAGTCGGAGTCGGAGCCTCCGGAGTCGCTGTCGGTGCCGTCCGCGTCGGTGCCGTCCGGATCGGTGCTGTCGGGGTCCGTCTGCGAGTACGTCCCCGCGCCGCCGCCGCGCATCCACGTCGTGGTGATGTCTTCGTCTCTGAGCACCCGGTCGTCACCCATATCGAACCCTCCCGCCGTCGGCGATAGCGATGGGCGGAGCCTAGTACAGCTACGAGATCAGCCGCCTCCTGATCAGGCGCGTGGCGACGATGCTGGCGATGACCAGCATCGCAACGAGATAGACGACGTGCCACAGCGTTCCAAGACCCACCTCGCCGGTCGTCAGCGCCCGCAGCAGCGACGCCGAGTGGTACAGCGGTGTCGCCTGAACCACCGGGCGCAGGTACTCGGGATAGAGCGATACGGGAAAGAACGTGCCCGAGAAGAGGAACAGCGGGAAGACCACCAACGTCATGACCTTCTCGAGCGATGCGATCTCTTTCGTGACGCCGGTGAGGATCATCGCTCCGGCTGAGAGTGCACCGCCCGAGAGCATGATCGCGGGCAGCGCGAGCGCTCCCCACGGCGAATGCACGAGACCCAGCGCCGTCATCACGATGAGGAACCCGGTGCCGTAGATGGTTCCGCGGATGAGCGCCCAAAGCACCTCGCCGAGCGCGATGTCCGGGATCGACATCGGCGTGGTGACGATGCCGTCGTAGGTCTTCATCCAGTTGAGCTTGAAGAAGGGACCGAAGAACCCGTCGAAGATCGCTCCGTTCAACGTTGACGCGGCGAGCATCCCCGGCGCGAGGAACGAGGCGTAATCGAGAGTGGTCCCCGCGTACGGAACGGACTCCACGTATCGGCCGACGCCGAATCCCACGGCCGCGAGATAGAAGACGGGTTCGAAGAACCCGCTGACGAGGGCGATCCAGTAGTGCTTGTAGGCAAGGATGTTGCGCTGGACGAGCTTGACCGCCCGGTGCAGCGACGGCGGCGGCGAGGCGTGTGCTGCTTCGATGGCCACTACGGCAACAACCGCCTCTCCAAGTTGCGGATCCCGAGCATGATGCCGGCCGCCAGCAGCACCAGGAGGTAGGTGAGATGCCAGAGGGCGGTGACCTCCAGGTCGTAGAGCGTCAGCATCCTCACGAGCTCGACGCCGTGGAAGAGAGGCGTGAGGTGCGCGAGGACCTGCGCCCACGACGGGAGCTCGGCGATCGGGAAGAAGGTCCCGGACAGAAGGAACAGCGGAGTCACGATGAACCTGAACATCCACGTGAACGGCTCGTCCGTCTGAAGCGTTGCGGTGAAAGCGAACGTGGCGGCGGCGCAGGCGAGACCCAGCAAGATCACGACGGGGATCGCCAAGACGGCGGCGAACGAATGCACGAACCCGAACAGCGTCATCACCGCGAGGAAGGGGATCGCGAGCTGCGCCAGAACGATACCCATCCACGAGAGCTCGCCCAGGAAGATGTCCCGAACGCTCAGAGGCGACGCCACGAGAGCTTCGTAGTTCCTCTGCCACGTGATCTTGCTCATCACGGGATAGGTCGCGCTGAAGAAGCCGGTCTGCATGCAGCTGGCGGCGAGGATGCCGGTCGCGAAGAAGGCCGCGTACTCGACGCCCCCGAAAGCGTTCCGCTCCTGGACAAGCGACCCGAGGCCGAGTCCCATCGCGGACAGAAACATCACCGGGGTCAGCACCGATAGCAGGAGCGAGCTTCGGCGCGACCTCCAGTGGACCAGCCAGTTGCGCCGGACGATCTTGCGCGCTCTCACTCGATCAGAGACCGGCCGGTGATCGTCAAGAAGACGTCCTCCAACGTCGCTCTTCGAACGAGAGCGCTGTCGGTCTCGATGCCGCGCTCGTGGATCGAGGCGAGGGCCGTGTCGCCCGACGGCGTGTAGAGCAGGACCCGGTCGGGCAGCCACTCGGCTCGCTCGGCCAGACCGTCGAGGGAGGCGGCGAGCTTCTTCCGCGCGGGATCGGTCAGGCGTAGCTCCAGGACCTCTCTCGTGCTGTAGCGCTCGATCAACTGGCGCGGCGAGCCCTCTGCCACGATCTTGGCCTTGTCCATCACCACGAGCCGGTCGCACAATTGCTCGGCCTCATCCATGTAGTGCGTCGTGATCACGAGAGTCACGCCGCTCTGCTTCAGGCGATAGAGCCGCTCCCAAACGAGGTGGCGCGCTTGCGGGTCCAGACCCGTCGTCGGCTCATCCAGCAGGATCAGGTCGGGCCGGTTGACGAGAGCTCTCGCGATCGTGAGGCGGCGCTTCATCCCGCCCGAGAGAGGGTCGACCTTGCTGGTGGCTTTGTCTCTCAGCTGCACGAAGTCGATCAGCTCGTCGATGCGCTCCGCGGCGGTGTCGCGTGGCACATCGAAGTAGCGGGCGTACATCTCGAGGTTCTCGCGGACCGTGAGCTCGATGTCGAGGTTGTCGGCTTGCGGGACCACCCCCAGGCGCGCCTTTATCTCCGATGCGTGGGTGGCGGGGTCCATGCCCATCACTCGCAACTCCCCGCTGGTGCGCGGCGAGGTGCAGCCGATCATCCGCATCGTGGACGTCTTGCCGGCTCCGTTAGGTCCGAGGAAGCCGAACACCTCGCCTCTGCGGACCTCGAACTCGACGCCGTCGACCGCGATCAGAGACTCGAACCTCTTGCTCAAGCCGCTCGCGACGATCAACGCGTCGGAGCCGGAGGACGCGCTCGGAGTCATGGGCGAACCCTAATCAGCGCGCCCCGCCTCTCTCCCCCGGCCTCTGTTCGGCGTTCGTCCCGTTTTCGGGACATACAGCGAACAAAGCGGGAGGGGCGGGAGGGGGCACCTCGGGGGGCGGCCGGGTCCGGTGTCGGCGCACCCGGTGGCTCAGACAGCCGAAGCTTGCAGCCGGAGCCGCCGCCTTCGGAGGCAGCTCCGACTAACCGCGGCGCTTCGGAACTCGCCTCGGATGCACCGCCATCCTCCCCGGCCGCTGTTGAGTCGGCTGCACCTTCGGGGGGCCAGGTGGTCGGGAGCTGCTTGGGCGCGGCTTATGTTGGCTCGATCATGCCCAGCACCCGATCTTGGCGCTGGATCGTCGTCGTCACCGCCACCGCGGCCCTCGCGGCGCTGCCGGCGGCGATCGCGGCGCTCCCCACCCGGGCGCCGGGAGTATCGCCGGAAGTGCTGTTGGAGCGGGTGCTGGCCTCCGAGGACATCGCGTTCGAGGGCTACGCCGAGAGCACCGGGGCTCTGCCCTTGCCGGACGTGCCACAGGCGGGGCGATTGGCCGATCTGTTCGCGCAGACCACGGGGATTCGCGTCTGGTCCGCGTCTCCCACCGCCTGGCGGGTAGACGAGCTTCTGTCCGCAGCCGAGCGCGACACGTACATGGACGAGAGCGGCCTGTGGCTATGGGACTCCGCTCGGCGGACGGCGACCCGGGTAGATGGCCATCCGACCGTGCGCTTGCCGCGTCCCGCGGACCTCCTTCCACCCGAGCTCGGACGGTTGATCGCTGAAGCCGCGGACGAGGCCGAAGTGACGGCGCTGCCGGGGCGCCGGATCGCAGGCATCACAGCCGCAGGGCTCAACATCGATCCCGCCTCCGCCACGACCACGGTCGAGCGCGCAGCTCTGTGGGCCGATCCGTCATCGGGACTTCCGTTGCGGGTGGAGATCTACCCGCGCGCCTCGGACCACCCGGTTCTCTCGTCCAGCTTCCTCGACGTCGACATCTCCGCGCCGGCGCGCCCAACGATCCGCTTCAAAGTCCCTCGAGGCGCCGGCGTCAACCACCGCTCCGTCACCGACTTCGCCCACGAGGTCAACGAGGTGTCTCCGTTCGTGCTGCCGGACGAGCTGGCGGGGATGCGACGTTCGAGCGTGGTCGCTCGCGCCGCCAGCACCTACGGCGACGGCTTCGAACGCGTGGCGGTGCTGGCCCTTCCGACCCACCTGTCGCCCGAGCGAGCGGACGCTCTGAGGTCGGCTCCCGTGATCTCGCGATCTTGGGGCGCAGCCCGGGTGCTCGAAACGGCGCTCGTGAACACCCTGTTCCTGACCCACGGCGACGTGTCCTTCATCGTTTCCGGTCCCGTCGTCGTCGAAGCACTCGAGCGCGTAGCCGCGGACCTCGCCGCGCATACGGCGGACGGCACGCTGTGAGCCGGGCGCTGCTGACGCACAACCTCACGAAGCGTTTCGGGGCGACGCTTGCGGTGGACCACGTCGACCTCGAGGTACACGAGGGCGACCTGTTCGGCTTCCTCGGCCCGAACGGCTCCGGGAAGACGACGACGCTGAGGATGATCCTCGGGCTGGTGTATCCGACCGGCGGCAGCATCGAGGTCCTCGGGAAACCGGTGCCGAGGAAGGTCCGCGACGTGCTCCCGCGGATCGGCACGCTCGTGGAGGGTCCCGGTTTCTACCCGCACCTGTCTGCCCGCAGCAACCTCGCGCTGTTCGACGCCGCCGGCCCGGGCGGAGCGAAACGCACCCGCCGCGCCCGGATCGAGGACGCGCTGGAGCGGGTTGGTCTAGGAAGCGTCGGGCGCAAACCTTTCAACGCGTTCTCCACCGGGATGCAGCAGCGGCTGGGTCTGGCCAGGACGTTGTTGCGCCCGCACGAGCTGTTGATCCTCGACGAGCCCACGAACGGGCTGGACCCTCAAGGGATGCGCGACATACGCGCTCTGCTCGAGGAGTTGGTCGCGCAAGGAACGACGATCGTGCTGTCCAGTCACCTGCTCGGCGAGGTCGAGAGCATCTGCACGCGCGCCGCGATCATCAACCGCGGACGGCTCCTGGCCCAAGACGAGATCGCCAGGCTGTTGGCGCCAACCGGACGCGTACGGATCGTCACCGACGATCCCGGTGAGGCCGAACGCGTGCTCGGCGCGTCGAACGGGTTCCATTCGGTGACACGGGATGCAGCGGGCGTGGCGCTGGAGCTCGGCGGCGCCTCACCGGAGGAGCTCAACCGGCGCCTCGTGACGAACGGGGTCGACGTGCGCGAGCTGATCCTGGAACGCCCCACGTTGGAAGACGTGTTCCTGCAGCTCACCAACGAGCGAGGTGCGCGTGTTCCTGGTTGAGCTGCGAAAGCTTCTTACGAGACCGCGGACGTGGGTGACGATCGCGCTGCTCACTTCGCTGCCCGTCATCGTGGCGGTGTTCCTGAAGGTGAGCGGGATCGGGCCGCGGGCCGGCTCCGGCCCCCCCTTCCTGTCGCAGGTGCTCGGCAACGGAGCACTGTTCCCGGTCGCGGCCCTCGCTCTGATCCTCCCGGTGTTCCTACCGATCGCCGTCTCGGTGATCGCCGGGGATGCGGTGGCAGGTGAAGCCTCTGCGGGAACGCTGCGCTACCTCTTGATCCGGCCGGTCGGGCGCACGAGGTTGTTGTTCACGAAGCTCGCGATCACGACCGTGTTCGTCTTCCTCGCGGTCGTGGTCGTGGCGGCGGTCGGCTACCTCATAGGAGGAGCGTTCTTCGGGATCAAGCCGCTCCCGACGGTGTCCGGCCGGACGATCGCGGCGCAGGACGCGACCTGGCGGACGGCCGTCAGCGTCATCTTCATCGCCGTATCGATGCTGGGCGTGGCGAGCATCGCCTTGTTCCTGTCGACGCTCACCGACTCCGGCCTCGGCGCCGCTCTCGGTGCGATGGCGGCGCTCGTTACGTCACAGGTCCTGGACCTGCTGGTGGCCGCAGAGAGCATCCGCCCCTACCTGCCCACGCACTACTGGCTGTCCTTCGTCGACCTCTTCCGATACCCGGTCCTGTGGCACGACGTGACGCGAGGTTTCGCTATCCAAGCCGTGTACATCGCCGTCTTCCTCGGCGCCGCCTGGGCGAACTTCGCGACGAAGGACATCGAGAGCTAGCTCCCGAGCCGACTCAGCCTCTGGCACGCTGCCGGGCTCGGCGTCGCCACCAGCTCTCCACGCAGCGCCCGCACGATCAGTCCCAGAACCATCGGGTCGCGCGGCAGGTCTCCGTGGCCGGCGGTCGAGCCCGGGCACACCGACTGCACCTGCACGTTCACGGCCCCGTCCAGCGTTGCGGTTTCGGGGGGAGTCACGGTCTCGTCGAGCGAGGTCCACACGGTGACGAAGCTGGGCCCGGACGGCGTCTCGTCCGGCTCGTTCAGCTCCTCCAGGAACGCGGAGCCGGGAGTCATCTGGTCGCACGCGTCTACGCACAGCCCGGGGTCCGCGATGGCGGCCGCGCCCGCGACGTTCGTCCCGTGATGCGGCGACCCGAGCGTCACGACATGGCGAGCGCGATCGAGCCCGTCGTGGTGCTCGAGGTAAGCCCGGATCACGAGGCCGCCCATCGAGAAGCCGATCAGGTCGACCGTGGACGAACGCGTGTCGTCGACCGCGTCGGCCACCGCCTCGGCTGATTCGACGATGTCACCGGTCCCGCCGTTGGGAAGATCGAGCGAGATCACCTGCAGCCCCTCACGCTGGAGGCGCGCCTGGATCGCGGCCATGGAAGAGGAATCGCCGCCGAAGCCGTGCACCAACACGACCGGAACGGGACCCGACGCGCGCAGGGGCGGCTCCGATCCGGTTCGGGAGATCACAAGGCCGGCCGTGAGCGCGGCCACCAAGACCAGGGCCGCGATCAACAGCCGGCGCCGCTGGGGAGAAAGACCGATGAGCATCACTACATTGTGTGGCCGGCTCGAGGTTGCCGTCTCCGCTCTGTGCGTAAACAACGTCGGTATCCAACCGTGATCACGAACGAACGCTGGGGGCGGCGAGCTGTAGGCGGGTTAGCGTGACCGCATGAACAACGACCCGGTCCTCATCACCGGCTGCTCGACCGGGATCGGGCG
>JADDQX010000084.1:0-1410 GCA_016781115.1 Actinomycetota bacterium | reverse complement strand
TCGGGCGCGCCACCGCGATCCGCCTGGCCCAGCGAGGATGGACCGTCTACCCGACCGCGCGGCGCACGGAGACGATCGCGGATCTTCCCGGTTGCGAGACATTGCAACTAGACGTGACGGACGAAGACTCCATGAGAGCTGCGGTCGAGCACGTGGAGCAGCGACACGGGTCCATCGGCGCCCTCGTCAACAACGCCGGTTACGGCATCCACGGCGCGTTCGAGACGACGAACCTCGACGAGGTGCGGGTTCAGTTCGAGACGAATGTCTTCGGGATGGCCCGGCTCACGCAGCTGGCGCTACCCGCGATGAGGGCGGCACGAAGAGGTCGCATCGTGAACATCTCGTCGATGGGTGGGCGCTTCACGTTCCCCGGCGGCGCGTTCTATCACGCCAGCAAACACGCGGTCGAGGCCATGAGCGACGCGCTTCGTTTCGAGGTTGCGGGCTTCGGGATCGCGGTCGTCGTCATCGAGCCGGGCGTGATCAAGACACCGTTCGGCGATACGGCGATCGCGACCGTGAACCACGGGTCCGAACAAGACGAGCCCTACTCGAGATTCAACCAGGACCTCATGCTCCGCTTCGACAGCGCATATAGAGGACGGATGAGCGGTCTGGCGGCGTCTCCTCCAGAGGCGGTCGCCCGAGTGATCGAGCGAGCGATCCGGTCGCCACGGCCCCGGACGCGCTACGTGGTGACGGGCGGCGCTCGCCTGATGCTCGTACTACGACGGGTCCTGCCGGACCGGGCTTTCGACGCGCTGCTGGCGTCGCAGTACGTGCGTCCCGGTTAGCTACAGCTTTCCGCGTAGCCCCCGGTCGGGTATCCGACCCACGTTACGAAGAAAGTGCTCAGACGGCGGATGCCGGTGCCGCCGTTGCGCCGGAGAAGGCAACGGATGCCTCCCCGATGAGCCGCTCGGCCACCGCCCGGTCCTCGCCGAACGCGACCAGAAGGTTGGTGGCGGACTCCATCGAGACCTGGATCCCTTCCTCCAGCGTCAGGCATCCCGACAGCTCGAGCGAGATCACCCCGTGCGCCATCGCCCACAATTGCGTCGCCAGCCGCTCGGGATCACCCTGGAACCGCCCCGCCTCGACCGCCCGCCGCACCGCTTGAACGAGCCGCTCGAACGTCTCGATGCCGACCTCGGCCTCGTCTTCGCCGACCGGCTCCATGAACATGAACCGGTAGAGGTGTGAGTTCGCCAGCGCGTTCGTGAAGTACGCGATCCCCTGCGCGACCACCTCGGCCACGACGTCCTCGCTGTGAGGGATCGCGTCCTGGAGCGCCGCGAGCCGCGCGAAGCCCTCCCGGCGAAGCTCCCGTCTGAGCTCGTCCATACCGCTGAAGTACGTGTAGACGGCCATGGTCGAGGTGCCGACCTCGGTCGCGAGGCGGCGGGT
>JADDQX010000083.1 GCA_016781115.1 Actinomycetota bacterium | reverse complement strand
ATTGACTGGTTATGCGGGACCTGCGCGCGCGACGCTGCTCCGCCACGGGCATCGGTAGCCATCCCGGGCATAGCCCGGACGGTGTCGCCGTGGGCGTACGAAGGGGGACCCCGCTCGCTGATCTTGGCCCTCAAGCTGCGTCACATGAGATCCGCGGCGGCGCCCTTGGCGCAGGGCATCGCTCGCTCCTGTCGCTCGGCGCGAGTGGGGGCCGAGGTAGTCACGTGGGTCCCGGCCAGGCGCAGAGACCGCGCCCGGCGCGGGTTCGACCACGCCGAGGTGTTGGCCCGCGGCGTGGCCGGTCACCTGGGACTGCCGGTGGTCGGAGCGATCGCGCGCCGCGGGTCGCAGCGTGACCAGGCGGGCCTCGACCGCGTTCAGCGTCTGTCCAACCTCAGCGGGGCCTTCACCGCGACGCGGTCGCTCGACGCCCGGGTCCTGTTGATCGACGATCTGGTGACGACGGGCGCGACCGCGACCGAGTGCGCGTCCAGCTTGGCTTCTGCGGGGGCCGCGCGGGTCGAGCTGGCGACTGCTTGCATCGCATGAAGAAGAGGTGTCGAAGTCCGGGGTCGGAGGAACTAAACCGGTAGCTTGAAGTATCTAGGCACTATTGCTTAGGGCATCTGGGAGCGGCTTCGGACTAGACTCCAAGGTGCGAGGAACATTCCGATCGCTGCTAACAAGAGGGGGCTCGGTGGCAAACGCTCCAGTTGGGTCGGGCGAGGACGCGATCCGCGTCCTGATCGTGGACGACCACGAGTTGTTCCGCAGAGGCCTCCAGATGGTGCTCGAAGCCGAGACCGACATCGAGGTCGTTGGGGAAGCGAGCGACGGCAACGAAGCGATCCTGAAGGCCGAGGAGACGACGCCGGACGTGGTCCTGATGGATGTTCGGATGCCGAAGCGGACGGGCATCGAGGCGACCCGCTCGATCAAGGACACCCTTCCGTCGACGAAGATCTTGATGCTCACGACCTCGGTCGAAGAGGGCGATCTCTACGAGGCGATCAAGGCGGGAGCGACCGGCTATCTCCTTAAGGAGATCTCCATCGAGGAGGTGGCGGACGCGGTTCGGGCGGTCCAGCAGGGACAGAGCCTGATATCGCCATCCATGGCGTCGAAGCTCCTGAACGAGTTCGCCGCGATGGTCAAGCGCCGCGACGAGCGGACCCAGGTTCCCGGCCCCCGTCTCACCGAGCGCGAGCTAGAGGTCTTGAAGCTGGTGGCGAAGGGTCTCAACAACCGCGACATCGGCTCCGAGCTCTTCATCTCCGAGAACACGGTCAAGAACCACGTGCGCAACATCTTGGAGAAGCTGCACCTGCACTCCCGTATGGAGGCCGTGGTCTACGCGGTGCGAGAGAAGCTGCTCGACATCAAGTAGTCTTGGTCGGCTAGCGCCGACCATGCGTGCTACCGCCCCCTTGGCTGCGCGCAAGGCGGCAGTAGTAGTCATGGCCGGCCGAGGCCGGCCATGCGTGCTAAGGCCCCCTTGGCTGCGCGCAAGGTGGCCTTAGTAGGTCCTTCTCGGCCGGCACCTCCGGGTGCGGAAACGCTGCACGACCCGTGATAATGGGTTGCGATGAGCATCCTTAAAAAGGTCCTGACCGCAGGTGAGGGCAAGAAGATCCGGTCTCTCGAGGCCGTCGTTCCCCGGGTCAACGCACTGGAAGACGATTTCAAGGCGCTCTCCGACGACGCGTTGCGAGGCAAGACGGGCGAGTTCCGCCAGCGGCTGGAGAAGGGCGAAGACCTAGACGACCTTCTTCCGGAGGCATTCGCGGCGACGCGCGAGGCGGCCTCCAGGGCCATCGGGCAGCGCCATTTCGACGTGCAGATCATGGGCGGTGCCGCCTTGCACAAGGGCCAGATCGCCGAGATGAGGACCGGTGAGGGAAAGACCCTGACCGCGACCTCCGCCGTCTATCTCAACGCGCTCTGGGGCGAGGGCGTCCATCTCGTCACGGTGAACGACTACCTGGCGAAGCGGGATTCCGAGTGGATGGGCCAGGTCTACCGCTTCCTCGGGATGAGCACCGGCTTGATCCAATCGAACATGTCGCCGGCCGAGCGCAAGCCCGCGTACGCCGCGGACATCACCTACGGCACCAACAACGAGTTCGGTTTCGACTACCTGCGCGACAACATGGTGACGGAGCTCGATCGCCTGGTTCAGCGAGGGCACTACATGGCGGTCGTGGACGAGGTCGACTCGATCCTGGTCGACGAGGCGCGAACCCCGCTGATCATCTCGGGCTCCGTTCAGGAGTCGCCGAAGTGGTACCAGCAGTTCGCACGCATCGCCCCTCGTCTCCAGCGCGACGAGCATTACGAGGTGGATGAGAAGAAGCGCACCATCGCGATCTCGGAAGCAGGTGTCGCGACCGTGGAGCAGATCCTCGGGATCGAGAACCTCTACGACCACGTGAACGTCGACATGGTCCATCACCTGCAAGCCGCCATCCGCGCCAAGGAGCTCTACAAGCGCGACGTCGAATACATCGTGCAGCACGGAGAGGTCCTGATCGTCGACGAGCACACGGGCCGCACGCTTCCCGGCCGTCGCTACTCGGAAGGCTTGCATCAAGCCATCGAGGCCAAGGAAGGCGTTCGGATCAAGGAAGAGAACCAGACGCTCGCGACCATCACCTTGCAGAACTACTTCCGCATGTACGACAAGCTGGCGGGCATGACGGGAACGGCGCAGACGGAGGCCGCCGAGTTCAGTCACATCTACAAGCTCGACGTCGCCGTGATCCCGACGAACCGTCCCATGATCCGCAAGGACGAAGAGGACCTGATCTACAAGACGGAGGATGCGAAGTGGAACGCGGTTGCGGACGACCTCAAGGAGAGGCACGAGAAAGGCCAACCGGTCCTTATCGGGACCGTCTCGATCGAGAAATCCGAGCACCTGTCGCGCCTCCTCTCGAAGCGCGGCATCCCCCACAGCGTTCTGAACGCGAAGCACCACGCCAAAGAGGCTTCGATCGTCGCCCAGGCAGGGCGGCTGGGCGCGGTGACCGTCGCTACGAACATGGCGGGCCGCGGGGTCGACATCATCTTGGGAGGGAATCCCGAGGGGATGGCGCAGAGCGAGATGACCGCTGCTGGGTGGGACAACGAAGCCTACGTGCTCGATCTCTACCCGGAGGAAGACCGGCGGCAGTACGAGGAAGAATTCCAGCCGTTGCTCGAGAAGTTCAAGGAGCAGACGGCATCGGAGCACGAAGAGGTTGTCGCTCGAGGCGGGCTGTACGTGCTCGGGACGGAGCGGCACGAGTCGCGCCGTATCGACAACCAGCTCCGCGGACGTTCCGGACGCCAGGGGGATCCCGGTGAGAGCCGCTTCTACCTCTCGCTGGAAGACGACATGATGCGCTTGTTCGCCTCCGAGCGCATCGCCGGGATGATGGACAAGCTCAAGATCCCGGACGACGTTCCGATCGAGGCGAAGATCGTCTCCAAGGCCATCCTCCGCGCCCAGACTCAGGTCGAGGGCATGAACTTCGAGATCCGAAAGAACGTCCTCAAATACGACGAGGTGATGGACAAGCAGCGTCACATCATCTACGAGGAACGGCGCAAGATCCTCGAGGGAGAGGACTTCCACGACCAAGCGCTCGAGCTGATCACGGACGTTGTCTCGCAGGCGGTCGCGGAGAACGCCAACGCTGAGCTCGTTCCCGAGGAATGGGACTGGGAGCAACTCTTCGCGCGCGCGAGGGAGATCTTCCCAACCAACCTGAAGCCGGAAGGCTTCGATCTAGAGACCACCAGCTACGACGACGTGCTCGAGGCGTTCTTGGAAGACGCCCTGAAGGTCTACGAGCAGCGCGAACAAGAGCTGGGGAAAGATGCGCTTCGCCAGATCGAGCGCCTCGTGCTGTTGAACGTCATCGACAACCGCTGGCGAGAGCATCTCTACGAGATGGATTACCTCCAGGAAGGGATCGGCCTGCGCGCCGTCGGTCAGCGCGACCCGCTCGTCGAGTACCAGCGCGAGGGCTTCGACATGTTCGTGCAGATGCAGTACACGATCAAAGAGGACTTCGCCCGCTACATCTTCCACGTGGAAGCCGTGAGGGAAGAGGAGCAGCGACCGGCGCCTACCAAGATGCGCGAAGAGCGCCGGCAGATCCCCATGGCCAACATGACGCCCTCGACGGGCCCGGGCGAAGTCGACGGCCGCGCTCATCCTCCGGCGGAAGGTCAAGAGGTGGCGGTTATAGAGCAGGCTCGCTCCGACAAGGTGCCGCGCAACGCCCCCTGTCCCTGTGGCAGCGGCAAGAAGTACAAGCAGTGCCACGGCCGCCCGGGTACTGCGGCTCTTTCCTAACGCAGCGTAGTCAAGAGGCTGCATTCTGCCAACATGACGCTTGTTCGACCACGCAGCGTGATTGTCCACTAACTCTATGTTTAGGCCCGCTCTGACTGGGATAAATCGTCACATGTAACTAGTCAGATGGGCGAAATAGGAGGAAAGGGACATGGCAAGGCGGACGGGAACCGTGGTCGTTTTCGCAGCACTGCTGGCACTGCTGCTGGCACTGGGCGCGCCGGCGGCGCTGGCGCATCACAAGGACGATCACACGCAGGGTGGCGGCAACAGCGGTGCCAGCAGCGAGGCCGGCGGGGGCAGTAGCGACACCGGCAGCGGTGGCAACAGCGGTGGCAACAGCGGTGGCAACAGCGGTGGCAACAGCGGTGACACCTCGTCGGGGCAGGGTGGCGCCTCCGATCACGACGGCGACGCCGATTCGGACTCCGGAACTGCTTACAACGAAGACACCGATAGCGATGGCCGAGACAACGACGACGACCCCAACGCTTCGAGCCATCCCTCCGGCAAGGACAAGTACATCGAGAACGGCGGTTCCGGCAACCAGGGCAGGTCCGAGTCCGATCCCGATGACGATGGTCGCGGGCCGGAGCGCTGCGAGCCGGTGACGGCACGGGAGTCCGGTGACGGCACCTGTGGCGCCGACAAGCCGAACGGCACCGGCGGAACCGACATCTACGACCAGGACGGCAACAACGGTTGCGGTAACGACCAGGACTTCGACGACGACAACGAGGGCTGGTGCGGCAAGCCCGACGAGGTCGGAGGGACCCGCGTGTCCCCGTGCGACCTGGACGCGCAGATGCCCGGCATCCAGAAGTGCGAAGAGGTCAAGGGTGTCGTGATCGACAAGACGCCCGGCCAGCCATGTGATGCAGACGCAACCATGGCGGGTATCCAGCCATGCGAGACGCCGCCGGTCGTGGCGCCCGAACTGATCGGAACGCCCGCGGCTCCCGCCAACACTGTTGTTCTCGGGATCCGCGTCAGGGCTGCGGCCCAGCCGGCAGCCGTTGCTCCGGCGGCAGTGGCAGCAGCCCCCGCTGTGGGTGCCGCGGTTGCCGCGCAGGGTGGAGTTCTTCCCTTCACCGGAGCGGCGGACCTGCTCCCGCTCGTGGGGATCGCCCTGCTCTTGATCGCCGCCGGTGCGCTCAGCCTCAAGGCGCGCACCACCGCCTAGACAGCAACACCTTCCAAACAGGGACCCGGCGATGCCGGGTCCCTGTTTCTTTTCGCCATCGCTAACCTGGGCGCACATGGCTAGGCTCAGCTGCGATCGCACCGGACAGTGACGGACCTCTTGGCGCGCCGTGTGGATCTGCTCGGCTTTCGCATCCCGCTGATCGGCTTGGTGGGCGTGGTCGTCGCCTTCGGTCTAGCGGTATTCCTCGTGACTCGCCCCACCGCGCGGCCGGGACTGGATGCGCAGACGCTCAAGGTCGGTGACGCCCCCCAGGCGATCGGCTACGGCCCGCTCGGGGTGTGGGTAGCGCATGGTGCCGACGAGACGCTGCAGCGCGTGGACGGTGCCACCGAGGATGAGCCCGTCGAACTGAAGGCGTTGCCGGGCGGCGTCGCCGTAACGGACAGTGGCATCTGGGTCGGTTTCATCCAAGGCTCGAAGATCGCGCGGGTGCGACCTGCGGATGATGGCGGGGGCGGGGTGTCGAGGGTCTCGGTGGGTAGGACTCCGCAGGCGCTCGCGAGCGACGGGACCTCGTTGTGGGTCGCCGCTTTCGACGACGGATCGATCTGGAAGATCGACCTCGAGAGCGGCATGGTCGATGGGGACCCGATCGAGCTGCCCGACGCGTTCCCGTCGGCGATCGCAGTCGGCTTCGGCAGCATCTGGGTGACCGATGTGGTGGACGACGTCTTGATCCGGATCGATCCCACCTCCAGATCGGTGATCGAAACGATCGCCGTTGGTGACAGCCCCACCAGCGTGGCCGCGGGGGAGGACGGGCTCTGGGTGGCGAACTTCAACGATGGGACGGTGTCGCACATCGATCCGGCCTCGAACTCCGAGGTCGGTGTCCCAGTCGTCGTCGGAGGGCAGCCGAGCGCGATCGCAGCGGGAGAGGGCTACGTGTGGGTGACGCGTCCGGATGACGACACGCTGATAAGGATCGATCCGCAAGAGAGCGAATGGACGGGAGAGGTCTTCGAGGTAGGCGATCAACCCCAGGCCGTGGCGATAGGCGCCGGAAGCGTGTGGGTGGCGAACCAGGGCGACGACACCGTGACGCGTCTCACGCCACAGCGGTGAACGGGGAACCGGACTCGGGCCGCGCCGGGCTAGTCTCGGAGTCGTGGAAGACATAAGCGCACGTCTCGCTACGGTCGAAGCGTCGTTCTCCCACGTCAAGGAGTACCTTTGACGTCGACCGCAAACGCGCCCGGCTAGACCAGCTCAAAGAGCGCTCCGCAGTTCCCGGGTTCTGGGACGATCCCCCTGCAGCACAGAAGGTGATGGGGGAGTTGTCGCGCCTGTCGGAGGACATCACCGCACACGACCGGATGGCCGCGCGTATCTCGGATGTGAAGGTGCTGTGGGAGCTTGCGGAGGGCGAGGAAGACGAGGCCACCGCGGCCGAGGCCGATGCGGAGCTGCAGGCGATCGAGCGTGATCTCGCCACCCTCGAGGTCAGCGCGCTTCTGTCGGGAGAGTTCGACGACAATGCCGCGATCCTCGAGGTTCACGCGGGGGAGGGCGGTACGGACTCGCAGGACTGGGCGGAGATGCTGCTGCGTATGTACCAACGCTGGGCCGAGCGCGACGGCTTCAAGGCCGAGCTGGTCGAGGTAACGCCGGGGGAAGAGGCGGGTATCAAAGGTGCGACGCTGACGGTGACGGGGCGGCATGCGTATGGTCTGCTGGCTGCCGAACGGGGAGTGCACAGGCTCGTCAGGATCTCGCCGTTCGACTCCGCTAAACGACGGCACACGTCGTTCGCATCGGTCGACGTGACGCCGGAGGTGGAAGACGACGTCGACGTCGAGATCGACCCGGAGGACCTGCGCATCGACACCTATCGCTCGTCCGGCGCAGGCGGACAGCACGTGAACGTCACCGATTCGGCGGTGCGTATCACGCACCTGCCGACGGGGATCGTCGTCTCGTGTCAGAACGAGCGATCTCAGATGCAGAACCGGAACGTCGCGATGCGCATCCTGAAGTCGCGTCTGCTCGCACGAGCGCGCGAGGAGCGCGAGGCAGAGCTCGAAGCGCTCCGCGGTGAGAAGCGAGATATCGGCTTCGGCTCGCAGATCCGCTCATACGTGCTGCACCCGTATCAGATGGTCAAAGACCACCGGACCGGTCTCGAGAAGGGCAACGTGAACGGGGTGCTCGATGGTGACATCAGAGCCTTCGTCGAGGCCGAGCTTCGTCGGAAAGCGACGAAAGCGGGTGCTTCGGACACCGCTCCGGCCGAGGCTCGTTGACAGGTGCCATGATGGCCGGCATGACCCCGGAGATGCCGGACGTCGTCGCGCGGGTAGAGGACGCGACGCTGCCGGAGATGCGGCATGTAGATATCGACGACGTCTACCTGCACATGGACTGGCTGTTGCGCTCCCGCGCTACGCCGATGGATCTGTACAACCGGTGGGAGAAGCAGAACTGGAGCACGCAGGACCTGGACTTCTCCGAGGACGTGGTGCAGTGGCAGGCCATGCAGGACGGCTTCGAAGGCTTCCGGGTCGAGCTGCAGCGATCGTTCACGTTGTTCTTCGTGGGCGAGCAAGCGGTGACCGACACCTTGTCCCCTCTCGTGCACGCGGCCCCCGATGAACCCTCCCGTATCTTCCTGTCGACGCAGTTGGTCGACGAGGCGCGTCATTCGGTCTTCTTCTCGCGCTTCTTCGCCGAAGTCGTGGGGATCCCGGGGGGCTTGTCGGAGGTGCTGGCGCGGCTGCGCGATCACGTCGTCGGCGGTTTCCGCACGATCTTCGACCGGGATCTGGTGGAGGCGACCGAAGCCGTTCGCCGGAAGCCTCATGACTACGGCGCCTGGGTCGAGGGAGTCACGATCTATCACTTGATCATCGAGGGCATGTTGGCCTTGACGGGGCAGAAGTTCCTGCTCGGGATCTTGCGAGAGATGGGGATCATGCCGGGTTTCTACGCGGGCTTCACTGCGGTAGCACGCGATGAGTCCCGTCACGTCAACTTCGGCGTGCGGGCACTGATGGAGGCGGGGATCCGGGAACCGGCGCTGCTCGAGCGGGTGGAGGACACCGTCCTGCGTGTGCTCGAATCCGCCTGCAGGATCGTCGCCGCTCCCGACCGGCGGTTCGCGGTGGGGCCGGAGGAGGTGCCGCCGAATCTGCGGGTAGACCCGTACGGCGTACGGAACTTCTCGCTGGTCTCGTTGACCAAGCGCCTGCGGGTCGTGGGGCTGTCCGAAGCGACATGTGACGAGGTCATCAGGCGTGGCTACGCCTACTACAACAGGGCGTGGGAGGACTATGAAGACCTGCACGGAGAAGAGCATCCACGCCGCTATTTCGACCGTTTGACGACCGCCACCGGCTGAGCTTTCGCTACCCTATAGACCACATGATCAGGACAGTCGACATCATCAAGGACTACAAGACGGGAAACCGCGCCCTCGACGGTGTCTCTATCGAGATCGAGAAGGGGGAGTTCGTCTTCGTCGTCGGTCCGTCGGGCTCGGGGAAGTCCACCTTCATCAAGCTGCTCACTAAGGAAGAGGACCCCACCTCGGGTGACATCTTCGTTGCGGGAAAGAACCTGGCGACGCTGCCTCGATGGCGCGTGCCGTATCTCCGGCGCAACGTCGGCTGCGTGTTCCAGAACTTCAAGCTGCTCCCGAACAAGACCGTTTTCGAGAACGTCGCCTTCGGGCTCGAGGTGATCAACCGGCCCCGATCTGTCGTGAACAAGCAGGTCCCGCAGATCCTGGAGCTGGTAGGTCTTGGCGAGAAGCTAGAT
>JADDQX010000082.1:3999-9450 GCA_016781115.1 Actinomycetota bacterium | reverse complement strand
CTCCGCGAGCGTCCCCCGCCTCACCTCTTCATGGATCTTCGTGAGCTCCCGCACGAGCGCGGCGGGGCGGGGGCCGAACGCCTCGGCCAGGTCGTCCAGGCAGTCGAGAACGCGGTGCGGAGACTCATAGAACACGAGCGTCCGCTCCTCGTCTCGAAGCTCTTCCAGCCTTCTCCTCCGGTCCCCCGTCTTGCGCGGGAGGAATCCTTCGAAGACGAAGCGCGCGGGCGGTAGCGCCGAGACGGCAAGGGCGCTGATCGCGGCGCTGGGGCCCGGTGCGACCTCTACCGGGACGCGCGCGTCGACCGCGGCGCGCACGAGCCTGTATCCGGGATCCGATAGACCCGGCATGCCCGCGTCGGACACGAGCAGAACGGTGTTCCCAGCGAGCATCTTCTCGACGAGGGCGGGGGCGCTGCGGCGTTCGGTGCCCTCGTTGTAGACGACCAGCCGTCGCGGCTGGATCCCGTGATGCGTCAACAGCTTCCGTGTCCGGCGCGTGTCCTCGCAAGCGACCACGTCGGCTTCGCCGAGCAATCGCAACAAACGCTGCGTGACATCTTCCAGGTTCCCGATCGGCGTGGCGCACAGGATCAAGCGCCCGCTCATCCGAGGCTCCGCAGGTGGGCGGTCATCCGGGCCGCCATGGCTCGAATGCGTACCGCAACACGGTCACCAGCAAGGCGCGCCACGACACCTCGTCGCCCTCGACACCGCGGCCCTGCAGGAACGTCCGCGCCGCACGCAGCGACCGCTCGTTGTTCGTGACGCCGACATGGTCGGTGAGGGCGACGACGTTGATCTCGCCCGGCCGTCTCCAGTCGGAGTTCAGCCACACCGAATCCCCCAGCGCCCACACCGCTACACGCGACACCTTCTTGTCGATCACCAGCACCGGTTCAAGGTTGGTCGGCGAAGCGGGGGCGTCTATGTCGTAGGGGTCGAGACCGATCGCGCCGAGCGCGGCCGCGCCCGCGCGAGCGATGTCTCCGCCGACCGCGCCCGTTCCCGTTCGCCCCGGCGGCGGCGCCACGATGGGCGGAGGTACGGGGGGTGGGGGGGCGAGCACCACCGAGCGATCCGGTGCCGGTTGACCGCGCACCACGATCCTGTCGAGGATCAAGGCCGCTTGTGAGTGACCGAGCAACAACTGAGGCTCCGGCGCGGCCTCGATCTGGCGCGCGATCCGCGTCGCGACCTCTCCGAGATCTCCTCGCGTAGCGGCCGCGCTGTATCGCCCTCGGTCCTCCGCGTACGAGAGCACCTTCGTCGACTCGCGGTCGAACCCCAGCTCGCGGGGGTCTAGCTCGGTCAACGCCCCGGTCTCGGATGTGGAGTCGACCCCGCCCAGCAGCAAGAGCGACCCCGCGGCATCCGCGGTCGCAACCGGTGAGGGGCTTCTGATCAAGCGGTCGTAGCCGACGGTGCCGGCGAACAGGAGCAGACCCAAGGCCGTCGCGGCCGCTGCAAGGGAACCGCCTCCCGGGTAGGTCTCCGCACGCAGGTGCTCCCGCCAACCGAGCAGGAACAGCGCGTGGAGGGGGCCGAGGCACGCGACCAAGAGAGCGACGAGCAGCGGCGACACCCGTCCGAGCGACGACATCGCGGCCCCCAGAGCGCAGAGCACGTAGGCGTAGCCGAGGAACGCCGGAGCCTCCGGAACGCCGCTCCCACGAGGCGAGCCGATGCCGGCGTCAAGTGCGAGAGCGCGCCGGTTGATGAGGACGGCGGGGACGAACCCTGCGAGCGCGCCTAGCCAGATGAACGGGGCGTACCTCAGCGCGACCCCGAGATACATCAGGACGGCTCCGGGGAACAGAGCCGCCAACGCGACGAGCGCGAGACGGACCGCTCGAGCCCACGGAAGCGTCACCGATACCCGCCGTTCGTCCGCGAGCCACAACGTGGTAGCGAGGACTCCACTGCGCACCAGAGAGCTCAGGATCAGCGTCGCCGCGAACGCGGTCCAGCTGAAGCTGACCGCGAGGCTCTGCTTGAGGTCGAAGTAGACGTTCAGGGGGAACACAGCGCCGGCGGCAACGGCCTCTGCGTCACGAGGAAAGACGCCGATGGCGACCGCGATCGCGGCGATCACACCTTCCACCGTCATCGGCAGCATCGCCAGCGGCGTACGCCTGAGGACGCGCGTTCCCGCGGCCAGCGTCCTCACCCTCTTCGTCTCCCTTGCTCGGCCGGTAAGGCGGCGAGACTAACTATGCTGCTCTGCCGTGGAAGCGATCGAGGGGGCCGAGGCAGATCCCGGTGCGGAACGCGGCCCCGCCGGGTGGGGCCGCGCCGACACCTTCGCCCTCACGGCGATCACCGTCGCCGCCGCGGTCCTCCGACTCGTCAGGCTCGACGACCCCAAGTCCCTCGTGTTCGATGAGACGTACTACGCGAAGGATGCGTGCTGGTATGTGACGTCGGCTCCCACGCTCTGTGGCATCGACGTGGAATCGACGCTCGTGCACCCGCCGCTCGCGAAATGGTTGCTCGCACTGGGCATCCGGCTGTTCGGCTACGACTCCTTCGGGTGGCGGATCTCCGCGGCCGTCGCCGGAACCATCACCGTCGCGCTCCTCTTCCTGCTCGGACGCAGGCTGCTTCGTTCGACGCTCGGGGCGTCTCTGGCCGCGGGGTTGCTCGCGATCGACCTCCTGCACTTCGTCGAGTCGAGGATCGCGATGCTGGACGTATTCGTGCCGCTGTTCGGGGTGGCGGGTGTGTTGTTCCTCACCTACGACCGCGATCAGTTACTCAACCAACGACTCGAACCCATCGGACCGCGGCTGTTGCAGCGGCCGTGGCGGATCGCCGCGGGCATCGCCGGAGGACTAGCGGTGGCGTCGAAATGGTCCGGTGGGTTCTTCCTCGTGATGATGATCGCGCTCACGGTCGCGTGGGAGATCAGAGCTCGGCGAGAACGCGAGGAGCCTCGACCCATCCTCCAAGCCTTGCGAGGCGAGGGGGCCGGGGCGCTGCTGTGGCTGGTCGTCGTCCCGGTGCTCGTTTACACCGCGACCTACATCGGACGCACGCTGCCTCCGGGAGACTCCCTCTGCCCCGACCGCAACGGCTCGTGGGTGGTTCGCTACGTCGAGCAGCACCAGTGCATGTTCGGCTTCCACAGAGGCCTCGAAAGCAACCACTCCTACCAGTCGCCTGCGTGGTCGTGGCTCGCGTTGAAGCGTCCGGTCTCCTATTACTTCGAGACGAACCCGAACGGTGATTACAAAGAGATCTTCGCCACGGGAAGCCCCTTCGTGTGGTGGACCTCGCTCCTTGCGCTGGGGGCGGTCGCGGTGTCGTGGGTGAGACGCCGGGATCCGGCGCGGCCGGAGGGCGTGATCCTCGCGGGGTTCCTGTTCACCTACGCGCCGTGGCTGATCTCGGGCTTGTTGTCCGATCGCAGCGCGGTCTTCCTCTTCTATCTCCTGCCGACGGTGCCCTTCATGTGCCTCGCCCTCGGCTACGTCGCGTCGCGCCTAGGCCGTTCGTGGGAAGCGGTAGCGGCGATCGGGTTGTTCTCGGGCGCCGCGATCTGGTTCTTCGTCTTCTATTACCCGCTGCTCACGAAGGTGCCATTGCCGCAGCCGGAATGGGACAAGCGGATCTGGGTCTTCGACAACTGCGACAAGCCTCCTACGGACCCGGCCACGGCGCTCGTGACGGAGACATCCGACGGCGCGGTGGTCACCCGGACGACGTTCACCACGGGATCAGACCAAGACCTGCCGCCGACGGGGTGGTGCTGGATCTGATCGAGGCGCCTACGAGGCTGCCTGTATCTCCAGCAACTCGATGTCGAAGATGAGCGTGGCCTTCGGAGGGATGTCCGGCGGGACGCCTTGGGCGCCGTACCCGAGCTCGGGCGGGATGGTGACCTTGCGTTTCCCACCGACCTTCATCCCGGTGATCCCCTCGTCGAAGCCCGGGATGACCGAACCGCTCCCGAGCTGGAAGGGGGGAAGCTCGCCCTCGTCGAAAACCTTGCCGTTCTCGAGCGCACCCCGATAGGCGACGATGACGGAGTCGCCGCGACCGGCTTCTTCGCCGGTGCCGCACTCCGTTTCTTCGTACTTCAGCCCCGACTCCGTCTCCACGACACCCTCCTCGCAATCACCAGCGGCGGTGGTCTCTTCGGTCGCTGCGCCCGTGTCGGCGGGTTCGTCGCCGCATGCGACGAACGCGATCAGCGTGAGGGCGAGTACCCAAGTCAATGGGCGGATCCTGGACATGGCGACCGACCTTATCCGCGGCTCGATGCAATGCAGGACACTCGGAGAGGGCCGAGGCGCGGCCGATAGGATGCGGTGGCTTCCGCGGGCCAGTAGCTCAGTTGGTAGAGCGCACCCCTCGCACGGGTGAGGTCAGGAGTTCGAATCTCCTCTGGTCCACAGAAAAAGGGCCCGGTCCCCGAAGCGTCAACCTAGACTTGACGACTCGGAAGCGTCAATCTAAGATTGACGACATGCAGGATGAACGAAGACCGGACCTGCCTACGCTGATCAAGGTTGTTGAGGGCTTCTCTCAGGCATCTGCACTAGAACGTCTGCGATCCGCGGTCGAGGTGTCCGAAGAGCTCGCGTGCCTTGCGGATGAACTGGTGGATCACTTCATCGTCAAGGCACGTGACGAAGGCCGTTCGTGGTCAGAAATCGGACAGGTTCTCGGAGTCTCGAAGCAAGCGGCGCAGCAACGTTTCGTCGCCCCCGATTTATCCACGTTCGAATGTGAAGAGATCGAGCGTCCGATGACCCCACGCGTCCGTCGAGCCATAAAGAGCGCGCACAAGGAAGCTCGGCGGATGGGGGTGGACTATGTCGACACCGAGCAAATCTTGCTGGGACTGCTGCGCGACAAGAACGCTCTTGCGAACGTTGCCCTCGAGGAGGCTGGGATCTCTATCGACAAGGTTCGAGAAGAGATCAACCGGCGATTCGTTCCGAGTGCCGGTCGGCGCACCAACGGAACCTTGACCGCGCGCGCCGCCCAGGCGCTGCAGCTCTCGCTGCAAGAGTCGCGCCGGTTAGGCCACAACTATTTGGGGACAGAGCACGTACTCCTGGGGCTCCTGAGCCTGAAGGAAGGTGTGGCCAGCGACGTGCTGGTGGAGGCTGGAGCCACCTACGAGGTGGTAAAGAACCTGCTCCTACGAATGCTGCATGGTCCCGCGGTCTCGATTTCGCGCCGGAGCAGAAGGATGAGGCTCAGTTCCTAATGCAGCGTTCGTCCCCGCAATAAGGCGAGATGAATGTCATCCGCTATGACCCGTTCTTAGTGCAACGGTGGTCGGTTTGTGGCCAAGGATGAGCAAAGAGCGACCCTAGGCCGGAGGTGGGTACTGACCCAGGCCGCTGTGTGGCGCCGAGTCGGTCGCGGTCGCCGATGCCGGGTCGGCACGGTTCGCGTCGAGGGTCGTCGTGAGGCGCCACGTGAACTCGCCGGGGA
>JADDQX010000082.1:0-3879 GCA_016781115.1 Actinomycetota bacterium | reverse complement strand
CCCCAGCGTGATCCCGTCTGGATAATCCATCGACGTGAGCAGGTAGTAGATCTCGTCCATGGATGCCAGCAACTCCTCGCAGCGCGCGAGCTCACCACGTCGCATCAGATCCAAGATGTGGCGGCGAACCTCGCCGATCGCCTCGGCCATCCCCTTGACGAAGGCCGCGGTGGCGACCCCTACTTCGTCGACCGAAGGAAAGGGCGCTCCGGTTACCAGCGACTGCGTGATGCGTGCTTCCGCGTACTCCTTCTCCGCGTCGTGGACGAACCCCGCATGGAGCAGCTCGGGATGGGGCGTGAGCGCGGAGCGGGCCCTGTCGAGCGCCACCTGCGCGTCCCGCAGGAGCTCCCCCGCGTTGTCTGCCTCGTAGCGGTGGAGCGCCCGGATCGCATTCCCGCACGAGCGGATGGCGAGACGACTGGCTGCCAGACCTTCCTCGCGCGCGGTCGTCTTCGCATCGAAATCGTGCCGAAGGACCTCGCCCAGATCGCCTAACTCCATCGAGCGGCACCCTATCCAAACCGAGCGAACCCTTAGGAGCCGTGACCTCCACCGGCGCGCTGCGACCCGGCACCCGAATCATCTCGGCGGACCGCAGATAGTGGTCGGACTTTGGCGAACCGCTCGTCGCGCCGCCGCTTGATCTCGAACAACAACGCTACGTAGAAGACCAGGGCGCCGTCGATCATGAGGTGGATGTCGACCCAGATCCCGCGAGCCGCGATGGCCGCGACCGCCGAGGCGACGGCAGCCGCGACGAGGAGGACGAGCAACCTGACGCGTCGTTGCTGAGCCCGGCGGTAGGTCGCCCGCTCCCGGGCCCGCTCCTCGGAAACAGGGACGACGATCCATCTGCCTGAGGCCGCCGCGCGACGCAGACCTTTGCCACGAGGTATCGCGTGTCTAGGCGCCGGTCGCGCCGGAGCGATAGTGCTCATCAGTCGCTTGAACCGGGCCACGGCCCACAGAGGCGTGCGTTGTCTCGCCCGAGCAGCGCCGGGCAGGAAGACGGCCACCCACATCAGGGCCAAGAAGGCGAGGAACCAGATGGACACGAGCGTCTTCCCCCAGCCCTAGGCGTCTGCTCCGATCAAGCTAAACCGGGACCTCCCCGCGGACGCGGATTCCGGTACATCTCATCTAGGAGCGCTCCCCGACGTGGCTCCGGCCCGGTATACAAAGGCCCCCCACTACAAGGAGTCCCTAGATGCCACCCCAGATCGCAGCTTCAGAGGAATCCGCAACCGATGTCGCCTGTGACGCGCTCGTGGTCGCGGCCTACAAGACGGCGAACGGGTGTGAGCTCGGCGCGGCCGCGGGAGCCGTCGACGACACGCTCGACGGATACCTCTCGGAGCACCTTCGAGACCTCCCCTTCAAAGCCGGCGTCGGAGAGATCGCGGCGGTGCCGACGATGCGCCGGCTGAACGCGAAAACGATCGTCGTCAGCGGGGTGGGCCCGCGCGACGAAGTCACGCCCGCCAGGCTCCTCCGGGCCGCCGGTGCTGCAGGGCGGCGACTGAGCGAGCGCAAGGTGATCGCGGCGGCCCTCCATGAGGCCAACGACTCCGCCGCGGCCTCTGCCGTGGCGGAAGGCTTCCTCCTCGCCAGCTACCGCTACACCAGCCTCAAGACCGATCCTCAGCCGGCGCGGATCGAGCGGATCCTTCTCCTCGGCGCCGGCGAGGAGGCTGCGTCGAGAGGGGCGGCGATCGGACAGGCGGTGCTGTTCGCCCGCGACCTGATAAACGAGCCCGCCGCCACCTTGACGCCAGATGCTCTGGCCCGGCGAGCGCAGGAGGTCGCCGATTCAGAGGGGTTGGAGTGCACGGTTCTCGACGCGGAGCAGATCGCGGCGCGCGGCCTGAACGGCGTGTTGTCGGTCGCCAAGGGCTCCGACGTTCCCCCGAGGTTCATCGAGTTGCGCTACAGGCCCGAGAACCCACGCGGTCGGATCGCGCTGGTCGGAAAGGGGGTCACCTTCGACTCCGGCGGGCTGTCCATGAAGGACCCGAAGAACATGGAGACGATGAAGACCGACATGTCGGGAGCGGCCGCCGTCATCGCCACCATGAGTGTGGTCAAGCGCCTGGGGATCGCGGTGGAGGTGACGGCGTACGTGCCCTCGGTCGAGAACATGCCGAGCGGGAAGGCGCTGAAACCCGGAGACGTGATCGTGCACTACGGCGGCAAGACGTCCGAGGTGCTGAACACGGACGCCGAGGGACGCCTGATCCTGGCCGACGCGCTCGCCGTCGCGGCCGAGGATCGGCCGGATGCGATCGTCGACGTCGCGACTCTTACGGGCTCGATCATGATCGCGCTCGGCCGCGACGTCACAGGGTTGTTCTCGAACAACGACGAACTGTCTGCCGAGCTGGAGGCCGCGGCGAAGGAGGCCGGGGAGCCTCTGTGGCGCATGCCGTTGTACACGGACTACCGCAAGCAGATCGATTCCGAGGTAGCAGACTTCAAGAACATCGGCACGCGCTACGGAGGTTCGATCGTGGCGGCGTTGTTCCTGAAGGAGTTCGTCCCGGACGACATCCCGTGGGCGCACCTCGATATCGCCGGTCCAGCGCGATCCGAGTGCGACGACAACCTAGGTCCCAAGGGCGGCACCGGTGTGGCAACGCGGACGCTCCTCGCGCTGTTGGAGAACCGCGGCCGGTGACGCCGGACGACCGTTCGACCTCCGAGAACATCGTTCGCCTCCCCGCGGAGTTCGAGCCGGGGCCAGAGCCGGAGCCACCCGCCCGACCCAGCCGCTTGCACGGAACCTTCGTCGCGGGCATGGCGCTTTCGGCACTCGCCGGGATCGCGTCGCTCTTCGCCTTCATCACCGTGACGTGGCCTGCCGAGATTGGCCGCTACATCATCGGGCTCTTCTTCCTGTGCGGGATCGTGTTCTTGACGTGCGCGTCGGCAGCGGTGTTCAGCGCCGCTCGCGATACCTATCCGACCCGGGGCGGCAAAGACCTAGACTGACTTCCGATGGAGATCGATGGCCACCCCACGCAGGACATGATCGAGGAGCTCGAACAACGTGGGGCGATCCGGATGCACGGGACCACAGGGGGGCCGCGCGAAGACACCGTCAGGTTCCTGACGGAGCAGAACCCACAAGAGCGACCCGGGATCTGGCTGTTCCTCCCCGAAGAAGCTTTCCAGACGGGGCTCGACGAGCCTCCGCTCTAGATCGTCGGCCCGATCGCCACGCGGTCCCCCACCTGAACCTGTTCCGCGGCCCCCGCGTTCAGCTCGATCGCGAAGCCCGCCCGCCACACCACTCTTCCGACCCGGCGCGGCTTCATACGACGGAGGACGTGCAACACCTCCCCGTCACGAGCGCAGAACAGCACATCTATCGGGTAAGCCATCCCGAAGGTGTGGACCTGCTTGCAAGGCTGCAAGAGCAGGGCTTCGCCCGGTTCGAGCGTCCTTCCCACCAGGCCCCGCACCCGCTGCGAGACAGAGCTAGCCGTTGACAATCTTTCTGCTACAACGAGCTCTCGTGCGGGTACAAGGAGCCTCTGAGGCATCTGCAGTAGGTTGACGCCGCCGCGGCGGCTCCGCAAGTTGTCGGGCCATATCCAACGATCAGAGGGGTGACCAAGCCGTGCAGAAGTGGGAATACGCGACCGTGCCGTTGATCTCGCACGCCCTGCAGGAGATCCTGAACCAGTGGGGTGAAGAGGGATGGGAGCTGGTCCAGGTGGTAGAGAGCCAAGCCACGGGAACGACCGGCTACCTCAAGCGCCCCAAGGCCTAGAGGCTAAGCGAGAACGAGCGAGCGTCGATTCTCACGCGTAGCGTGCGTTGCGTGAAGGAGTTGGTGGGCTACGGTTGCGTCACCAGGAACGGCTGCTTGCGGCG
>JADDQX010000081.1:7238-9442 GCA_016781115.1 Actinomycetota bacterium | reverse complement strand
CGTCGGTGTCTCTGAGTGAGCGACTACCTACCCTGCGTATTCGGCTGTAAACATACTCCTGGAAGTTCATTCCTGCTAGTCCAGAGAGACTAGGGAGGTAGCCCGGCGGGGCCGCCGGACGGGGCCCAGCAGAAGGTCGCCTCTTATGGGCCGATCAAGAGGGAGCCGCTCACCTCGAGCGTCCCGGAGTCCAGGTTCAACGGGACCACCTCTTGACGCGTCTGACCCGCCGGGATCTCGCCGATGTCGACCGGGATCGAGGTGCCGCCGACGACGAGGGTGACGGTGCCCTGCCACAGGTACTTCGAGCTGTTGGTGATCGGCAGGATCATCGAGACCTTGCCCGGCCCCTCGGCGCGGGCGCCCATATTGAGCGACAGCCCGCCTTCGGCCTCGTCGTCGGCGCACAGGAAGGCCTCGTCTTCCTTGCTGATGCGGGTCGAGCTCAGAAGCTGCGGCTCCAGCCCCTCAGGGGTGATGAGGGTGAACGGGGTCTCTGCGGATTCCTTACAGGTCAACACGTGAGTGAGCCCGCGCAGCGATGACATCCCGATAGGGATGAGGAACGCGCCGAGCAGCGCGAACAGCGCAAGTCGGGACCGAAGCGCAGATGGCATCCCGCACAGGATAGGGCCAGAACCGGCGGTCCGCTATGTCCGCGGCATAGGATGCCGCCGGTGATGACCTCGGGGCTAAGTCGCATGACCTACGAGCGCGCGCGCCGGCTGCTGCTTGGTGCCGGCCTCCTGGTGCTCCTCCTTACGGCCGGCGTCATGCTGATCCGCCGGGTAGAGACGGTGGAGGTGCTGGGAACCCTGCTCTTCGTCCCGGTCTTCATCGGGCTCGTTTTCTGGAACCTCAAAGGTGGTCTCATCGCCGCGGTCCTTGCCGCGGCTGCCTATGCCGCGCTGCGGTATCCCGCCATCGAAGCGGTCGGACTCGAACGGTTCTCCGGGCTCATCCTCTCGCGCTCAGTTGCCTACGTGGCCTTCGGCCTCATCGGGGGGTGGGCCAACAGCCAGCTCGCCTCGTCGCTGACGAAGCTCGAGCTCTACGACCAGATCGACGACGCGACCGGCTTGTTCAACGCGCGCTTCTTCGTCCAGGACACGGATCTGGAGCTGTCCCGCTCCAAGAGGTACCAGACGATCTTCTCGGTCGTCGAGGTGAGTTTCCCGAACGCCGGGCTCGACGGTCTCTCTCGACGCCACCGCGCCACCCTGCAGCGTGACCTGGGGCGTCTCTTGCAAGAGGCGGTGCGCACGGTCGACCGCGCCGTGCACGGCTTCGACGGGGAGCGTGACCGCTTCGCGGTCGTGCTGCCGGAGACGGGGCGGGAGGGCGCCAGCATCTTTGTCGAAAGGCTCGCCGAGCGGATCGCGAGGTTCCTCGCCGAGCGTAAGTTCCACGTGTCGGAGGGGGACATCGGCCGCCGCTCCGTTACGTTCCCGGATGACGGCGAAGAGGGGATAGAGGCACTGCGAGCGGAGTTCCGCGAGATCGACCGGTTCGAGCATCCGGAGACGACCCAAACCGGAGCTTCCTAGCAGCTGGGTCTCCCCGCTGTGATCGGGCGACCTAGCAGTTCGGCATCGCTAGGCGCGTGCCGGGATTGCTCCTCGTCTCGAAGATCACCGTGACCCACATCCGACCCCCATCGTTCTTCACGCCGACCCCAACGTTGTTGAAGGGCCCGTGCAGGATGTTGTCCCGGTGGGCGGGAGAGCTCATGAAGGCCGTGTGCAGCGAGTCGACGGTGGCTCCCACACCGACGTTCTCTCCGAGCGAGCTCCAGTTCGTCACCCTGCGCGTCAGCTGCGTCGTGGTGCTGTGGACGAGGGTGTTCGCGTTGGTCATCTCTTTCGTGTGCCGGATCGACGCCTTCGATAGTTCGGGGTCGAGCTTCATCGTCCCCAGGCCCCGGGCCCTGCGCTCTTGGTTCATCTTCGAAGCGAAGCCGCGTTCGGCGGCAGTGAACTTGTAACAAGGGTTGTCGGCTCCGGCCGCCGTGGGGGAGGGATCGGGGAGTACGAAGGGAGTCACCGCCGGGATCGCGAGCGCGACCACCAGCGCGAGGGCCAGCGCCATCTGATGACGCAGATCGATCGCGGGTCGCGGCAGTGCGGCGGTCGCTCCCGTCCAGTACAACTGTCACCTCCACGTAGACGTCAGACAATCTTTACCAGCTGCGTGGTGGTTTGACC
>JADDQX010000081.1:2776-7127 GCA_016781115.1 Actinomycetota bacterium | reverse complement strand
AGAACCTGCGCTTGGGGCGGGGCCGCATCATCGACTTCCGGCCCTTGTGCGACGAGTAGGCGATCCGAGGTGGCTCTACCTTCAGACCCTCTTTCTTGAACTCCGAGTCGAGGTCCAGACGAGAAACGATCCGGCTCACTTCGTATTGCTGATCCGGCATCACCAGCGTCACGCCGGTGCCTTTGCGACCGGCCCGCGCGGTACGACCGATCCGGTGCAGGTATGCCTTGTGGTCCTCGGGCGGGTCGTAGTTCACGACGAGCGTGATGTCATCCAGGTCGAGCCCGCGGGCGGCGACGTCGGTCGCAACCAGCGTGGTGTAGCGACCCTGGTCGAAGCCATTGAGAGCTTTCTGGCGAGCGGCTTGCGTCAGGTCACCGTGCATGGCGACCGCTTTGATCCCGCTCTTAACGAGGCGCTGGGCGAGTCGGTCCGCCCCGCGCTTCGTGCGAACGAACACCAGCGACGTGCCGGCCTCTTCGTTCTTCAGCAGATCTACCAGCGCGCCGCCTTTGTCCCCGCTCGTGACGGGGACGAAGCGGTGCTCCGCCTCGTCCACCGTCTGCGTCTTACTCGCCACCTCGTGTACCTGAGCGTCTCGCGTATAGGCCTTGGCCAAACGTCCGACCTCGCCGTCCAGCGTCGCGGAGAAGAACATCGTCTGGCGGTCGTCGGTGATGCGGTCGACGATCCGATCCACCTGCGGCTGGAAGCCCATGTCGAGCATCCGATCCGCTTCGTCCAGGACCAGGATCTTCACGGCCTGCAGGGACAGCAGACGGCGTTGGATCAGGTCCTGGAGACGGCCCGGAGTGGCGATGACTACGTGGGCGCGGGACGCCAACTTCGCCTGCTCCGGGATCCCCACGCCTCCGTAGACCGCGCGGACCCGCAGGTTCTTGGCCTTGGCTATCTCGGTGAACTCGTCCTTTACCTGCTCCGCCAGTTCCCGGGTCGGGACCAGCACCAGGGCGGCCGGGGCCGGTGCGTTCGGGTCGAGGGTCTCGACTATCGGCAGCGCGAAAGCAAGCGTCTTGCCGGAGCCGGTCCGGGACTTGGCGAGGACGTCGCGTCCGGCGAGAGCGTCCTTCATGACCATGGCCTGGATCGGGAACGGAGCATCGATGCCCATCCGCTCGAGGGCCTGGATGACGCGTTCGGATACGCCTAATTCAGCGAATGATGGCACTTGTCGTTCAACTCCTTCGCGGCTGGGAAACAGCCGATCGTGTCGGGGAGAGGTTCTAGGTACCGACACCTTCAGGAGGAACCGGAAACGAAAACCTCACAGGGCGACGACTTCGCCGTCCGTCGTGCCACGGTAGCACACAAGCGTTAACAGGAGAGGGATGTGTCCTATTCCGCCTTCTTCGAGGCCAGTTGCTTCGGCGTGGGCTCCTTGATGTTGCGGGCGAGCCCGGTCCGCTCCAGCAGTCGGATCACGCCCGCGCTGGTGTCGATCTGACCCCGCATGATCCCGTGCCGCGCGGAGCTCGGGAAGGCGTGGTGGTTGTTGTGCCAGGACTCGCCGAACGACAGGATCGCCAACGGCCAGTTGTTGGTGGAGTGATCGGTGGTCTCGAAGGGGCGCTTCCCGTAGAAGTGGCAGATCGAGTTGATGCTCCACGTCACGTGGTGCAACAGGAACACGCGAGCGAGGCCTCCCCACAGGAAGGCGGTGATGGCGCCTTCGAGCGTGTGGGTGAACGCGAACCCGATTGCCGCGGGGAGCGCCAGCGACAGCACCACCCAGAGGGGGAATAGCCGGTCGATCTTGCGGATCAAAGGGTCCTTCACCATGTCCGGCGCCCATCGATCGAGCTCCGTCGTCTCCGGCGAGAACAGCCACCCGACGTGGGCGTGCCAGAGCCCGCGGGCGATCCCGGCGATGCCCTCGCCTTCGTCGAGGTGAGGTGAGTGTGGGTCCCCCTCCTTGTCGGAGAAAGCGTGGTGACGCCTGTGCGCCGCGACCCAGCTGATGACCGAGCCCTGGATCGCGAACGAGCCGGCGATCGCGAGCAGGCCTTTCACCCATGGACGGGTCTGGAAGCTGCCGTGCGTCAGCAGCCGATGGAAGCCCACGGTGACGCCGAGGCCCGCGAAGTAGTAGGTCACGATCATGATCCCGAGGTCCAGGAGGCTGAGTCCCGTCCCCCACAGCGTCACCATGGCGGTTACGAAGCCGAACAAGGGCGCGAGCGTGATGACGAGCACCGCCCGCCGCTGGAACTTCGCTTGGTCCTCATCGAGGTGGTTGATCCCCGGGATGGAGGCCGGCGGAGGAGGGGGCTCCGGCCGGACGGCGGGAGTACGGGTGCGGCGGGAGGGAGCGCGAACGGCCACGAGTCTCTTCCTTTCGGCGGAGCTGTGCAGAGGTACCTCGCAGCGTTTACCCGGGGAGGGACGTATATAACGCTGCGGTGAGAGGCAAGCCGATTCGACCACACGTGAGGGGATAGGGAGACTGGCCCCGCTGGAGGACTACGCGCTGATCGGCGACACCCACTCTGCCGCTCTGGTGTCGCTCGACGGCTCGATCGACTGGCTGTGCTTGCCGCGCTTCGACTCCCCGGCTTCTTTCGCGGCGTTGTTGGACGAGCGAGAAGGCGGGCGCTGGCGTGTGGCGCCGCGAGACGAGGTCACCAGCGTGTCCCGATCCTACCGCGGCGACACCCTGGTGCTCGATACAACCTTCCACACCGCAGCGGGAGCCGTGACGGTGACGGACTGCTTGGCCGTGGAGGAGGTCACCTCCGCTGGAGAGGCCGTCGCATCGGCCCAGGACCTCCTGCTCCGTCTGGTCACGGGTGTCGAGGGCAGGGTGGCGATGACGATGACATACGCCCCTCGCTTCTTCTTCGGCGACATCGTGCCGTGGGTGCGCAGGCATGGTGACGCGATCGAAGCGGTGGGTGGGCCGGACGCGCTCGATCTCCTGGCGCCGGTGGAGGCGGAGGTGAGGGGGCATGAGGTATACGCCTCTTTCGAAGTCGCGGCGGGCGAGGAGCTCGGCTTCGTCCTCGCGTACCACCCCTCCCACCTGTCGCCGAAGTCGAAGATCGCGGCCGTCGACTGTGCGCGGCTGATCCGGAAGACCGAGACGTTCTGGCGCGACTGGATCGGGCGCTGCCGCGTCGAGGAGCAGTGGCGGGAGGAGATCGTCAGATCGTTGCTGACGTTGAAGGCGCTGACGTATTCGCCTTCCGGAGGGATCGTCGCCGCGCCCACGACCTCGCTTCCGGAGGCGATCGGCGGGGTCAGGAACTGGGACTACCGCTACTGCTGGCTGCGCGATTCCACCTTCACGCTCGAGGTCCTCCTCGACCACGGCTATACAGAAGAGGCGGCGGCGTGGTGCGACTGGCTGCTGCGAGCGGTGGCTGGAGACCCCGAGGATCTGCAGATCATGTACGGCGTCCTCGGCGAACGGAAGCTCCTGGAGTACGAGCTTCCGTGGCTCTCGGGGTACGAGGGATCGCGCCCTGTCCGGATCGGCAACGGCGCGGTGCAGCAGTTCCAGCTCGACGTCTACGGCGAGGTGATGGACACCTTCCATTCCGCGCGCCGTGCGGGGCTGGAGCCGATCCCAGAGCTCTGGGACCTCCAGGTCGATCTCGTGGACTTCGTGTGCGAGCGCTGGATGGAGCCGGACTGGGGGATCTGGGAGGTTCGGTCGGGGCCCGAGCATTTCGTGCACTCCAAGGTGATGGCGTGGGTGGCGGTCGATCGCGGTGTCCTGGCGGTGGAACAGTTCGGGAGGCGGGGGCCGGTGGAGAGATGGAGGCAGACCCGAGCCGCTATCCGGGCAGAGGTACTGGAGCGCGGCTTCAACGACGAGGTCGGCTCCTTCGTCCGCTGCTACGGCGACGAGCGGCTCGACGCGAGCCTGCTCATGTTGCCCTTGGTCGGGTTCATCGAGGCGACGGACCCGCGGATGCGAGCCACCATCGAGGCGATCGAGCGGCGACTGATGGTGGACGGCTTCGTGCTGCGCTACCTGGAGGACACGCCCGACGGACTGCCGCCGGGAGAGGGGACGTTCCTGTTGTGCAGCTTCTGGTTGGTCGACTGCCTGGCGCTGCTCGGCCGTCTGGACGAGGCCCGGGCGCTGTTCGACAGCTTGCTCGCGCTGCGCAACGACGTGGGGCTCCTGGCGGAGCAGTACGACGTTCGCTTGAGGAGACAGGTGGGCAACTTCCCGCAGGCCTTCTCGCACATAGCTCTTGCGACTTCGGCCCGCGCGTTGCAAGAGGCGGGGAAGCAACGTCCCTTCCGCCGCGGAGCCTAGCCACCGTCCCAGGGTTGCCCGAGGTCGGAGCGGGGCACATTGGGAGCGGCGAAAAGGAGGTTG
>JADDQX010000081.1:2146-2763 GCA_016781115.1 Actinomycetota bacterium | reverse complement strand
ATGACCGCGACATGCAGGCAGGGGACACCCCGCCGACGGAGGGCCCCGCAGACGGCCCGTCGCGAGAAGAGGGCGAAGACAGAGATCTCGGCGCGACCAGTCAAGACCAACCAGGAGGTGGATCGTGAGCGACGCGACCTTCACGTGCGAGAGGTGCGGCAAGGAACACCCCGCGAGCGAGAAGAAAGAGGTCTTCGTCGACGAGGGTGGCCGCGAGGTCAAGAAGACGGTGTGTCCGAGCTGCCTCGACGAGATCCTGAACCAGGCCGATCAGGCGGTCGGCGTCGAGGGCGACGAGAAGCGCGCTGCGGTTGCGGTCGACGAGGCCGCTCGCTCCACGGATCGAGAGACCTACGGGGAACGAGGCGAAGACAGCACGGGAGCGAGTCCGCGCACCTGACCCTCTACCCCGCGACCACGGGTCCGACCTTCAACCGGTGAGCGGCGGGAGCAGGCTAGGTAATTCCCGCCAGAAGCGGCTGCGCGGGTAGGCGGCGACGCCGGCGGCACGTGCCGCGGTGGCGACGTCCTCTCTCACGTGGGAGAAGTAACCGAGGACGTCGCGGGGAAGCAACCCCTCGCGCCGCGCGGCCCCCAGCGCGCCCAGCACCTCCGTT
>JADDQX010000081.1:0-2136 GCA_016781115.1 Actinomycetota bacterium | reverse complement strand
CGAGGTCGACGACCACGAGGTCGACCGGATGGTTCTCCCTCAGGAACTCCACCACGCGCTGCGCCCCCGTCCCCGCCACCGTCCGGGGCACGAGATGCTCGGTCGCCCGCCACAGCCGATCCCGGTCCCGGAGGTCGGGCCCGACCAGGACGATCCGCAGATCAGGAATGTCTTCGGCCCTCCCAACTTGATAGTGGTGCACTCAGATTCTATAATCAACGACACTTAGATATAGATGAACCCAACTGAACGGGAGGGAATCATGGCAAAGGCAGTGGGCATCGACCTCGGAACCACCAACTCGGTAGTGGCCGTGCTCGAGGGCGGCGAGCCGACCGTCATCACGAACGCGGAAGGCCAGCGCACCACGCCTTCCGTGGTCGCATTCTCCAAAGCCGGCGAGATCCTCGTGGGCGAGGTGGCCAAGCGCCAGGCGATCACGAACCCGGACCGCACCATCCGCTCGATCAAGCGCGAGATGGGAACGGGTCACAAGACCGACATCGACGGCAAGGGGTGGAGCCCGCAGGAGATCTCGGCGCGCATTCTCATGAAGCTGAAGGCCGACGCCGAGAGCTATCTGGGTGACAAGGTCACGGAGGCCGTCATCACCGTTCCCGCGTATTTCGACGACGCTCAGCGTCAGGCGACCAAAGAGGCCGGCCAGATCGCCGGACTCGAGGTCCTGCGGATCATCAACGAGCCGACCGCGGCGGCGCTCGCCTACGGGCTCGACAAGGAGGGCGAAGGCGACCAGACGATCCTCGTGTTCGACCTCGGCGGTGGGACGTTCGACGTGTCGCTCCTCGAGCTGGGAGAGGGCGTCTTCGAGGTGAAGGCAACGTCCGGTAACACGGACCTGGGTGGCGACGACTGGGACCAGCGCATCATCGACCACCTCGTCACGACCTTCAAGAACCAGAACGGCATCGACCTGTCCAAGGACAAGATGGCGATGCAGCGTCTGAAGGAGGCGGGCGAGAAGGCCAAGATCGAGCTTTCGTCCGCCCAGCAGACGACCATCAACCTGCCGTTCATCACCGCCAGCGAGCAGGGCCCGCTCCACCTCGAGGTGACGCTCACGCGCAGCGAGTTCGAGCGCATGACCGAGGACCTGCTCGACAAGTGCAAGGGCCCCTTCAACCAGGCCGTGAAGGACGCCGGCATCGGCGTGGACAAGATCGACCACGTCATCCTGGTCGGCGGCTCGACCCGGATGCCGCAGGTACGCCAGCTGGTGAAGGACCTCACCGGCGGCAAGGACCCGCACCAGGGCGTGAACCCGGATGAGGTCGTTGCCGTGGGGGCCGCGATCCAGGCGGGCGTGCTCAAGGGCGACGTCAAAGACGTGCTCCTTCTGGACGTCACCCCGTTGTCGCTCGGCGTCGAGACCAAGGGCGGGATCTTCACCAAACTCATCGAGCGCAACACGACGATCCCGACCAAGCGTTCCGAGACCTTCACGACCGCGGAGGACAACCAGCCGTCGGTCGAGATCCACGTCTTGCAGGGCGAGGCCGACATGGCCTATCGCAACAAGTCCCTGGGCAAGTTCCAGCTCGTCGGGATCCCACCCGCGATGCGAGGGATGCCGCAGATCGAGGTCGCGTTCGACATCGACGCGAACGGGATCGTGAACGTGTCGGCCAAGGACCTGGGCACCGGGCAAGAGCAGTCGATGACGATCACCGGCGGGACCAAGCTCGCGTCCGAGGACATCGAGAAGATGATCCGCGAGGCCGAGGCTCATGCCGAGGAGGACAAGAAGCGGCGCGAGGAGGTCGAGGTCCGCAACCAGGCCGACAACGTGATCTACCAGACCGAGAAGACGATCAAGGAGCACGGCGAGAAGCTCGACGAGGCCGACCGCAAGATGGTGGAGGACGCTCTCGAGGACGCCCGCGAGGCTCTGAAGGGCTCCGACGTCGACCGCATCCGCCACACGAGCGAGCAGCTGATGACGGCATCGCAGAAGTTCGCCGAGGTCCTCTACCAGCGCAGCCAGGCCGACCAGGGTGCCGCCGCGGCCGGCGACACGCCCGGTGACGAGGACGTCGTCGAGGCCGAGGTCGTCGACGAAGGTGGTCAGGAGAAGAGCGCCTGATGGACGAGCCTCGCCGTGTACCCATCATCGAC
>JADDQX010000011.1 GCA_016781115.1 Actinomycetota bacterium | reverse complement strand
GCTCTTGCCGGAACGCGGATCCGCTCGCCCGCAACCTGTATCCGGAAGGGACTACCGGTCTCGAGCGCATCGGCAAGACGTCGGAGCTTCGCGACCACCTCCGGAAGTGAGTAGCCCTTCTCAACATCGCGAGGACGATCAGACATCGGACCTCCTTTGGTCGTTCGGAAACCGGTCGTTCGGCCTGAAGCGAGACTGGTTCGGCTCGCGCGCACGTCGCCGGACGTTCATTCCGGGGCTAGAGGAAGAACGCCTCCCGCCGCTTTGCCGGAGGCCGTCGCTTATAGCGTCAGTCTCCTAGCTGTCCCCGGATCGCTCCCGCGGGGTATTCACCGCTGTGCAGGTTCACGTAGAAGTCCTCGGGGTGCGTTTGTATCGCGCTGATCAGGCGGGCCGACGCGCTCCCGCACATGGTCCTGCTCCCGCTGGTCGGCAGGCTTTCACCTGAGAAGATCGTGAACACGACCGGCCCCGCCTCGCCCGCAGGCGCCCTGTGGATGTGTGCTGCTGTGACGGCGTCGTTCGAGGTGCTCGTGTCCTCGCCGCTGACGTTCGTCCACGAGATGGTGACGCAGATCTCCCGCTGACTCGAGCGACTCAGGGTGACGGTGGCGCTGCCGGTGGCATTCGGATCTCCTGGACCGGGAACCTCCGCGGCCCCCGATAGCGAGGTGGAGTGTTGGCGGGACTTCTTAGCCCATGCCGTCCCGGCGCTGATCACAGGGATAGCACAGAGGATCATCGCCACAACCAATGCACCGGTTCGCCGCATCGTTCGCCTCCTGGTTTTGTCCTGATATGTGAGCATCAGCCTATCGCTGCAGCGAAGTACGCGGGCGTCGATCAGAGCGGCAGGTTTCCAGCGTCACCGCCGTCACCGGCAGAGGGTCCTACCGGATGTGGTGTCTGAAGGGAAAAACCCACCGGAAGGTCGACAAGAACGGGCGCTTACACCAACAAGCGTCTGTGCACCCGCAGACGAGAGCGCCGCGACGTTCCCTGCTGTGACCCAGGAGCGCCAGAGCGACGTAGCCCAGCCCCAGACCGAGCGCTATCTGCTTCATATCCCGATGCTAGCCAACGATCCGAACGTCCGTCCACTTCCTATCGCCCACTCGGATTTCACCCGCTCAGCAGGTGCAGGGCGAGCTTGACCAGCGAGAGCCCACCCAGGGTGACGACCGGGATCAGGATCGCGATCAGCGTGCGCCGGTTCGATCGGCGCGCGGCTAGCTCTTCCTCCGAAAGCTCATCCACAGACAACCTGCCTCCCGGAGTCTCGTCCGCGCCTCGACTGTGGAGCGCGGCCGCGACGGCCCTGGGGCTACTACTTCTTCTTTTTGGCAGGTGGGGTGGCGGTGTAAGCCCAGTCTGCGTTGAAGCCGCTGCCGATCGCCAGGCAGACCAGCGCGACGGTCGAGCCCTTCGGCACGATGCCGGCCTCGCCGCCCGCCTCTCTGGTGAGATAGGAGCTGCTCTCCACGATCCCACCCTGCTGAGCGGGGTCGGTAGGATCGACTTTGCCGGTCTCGACGTAGTAGGTCATGTCGAGATCCTCGGTTCCGGCGGCTCCGCCCGTGACCTCCAGCTTGAACTTTCCGTTCCAGGTGGTCTTGTCGATCTCGATCATGCTTCCGAAGGGGCCGGCTGTGGCTCCGCCCGAGAAGATCCAGAAGCGGCGCGCCCACCCGGTCCAGCAGCCGCCGGTGGTCTCGCCGTTGGGCCCCGGGCCCGCCAAGAGAACCGTTCCTTCCTCTTTCTGTGGAGGCGCTCCAGCCTTCGCAGCGAGAGGAGATAGAGCTGCAACGAGAGTGGCGAGCAGGACGAGCGAGATCGCGCGCTTCATCTTCAGAACCTCCAGATGGTCGTCTTTCCTGTTGTTTTCGCCGGGGTCGGCCACACTCCTGCCGTGAGTTAGGTGTTTGGGTGGTTGTCGCGGATGCAGCGTCTGACGTTGCCGGTGCGTCTGTTTGCCTACAGGACATGACAGACGGACATAAGGACATAACAGGTATGACCATGCCCAAGAACCCTGTGCTCCTCGTTGTGATGGTTGCTGTCACTGTGGCCACTGCTTCATGCAGCGCCCTACGGGGTGGCGACACCCCGACGGCCGCCGCCCCGCGACCCAGCGCCGAATCTTCTGTGCTGCCCGGATCTCGGGGGATCTCCTTCACCGACGTCACGAGCGAATCCGCAGCGGAGACGTTTCCGCAGCGGACGTGGGGTGCCGCGTGGGTCGACCACGACGGCAATGGGTTCCCCGATCTTTTCGTCGTACGGCACTGGGCCGACCCGCAGTTCCTCCTGAACGACTCAGGGACGTACATCAAGGAGGAGTTCCCGGCGCTCGTGGGGCGCGGGTTCGACCGCCATGGGTGTGCTTGGGGCGAGGCGAACGGCGACGGAGCGCCCGACCTTTACTGCGTTCAGGGCGCGGATATGGGAACGGGCGCGGGGCCCAACGCGCTTCTGCTCCAGCGGGACGGGGGGCTTGTCGATGTCGCTACGGACGCGGGGGTGGTGGACCGCCTCGGACGCGGCCGTTCGCTGAACTGGCTCGACTACGACGGGGACGCCGACCTCGACATCTTCGTCGGCAACTTCATCAGACCGAAGGCTCCGAACGTCCTCTTCCGCAATGACGGGGGGACCTTCACGCGGGTAGAGGCCGGTGTGTCCGACAGCCTCGCGTCGATCTCCTCGTCATGGTCCGACTGGGATCGCGACGGAGATCCCGACCTGCTGGTGCTGCAGTACGAGGCCGGTGGGCCCGTCGCCTACGAGAACGTCGGGGGTCGGTTCCAGAGGACGAAGATACGTGGTGTGACCGGCCGGCGCTGGTGGTCGGGCGCGTGGGGTCACGCGGATTCAGATCGGTGGATGGACCTGCACCTCGTTTCACCGGGTCGATCGCTGATCCTGCGGAACGTGCGTGGGCGCTTCCGGCCACTCCACCAGATGGATCTGAAGCAGGGCCGGATGAGCGCGTGGTTCGACGCAGACAACGACGGCGACATGGATGCTTTCGTCGTGCAGGGTGCCAGCGGCAAGGACCACCGGCCCACCAAGAGGAGCAGGGACGCGCTCGACGTCTTGTTGATCAACGAGCAGGGGTCTTTCAAGCCGAAACGCCTTCCGCGTCTCCGTGGAACGCGCCTCGGCAACGGTGATGCCGTCACGGTGGCAGACAGCGATCGCGATGGCTTCGTGGACGTCTTCGTGACCCATGGTCACCTGTACTGGCGCGGGATCTCGAAGTTGTTGCGGAACGTCTCGCGAGGTGGGACGTGGGCTGCGCTTGACCTCCAGGGGCCGGACGAGAATCCGCTGGGCATCGGGGCGGAGGTGATGGTCGATGCGGGGAAGCTCTCCTACACGAGGTTCCAAACGGACGGTTTCAATTTCCGCAGTCAGTCCGAGATCGGATACGTGCCGCTGGGGTTGGGGAAGGCGACGCGTGCGCGGGTGGAGGTCGTGTGGCCCGATGGTGGTCGGGACTGCATCAAGGTGGAGGCGGGGGAGATCGAACCGCTGAGGATAGGAAGCTCACCGTGTTGAGCTCGACCCTCACCTGTCGGTTGAAGCACGCGAGTCCCCAGCACCCGGAACACGCACCATCTGACTAGCTGTTGCGCTCCGTCGCATTCGGCAAGCCGCCGCACGTCGTCCGCTGTTGTCCGGCGCAACCTCTGAGTGGAATATCCCAGGGTCCCGAACGTTGAACAGATAGAGGGGATCACACGGCGTGCTCGGCACGCAACTTCAACTTCTGCGGGAGGGGATCGCGATGCGGGTTATGTGGGCAGAGAAGGTGACTGAACCCGACGAGCTGGACGACTTGGAGTTGGTTCGTAACGTTCGCCGTGGAGACGAGCGTTCGCTGGTAAAGCTGCTCGAGCGTTACCGGCGCTTCGCACGCAGCAAGGCCCGCTCCTACTTCGTCGCTGGTTCCGACCAAGAAGACGTGGTGCAGGAGGCGATGATCGGCCTCTACAAGGCGATACGTGACTTCGACGTGTCACAAGAGACGCCTTTCCGCGCCTTCGCCGAGATGTGCATCTCGCGCCAGATCCACACCGCGATCAAGGGCGCCAATCGCCTGAAGCATCAGCCGCTCAACTCGCGGGTGTCGCTGGACGCGCCGGTCTCTGGGAGCGACGATCGCATGGAAACGTTGTTGGGCGATCTGTTGGCAACGGACGCGACTAATGATCCGGCCGAACTGGTCGTCTCGGCAGACGAGATCGACGCGATCCGGCGCTCGATGAGCGAGACGCTTACGGACCTCGAAGCCGACGTCTTGACTCTGTACATGAATGGCAAGTCCTACGACCAGATCGCCGACGCGCTAGGCAGCCACCTCAAGTCCATCGACAACGCGCTTCAGCGCATCAAGCGGAAGCTGAAGAGTCACATAGGTGCTCGGAACCTTGAGGTCTTCGCTTTCTAGATCGTCCACCAGGCTTCGAACGACCGCTGTGTTGGCACTGCGAGGACCCAGCGCCTGAAGGTGCCGCCGCGGCAAGCTAGCAGACCGCTGCGGTAGCCGACCTACACCAGAAGCAGATCGAAGCTGCAAGGCGCCTTACCGGCGTCTCGGCTCGAGGTCTAGCGCTTCTTGTCGACCAGCTTGTAGTCGCTGCCGGGCTTGGTCGTGTCGGTCGTGGGTGCGGCGACGCCTGCGGGATAGGAGCCCCCGTAGATGAACCCCTGGGCCTGCGGCGCCTTCAGCGTCGCACCCTTCCCGAGCGCCTTGTGGGCGTTGCGAGGGATAACGAGTATCGAGCCCAGCACCTGCACGGGGGCGCTTTCGCCACCTTCACAGACGTCGCGCAGGTGCCCTTTCGCCTCGGTAAGGTCGTTGCCCGCCCCGGGGAAGAAAGCCTCGAACAGCAGGCAGTAGGAGCCGCCGGCGCCGTCCGGGTTGACCCTGACCCTGTAGCCGACGCCCTGCGTCGCCGGAGGCGCGGCTTCGGTGTCGATCGTGATGTAGAGGTTCTTCGGGTCGTTCGAGAACGAGATCGAGGCCAGGTCGGTCACGCTGCTGACATCGGCCGGTGTCGCGAAGTCGCCGAAGGAGCCGTCACCGGTTCCCTGGTCGTTGATGAAGTTGGCGTCCCCCACCGGGTCCTCGATCACGACCTTCGGTTTCGGCGCGGCCGCGGCCAGCGGCGGGATGGCCGCAAGGGAGAGAGCGACGCTGACAACGATGCCGACCGAGACCGCCCGCTTCATGGTTCCTCCTAGGACTGGGTGAGGGACTGCCGCTTCGTCCAGCGACAGAACTTCGCCCCCTTTGGCCAGATCCCTCCCCCGGGCGAGGCGGGTTCGTCGACAGAGGGCCTAGATGAGGCCTGGCCCTGCTACGACAGACGCGCTACGCCACCTCGGTGCGGCAGGGGACACACACACCCTCGCTCATGCCGAACCCATCACGGGGGTCTACGGGGTCCTTGCAGGTCCGGCAGTGGCGGCCGCTTTCGATCCCGGTCATCGCACGAACCACGTTGTAGACGGTGCCCTGCACCGCTGCTCGTCTTCCATCCAGCCTTGCCATTTTGCTCACCTCGAAGCTTGTTGGTCGATGGTTTCTATCCTGTTCGCTAGTTCCAAGCGATTAAACGCTGGTGATATTCCGGCGCAGATGTAGGTGGATTGAAGGCGCCGCGCTCCTCGGGGCGACCCGGTGAACGATTTCCTCTCCCGAGGCGGCGCGTGCGCCTCAGGCTGTCTCGTCGCTAAACAGGTGGTTCGGGGTCGTACTGGATCGCTCGCCGGACCTCCCGCGCTCGCTCTACGGAGTGAAGCCGGGCTACTAGATGCAGAGCCATGTCCATCCCGGCGGAGACTCCCGCGCTGGTGATCACGTCTACGTCATCGACGAAGCGGTCGAGAGGGCGTAGTTCGATGTCGGTCCCGAGCGAGGCCAGGTGGTCGAGTGATGCCCAGTAGGTGGTGGCCGGGCGTCTATCCAGAAGACCCGCGGCGGCGTAGACCAAGGATCCAGTGCAGACGCTGGTCATGAGTACGTCGTCCTCAGCCATCTTTCGCACCCACGACAGGACGCGCTCGTCTTCGAGCTGGGAGCGAGTGCCCTGGCCCCCCGGGTAAACCAAGACGTCTAGAGGAGGCGCTGTGTCCCAGCTGTGGTCCGGGATGACGCGCAGGCCCTTAGCGCAACGGACGGGGTCGCCCGTCGCAGTGAACGTGACAACCTCTACTTCGTCTTGCGGCCACAGCTGAGCCCACGTGGCCAGCACCTCGTACGGCCCGGCCCAATCGAGCTCCTCTGCGCCGTCGAAGATGAAGATGCCGATCTTTTTTGCCACCGCGCAAGCTTAGGCGCCGCCTCCACAGGCATCGGATCAGGTCGGGTTGGGTAGGCATCGGGCATGGCGCGTTCGATCTGGAAAGGCTCCGTCACCTTCGGATTGATCACCATCCCGGTGGGGCTCTATACGGCCGTCGGTCGCGAGACCGAGAAGTTCGACTTCCACCTGCTCCACGAGAAGGACGGCGCGCGCATCCACTACGACCGGACCTGCGACGAGGGCCACCAAGACATCGACTGGAACGAGATCGTCAAGGGATACGAGTACGAGAAAGGCAAGTGGGTCACGATCACAGACGAGGAGCTCGACGCGGTAGAGCTCGAGTCACTGCACACGATCGACCTCGTGAGCTTCGCACCCGCCGAACAGATCGATCCGATCTTCTACGAGAAGAGCTACTACATCGTTCCTCAGGAACAAGCGGTGAAGGCGTATCGCCTTATGGCCGACGCTCTCGAGGACGAGGGCCTCGTCGGCGTCTGCAAGGTGGCGATCCGCGAGCGCGAGCACCTTGCCGCCATGCGGGTCAAGGACGGGATCCTGGTGCTCCAGACGATGCACTGGCCGGAAGAGATCAGAGACGCGAAGTTCGATGAGCTCCGCAAGCGTGCGCAGGTGAACGACCGGGAACGGAAGATGGCCCGTCAGCTCATCCAGCAGCTATCCGACGACTTCGACCCGGCGCAGTTCAAGGATGAGTACCACCGCGCGCTGAAGAAGATCATCGACAAGAAGATCAAGGGTGAGGACATCGTCGTCGCCGAGAAGCCTCAGGAGCCGGACACGGTGGTGGACCTGATGGAGGCGCTGCGCGCATCGGTCGAAGCCGCCAAGAAGGGGGAGCGGCCGCGGCCCAAGCAGAAGCCGCAGAGGTCTTCTGGACGCAAGACCGCTCCCGCCGGCGACCTCGCGGAGCTGAGTAAGGGCGAGTTACTGAAGAAGGCGAAGGAGCTGGACATCAGCGGCCGTTCTTCGATGGACAAGGACGAGCTGGTCCGCGCTATAACGAAGGCCAGCTGAGCCCCGCTCCTACTTCTTTAGCTTGTAGTCCGTCCCCACCTTGGTCGTGTCCGCCACGGGGCCTGAGAACCCGGTCGGGTAGGTGCCGCTGTAGAGGAAGCTCTGCGCTTGCGGCGCCTTCAGGGTTGCTCCTTTCGCCAGACCCTTGTGCGCCTTGCGCGGGACGGTGAGCGTGTTGCCGATCACCTGCACCTCGACCGGGGCTCCGCCTTCGCAGGCATCGCGCACGCGGCCCTTCGCCATCGTGAGGTCGTTGTTCGCTCCCGGGTGGAAGGCCTCGAAGATCAGGCAGTAGGAGCCGCCCGGACCGTCGGGGTTGACCCGCACGCGGTACCCGATGCCGCTCGCGGCCGGAGGCGCCGCCTCGGTGTCGATCGTCACGTACAGGTTCTTCTTGTCGTTGCTGAACGTTACCGCGGTGAGGTCGCTCACGGTCCCGGCGTCGGCCTGGTTGAAGTCGCCTAAGGAGCCGTCGCCGGTTCCCTGGTCGTTCACGAAGTTCGCGTCGCCGAGGGGGTCTTCGATGCTCGGCGCCGGTGCTGCTTGCAGTGCGGTCGCGCTGAGAGCGATAGCCCCTAGGGCCGCGACGATCGAGATAACCCGCTTCATGGTTCCTCCTCGTGGTGTTCAACGACGGCCAACGTCGGCGCGCCGCTCTGGCAACGTAGTTCGCCGTTCGTGGCCTAGACCCTCCCTCAGAGCCGGCCGGCAGCGCGGATCTGGCTCCTGCCGGTTGGAGGAGTGGCGATCTCGGTGCCTAAATAGGACATATCGGGCCAACTTTGGGTATGACACGGTCCAGCGGATTTTCTGAGACGACTGGAGTGGGGATCTATGAATAAGCGCTTGTTTCTTCCCTCGTTGCTAACGGTGTTGTTGCTGGTCGCGGCCCTGGTCCCCGTGGCGGCCGCGGCCGTCCCCTCGGCCCCCTCCGCGGGAGGCGAGCCGACGATCGAGGACAACATCATCGTAGAGAGCTTCGACGGCGAGCCCATCCTGGCGACGTTGATGCTCCCGCCGGGCGCATCTGCCTCGGCTCCCGTTCCCGCCATCCTGAGGACGCACGGTTGGGGCGGCGAGCGCGAACGCACCCCGAGCACCTTCTTGCGGCGCCTTTTGGATGAGGGCTACGCGATCCTGACGTGGGACTCGCGCGGCTTCGGCGATTCCGGAGGAGAGGCCAACATCGCCTCTCCTGAGTTCGAGGTGAAGGACGCGGGCGCGCTCATGGACTACCTCGCGTCGCGCCCCGAGATCCAGAAGGACGGTCCGAACGACCCGCGCGTGGGTTGGACGGGAGGCTCCAACGCCGCCGGTATCCAGTTCAACACGGCGGCTCTCGATGACCGGGTCGAGGCGATCGTTCCCGAGATCTCGTGGGGCCTGTTGACGCGCGACCTGAGGCCCAACAACGTCTACAAGCAGGGATGGGGCGAGCTTCTGTACCACGCAGGCCTCGCAGGCGCGACGCAGGACGGGCTGGACTCACCGGCGGGCCCGCAGCGCGGCGAGTACGCGGAGCAGATCCACCGCGCCTACCAAGAGACGAAGACAACGGGCGGCATCAGCGGCGAGATCAAGGAATGGTTCCGCCACAAGTCGACCGTGATCCGGTCGCGGAAGATCGAAACTCCGACGCTCATCATCCAGGGCTCCGTCGACACCTTGTTCCCGCTCCAGGATGCCTTCGCCAACTACAAGAACCTGGTGGCGGCGGGCACGCCAGTGAAGCTGATGGCTTACTGCGCCGGTCACACGGTGGGGTGCGCCTATCCCGGCGGCTCTAGCGGCTATCCCCAGGGCGCGGAGGACAAGCGGCCGATCTACGAGGACCGCATCGTTGCGTGGTTGGACAGATACGTGAAAGGGCAGGAGGTTGCGACCGGCGCCGAGGTCGAGTGGCAAGCGCAGGATGGCTACTACTACAAGGCGCCACGATTCCCGCTCCCGGGTACCCGGTACGTCCGACTGAAGCGGGTCAGCAGCGGCGAGCTGGTCGGCCCCGGCTCCACCGGCGGCGACGGTGCTATCGACGGCAATCCGGCGCCGCAAGAGGAGCTCGGCGAAACCGCCGCCCGCCGGCGCGTCGCGACCTTCTCGGGTAAGCCTCGGCCCGTCTTCGGGGTCCCGAAGGTCAAGCTGCAGGGGAAGGTCACTGGCGACCGCGCCTACGTCTTCCTCGAGCTGGTCGACGTGGACAAGAACGGAAAGCGCGTCACCCTCGATGACCAGACGATGCCCGTCGTCTTGAAGCCCGGCCGGTTCGATCGGACCGTGAAGCTGAACGGCGTTGCCTGGAAGCTGTTGCCGGGCCATCGTCTGGAGCTGGAGGTGACGACGGGCTCGGCTCAGTATCAGCAGGCGCGCGGCGCTTACACGGTTCAGCTAAAGGCCGTCACGAAACTGCCGATCGCTCGGTCTCGGTTCGTCTCCCGCGCCGCGCGTAGCTAGTACGGCTCTGCCGCAGCAGGGGTCCAACACCGGCCGTTCGAGGAGCGGCGGGCAGGGTAGGAAGCGGCAATGGCCAAGGATCTGACCGCGCAAGCCGCCGTTGGAGGCTCGCTGCACGCTTGGGCGGCGTCGTTCGAAACGAGGGCCCAGCTCGATCGGGCCGTGGATGCGTTCGAGGCCGCGGCGCGCCGCGTGGTGCCCCAGGGACCGGTTCGGGAGTTCTTGCTGGGTCGCTGGCTCGGGCACTCCCTCCATCCCGCGCTTACGGATCTCCCTTTGGCGGGCTGGACGGCGGCGTCATTCCTCGACGTCTTCGGCAGCGTCGAGGATCGCCCCGCGGCGGAGCGGCTGCTGGTCTTCGCGCTGATCGCAACGATCCCGACCGCAGCAGCGGGACTTTCCGAGTGGACGACGACCGAGCGTGGGGCGCGCCGTGTCGGGATCGCGCATGCGTCGCTCAACGGGACCGCGGCGCTCTTGTACGCGTCGTCTCTGGCAGCGCGGCGAAAGAACCGTCACGGCGCGGCCACCGCTCTCGGCGTGATCGGCGGGCTGGTCGCTCTCGCCAGTAGCTACCTCGGCGGACATCTGTCGCTAGAGCTTGGAGCCGGCGTGAGCTCTGCGCCCCAGCAAGCGCAGGAGCCGGGGTAGCGCCGGTCTACGCCGCAGCAGGTCTCAGGAGGGGTCGAATACCCCCACCCACCGCTTCAGCTCCAGGATGCGGCGGACGGCGGTGTTGAGCCGATGCTCCGAGATCCGCCCGGATCTAACAGCGCGCCGGATGCTCGCGGCGCATCGCCGCGCCGTCTGGATGTCACCGGTGATCAACGCGACGTCGACTCCCGCCGCGATGGTTGCGCGGCATGCGCGTGGGGTGCTGCCGCCGAACTTCCACGCCACAGGCTCGAGCGCGTCGCTGATCGCTACCCCGGTGAAGTCGAACTCGCGACGCAGACGCTGTGTCGCGATGAACCTATTCACCGAGGCGGGTCGTCGCGGGAACCTGCCGCCGTAGTTCACGTACATCCCGTGCGACAGCATCATGATGCGCGTTCCCGCTGAGATCGCCCGGTGGAAAGGGACCGCGTCCACCCGGCGCAACTGCCGGCGTGAGCGATAGATGTAAGCGCGGCCGTAGTCGGAGTTCACCGTCGCTCCTCCGAAACCGGGGAAGTGCTTGACGGTCGCCGCCGTTCTCTTGCTCTGGAGTCCCCGCGCGAAGGACCGCACCATGCGCGCTACCGGCCGGGCTCGGGCGCCGAAGCTCCTGGAACGCATCACGTGTTCGGGGGGCAGATCGAGATCTGCGACGGGAGCGAGATCCACGTTGACGCCCACCTCGCGCAGCTCTCGCCCGGTGAGGCGACCCTGGCGGTAGGCGACCGAGGGATCGCCCGTTGCCCCCATCTCCGGCGCCGATTGCCACGGGGGCAGGTCGGGGAAGCGCTTGACGACGCCGCCCTCCTGGTCGGCGGAGATAAGGGCGCCGATCCCGAACCGGTTGCCGCTGCGTACCACCGTTTGGATCTGCTCGTTCAGCGCTGCGACCTGGCTGCGTCCGCTGTAGTTCTTGCTGAAGAGGATCACCCCGCCGAGGCGGTGACGACGGATCAGATCGCGTTCCGTCGAACTCAGCGTCGTTCCCGCGACCGAGAACATGACGAGCTGGCCGACCTTCTCTTTCAAAGACATGCGTCCGAGGGTTCGATCCAGTGCGGAAGCGGCAGGTGTCGCAAGCGCGCCCACGGCGACGGCCGCCGTGAGGGAAGAGACGAAGAAGCGGCTCGCTCGCATGGCTGCGGATGCTAGCGGTTGGAGCCGACGCCGCCAACGTCACGCCCGCCCCGCGATCAGCTGCCTCAGGCGTAGGGCAGCGGGGGCCGGATCCCGCGCGCTCCACAGGCTGTGGCGCGATCCGGCCGAAGCGGCGATCGTCCGCGTCACGTCTGCCAGCACTCCGCCCTTCTTTTCCACCAGCGCCCGGCGGAGATCGCCCTCCAGCCATTGATACCGGACCCCGGGCCGGCCCCGGCTGCGTTCCGCGCCCCGACCGGTTGCGAGCGCAGCCCAGGAAGCGGGCAGGTTCGCCCCCGCCGCCACGGCGAGACCCAGAGAACCGTAGAAGCGGCCGTTCAGGTCGATGAGTCTCATCGACCCGTCCCCGGCAACCACGAATTGCAGCTCCGCGAGCCCGAACCAACCCAGTTCCCGGAAGAGCCGGGCGGCCCGAGTCGCAACGTCTTCGTTGACCTCGATCGTGACAGCGCGACAGCTGGCGCCCGCGAACGGCGGCCAGATCTCCGAAGCGATCTGCATGCAGTCCGCGACGACCTCCGAGTCTCGGTCGGTGACCGCGGTGTAAGCCATCAGGCGCCCCGGGACGAACCCTTGCACCCGAGCCTCGGTCCCCAGCTCCTCGATCTGCCGGATCCTTTCGCGCGCTGCGTCCGCACCGAACACCACGTTCGTGTCGACCCGAGGGGGCGCGCCGGGTGTTTCGGGGGCCGCGTGTCGGCGCGCCTTCACGATGAAGGGTGCGGAGGGATCCTCGAGCGTCGTCGGTTCCAGCAGGGGCGGGAGCTCGAATCCCACCCGGAGAGCCGTCTCTTCCAGCTCGGCCTTGTCCAGAGCTCGGCGCACGGTGTCGTGTGCGGCATAGGGAACGACGGCCGCGACGTCGTCGCGACCTACAGAGAGAGCGACTACCTCGGCTTCTCCCGCGCCGAACACGATCTCGTACCCGCCGGCCGCGACCGCCGCGTTCACGCCACGGAGGAATGCGTCCGCATCTTCGTGGGCGGCCGATACGTCATGGACGCGGCGACAAGCTCGAGACGCCGCGGCGAGTCCTTTCGCTCCCGGCGCTCCCACGCCTACGAACCAGCCGGCGCGGGCGAGGGCGCGGACCGCAGCCACGGCTCCGCGACTGCCGCCCTGCTCGACGATGAGCGCTCTCACGCCAAGCGACCTAGGCGGTGGTCAGCTTCCTCGAAGGCAGCTCGATCTGGAACCACACCGATGTCGCGCGCTCTTTGGCTGTTCCCCACCCGTCTGCTAGGTGATCGACCCAGACCAGTCCGCGCCCGGAGGTGGCGTAGGGCTGCGGCGGGATCATCACCGGCTCGGTGGCTCCACCCTCGTCTGACACTTCCACACGCACGAGGTCGGGAAGCACGAGCGCCGCGAGCCAGATCCGGCCGCCGTCGGAGTACCTGGCCGCGTTCGTCACGAGCTCGTGCGTCAGCAGGACGATGTCGGAGCTCACGTCGGTGGGGAGGTGGGAGACCAGCTGCGCGATCCAGTCCCGGGCCCTGGCCGGAGCCTGCTCGTCGCGGTCGAGCTTCAGGAAGCGTGCGGTCATCTCCACGGTCGCTCCCTACCCACGTGTAGCCGTTCCGTAACGCTACGCAGTCGAGCTGGACGAGACAGCGGAACGAGCCGCGGATCGTTAGCCCGCCCCGATCGCGATGACCCCCGCAACCGCAACGGAGAGGCCCAGCAGCTGCGTCCGCTCGAGCCGTTCGTGCAGCGTCACCCGCGCCAGCAACACGGTGGTCGCGGGATACATGGACGTCAGGACCGCCACGATGGACAGCAGCCCTATCTGCGAGCCCAGCAGATAGAAAAGGTTCGCCGCGACGTCGAGCGCGCCGGCGCCTGCGATCGCGGGCAGCGATCTCCTGTCGGGCCGATCCCACCCGCGGGACACGACCAGGGCCAGTGAGGTGAGGACGAGAGACGAGGCACGCGCTCCTGCGAGCGGCCACAATCCGGTGGCGTCTCCCGCCCGGTCCAACAAGATGAAGAAGGCTCCGAACGCCAATCCCGCGCCGAGCGCGTGGCCGAGGCCGCTTCGCATCGCGCCCTCCGTTCGGGACGCGGAGACATCTTCGGCCGCGGGCTCCGATGACGAGGCGACGAGCGCGACCGCGACCAGCGCCAGGAGCACTCCCCCCAGCGCCAGGGGACTGGGGCGCTCGCCGCTCACGAGCCCGAACACGACCGGAACGCTCGCCGCCTCCACCGCGGTGATCGGTGCGATCGCTCCCATGCGACCGAGCGAGAGGCCCTGGTAGAACAGCGCGACGCCGATCGAGCCGGCGACGCCACTGAGGGCACCCCAGGTAAGCGCACGCGCGGTCGGCGCGACGTCAAGGAAGAATGGGATCGCGGCGAGCAGCAGCAGGGATCCGATCAGCTGCGACACCAGGACGACCGTCCACACCTTCGTCCTCTTGGTCGCCAGTCCTCCGAGGAAGTCCGCCGCGCCATAGGTGAGCGCGGCTGCCAGCCCCAAGATGATGGCCATGTTCGCTGCTCTAGCCGCGGCCTATCGAGGCGTAGAGCGCGATCAGGGCGACACCGTTGTTGAGCGCGTGCACGAGGATCGCGGGGTACAGGCTGTCGTATCGCTGCACGAGCGCTGCCAACACGATCCCCATCGCGAGGAGGGCGGGGATCAAGGGGATGATGAGGTGGAGCAGCGCGAACGCGACCGCGGAGACAACCACGGCACCAAGCACCGGCAGTCGGTCGCGCAGCAACCGGTAAACGATCCCCCTGAACAGGAACTCCTCCACTATGGGGGCCGCTACGGCGCCGAGCGCGAACAGCCATGCGAACTCGACCAATGTGATCGACGTTGCGCCTCCCACGATCTGGTCCTGCGCGGTCGGGACGTCTCCGAAGAAGGTCGCGCTGATCGCTACCACCCCCGCGATCAGTCCCATCACCCCGATCGTCACCGGCACCATCTTCAGCAAGGTCCTCGGATCGACGCTTCGGAAACCTGCATCAGCCAAGGTCCCGCCGCGTTGTCTGAGGGCGAAGTACCAGGTGGACGCGAACAGGGCTACATACACCGCGATCCCGATGCCCGCGAGGTGTGCGAACGAGAGCTCGCGGCCCCGTCCGAACGTCGCGAGCGCGAATGGCACCGCCAGAAAGAAGGCCAGGACGAACCCGGCAACAGCTGCATAGAGAAGATCTCGGCCCCGCCACGGGACCCGCGCAGGCGCAGTCACCGCGACGGGCGCGGGGGTGGTGTCCACGCGTCATGTCTACCAGCCGGAACGCGGGCGACAGGTCGGTCTCGCGCCAACTATGCGCGACCGTGGCTTACCTTGCCACGCATGCGGAAGACAGCGTTTCTCTTGCTCGCGCTACTGGTGCTGATTGGTGCGTGCCGCCAGAACGACAGCCGGGAGGCGCCGGTGGTCGTGACGAGTCCATCCCCGCCTGCAGATGTCGGTGAGGGCTCGGCTCCCAGCGCGCGTTTAGACGTGAAGGCGCTGGAGCTCTCTTTGCAGCCTTTCCTCGAGGACTTCGAAGCCCCGTTGCTGTTCACGTCTTCTGGTGACGGCACGGGCCGCATGTTCGTCGTGGAGCAAGGCGGAAGGATCAAAGTGGTGGAGCCTGGTAGTACGACTGGCGAGGTCTTCTTGGACCTGTCGGAGGAGACGCAAGCGGGCGGCGAGCGGGGCCTGCTTGGCCTCGCCTTCCACCCGAAGTACGAGGACAACGGCCGTTTCTTCGTTAACTACACGGACCGCGCCGGCGACACCGTGGTGGCGGAGTACCGCGCCAACCCCGACGGGTCGGCGGCCGACCCAGATTCCGCACGCGTCCTCCTGCAGATCGATCAGCCGTTCCCGAACCACAACGGTGGCCATCTCGCCTTCGGGCCGGACGGCTATCTCTACATAGCAACGGGTGACGGCGGCTCCAGTGGAGACCCTCACGAGAACGGGCAGTCGCTGGAGACCTTGTTGGGCAAGTTGCTGCGCATCGAAGTGGACCGCGGGGACCCGTATTCGATCCCACCGGGCAACCCGTTCGCCGACGGCTCTCGAGGCCTACCTGAGATCTGGGCGTACGGGTTGAGGAACCCTTGGCGCTTCAGCTTCGACCCGCAGGCGGAGACGCTGTGGGTGGGCGATGTGGGCCAGGGCGAGCTGGAGGAGATCGATCGTGTGGCGGCGGACGAGGCGGGGCTCAACTACGGATGGAACGAGATGGAGGGCAGCCGGTGCTTCGATGGTGCCTGCGATCCACGTGGGCTGGTGCTGCCCATCACCGAGTACGGCCACGACGAGGGATGCTCCGTGACCGGCGGGTTCGTGTACCGCGGGAGCGAGTTCCCCGACATGCAGGGCGCGTATCTGTTCGCCGATTACTGTTCTGGGTCGATCTGGGCGATCGATTCCGCGGTGACCCGTCCCGTCGAGCCGGATCTCGTCTACACGAGCGAGAGAGCGCTCAGCTCCTTCGGCCAGGACGAAGCCGGCGAGCTCTACGCGACCGACATCGGCTCCGGCGAGATCCTGAAGCTGGTCGACAAAAGCTAGCGCGGGACGTAGCCGAACACGTAGAGGCGGTATCCGCTGTACCCCGGCGGTATCTCGTCGGGGTTCGTCGTGTAGTAGTCGCCGTGGCGCGCGATGAACGAATACAGCGGACGCGTTGCCAGGCCCTCGGGGGGCTCTGCGTACACCCAGCCTCCGCAACGGCCGTCTCCGAAGCAGATCCGTCTCATGCCCGAGCCGCCGCTCTCCCACACCACGGCCTCGACGTGAGAGCCCGAGTAGTAGCCACTCGCCCGGTTCTTCTCTCCCTGATCGCTCGTGAAGTAGTACCTGTCGTCGCTGAAGAGGTGCCACAGCTGAAGGGTCGCGACCGGAACGGGGTCGGGTTTCGGCTCGGAGGTTCCACCGCCTCCGCCACCGCTACCTCCACTGCCGCTCGTTGCACCGCCTCCACCATCGTTTGATGCGGCCGCACCGCCCCCTGCAGACGACCCGCCGGGAGACCCCGTGGTCGATGTCTCGCCTCCACCCGATGACGGGATCGAAACGTTGCCCCCGTAGACGCTCCCGGCCGCTCCCGCGCCGTCTCGCCGAGGGCGCGGCCGTTGGGCGCTCGCGTCTGCAACGCGTTGTTTGGGTTTCGTGTCTACGGAACCAACTTCGGGCGCGGTCTCGGAACTGTCCTCGCTGTCGCCGGAAGCCGAGGTCGCCGCGACGGGAACGTCTCGCGATTGCCGCGCGGTCAGCGCGCTGCCGGTGCCGGCGGCGAGCAATAACAGAAGCGAGGCAGCGACGAGGGGGCTCTTCCACAACGGACGCCGACGCGCCGCGGGCGCGGCCGGAGAAAGGACGGGACGGTTGCGTATCTGGGTCCGGGACCCGGTGAGGCCATCGGATGCATACGTGGCGGCTTGAGCGACGAGCTCTGGTGAAGGCTCCGCGAGCACCATCTCCGTCGGAGAAACGCCGAGGTCGGCCTGTGCGGCCCGCAGGGCGTCGCCGAGAGCGGCCGCCGTCGCGTATCGCTCGCCGGGCTCTTTGGCCATGGCTTTCTCGATCACGCCACAGATCTGATCCGGCACCCCCTCGGCTCGCAGGTCGGGAACGGGCTGGGTGAGCGTCCTCGCGATCAGGCTCTGCAACCCGCTGTGTTCCTCAGAGGCGAATGCCGGCCGTCCGGTGATCAGCATGAACAACGTAGACCCGAGCGCGTAGATATCCACGGCAGGAGTGGCCCTGCCCCCTTCGAGCGTCTCGGGCGCCGCGTGCGCAAGGCTCGCCGTGATCACTCCGGTGTGGGTCTGGTAGCCGTCCGGGATCGATGCGACCCCGAAGTCACCGAGCTTGGGCTCGCCGTAGGCCGACAGCAAGACGTTCTCGGGCTTGATGTCTCGATGAAGGATGCCGCCTCGGTGAGCCGTTTCGACTGCGCCGCAGATCTTCACCACGGTCTCCGTTGCTGCCAGGACGTCCAGCCGATCTCCACGAGCGAGGCGCTGTGCGAAGGACCCGCCCGCCATGTGGTCCATCACTATGAACGGCCGGCCCCACGAGGTGATCCCGGAATCGAGCACCGTCACGATGTTCGGATGGCCGGACAAGCTCCCGACGGCTCTGCACTCTCGCTCGAAACGACGGGCGGTGTCGTCGTGCAAACCCGACGCGTTCAGCACCTTCACCGCGACTTCCCGGTCGAAGGCAAGCTGCCGCGCGCGAAAGACGCGGCCGAAGCCACCTTCTCCAAGGGGGCCGAGCAGGTCGTAGCCCTCGATCTCGACCTCGGCAGGGCGCGGAAGGAAGTGGTCTAGGCGCTCGTACGGGTCGCGCTCGGTCATGTCTCGCTGATGGTTCGACGGGATGTTGGTAGGTTCCTCCAGAGGACGAGCGGAAGGGGAAGAATCGTGTCGACCATCGGCGGTGAGCTAGGGCAGCTCCAGTCTCTCAAGGGGAATTTCGACCGGCAGACGCAAGCCGTGCAGGAGCTGACCGCGTCGATCCGGGGTGAGCTCAACAACACCTGGTGGAAGGGCCCCGCGGCCGACCGCTTCCGTGAGGCGTGGGCAGGGGAATTCGAGCCGGCGTTGAGGAAGCTTCAGGCCGCGCTTCAAGAGGCGGGCGTCGAGGTGGCTCGACGGCGAGAGGCGCTGATCCAGGCCGGCTCCTAGACGTCGCCGAGCGGCGTGGCGATCTGAACGAGTTCGAGGCCTCGCCGCGACACGAGATACCCGCGTCCCGGTGGGAAAGATCGGTTCTGTCGCCGCGGAAGCTTGACCCCGAATAGGTCGCCGTCGAGATCGACTTCTGGGTCGAGCAGCACCCCGTGCTTGTCTTTGCGGACCTCTGTGAGCCATCCCCCAAAGGCGCGATGAAGCGACCGAGACTCAGCTGCGATCGCGAACCGCCGGTTCGTGTCGCGCGCCTTCTTCACCAACGGCTCCAGCGAGTAGGCGACCGCTCCGTCCGCAAGCTCCTCCGCGTCGTCGACGATCACCACCAACCCGCGTCGCGCCACGGCTGGTCGCGCCTCTGCCAGCTCGTTCACCACTTCTTCACACCTCTCTGTGCCTTGTGCTACCTCGTCCCATAGATCGAGCTGCAACAGAGGGGTTCGTCTGGGTGCGAGCAGTAGCAGGTCGATGTCCTCGGTCGAGGCCCGCAGCGAAGTCGCGATCGTGGCGAGCGCGGTGGACCGACCACTGCGATAAGGCCCTGCGACCACCACATGACCGTGCGTGACGTCTACGTGAGCGGCGGAAAGATCGGTCTCCCTGACCCCGACGGTTGCCACCCACGGCTCGGGTGCCGGAGGAAGATCTGCTATCGGGAGCGATCGCGGCAGGAGCGTGACGGCGGGGGGCCGGGGGAGTCGTTGCGCGGGTTCTGCGGCGATCGCCTTCAGTGCCCGCTCCACCGCCTCCGGCGCGGGATCGGAACCAACGGTTGCCGCCTGGAACTCGATCCCATCGATGAACCCTCGGCCCGGCCCCCACTCGAAGTTGCGCCAGCTGCGCCGGTCGAGTCCCAAGGCGGCGTAATCATCGGCGTCTCCAAGGCGGAGCACGATCTTCTTTCCAACTGCAGCCGCGAGAGCCGCCGGGACCGAAGCGCGCCGTGTCGCGCTGATGAAGAAATGGACGCCGGCGGCGCGGCCCTCGGACACCAGCTGGGGGAGCAGGTCGATCAGCTCCCCCAGGTTCACCCGTTCGAACGCGGACGCGAACGCGCCGTAGTCGTCGACGAGGATCAGGAGCCGAGGAACCGTCTCACCCCTAGCGCGCACGAATCCGTCGATCCCCGTGACTCGGCTCTCTGCGAACATCGCTCTCCGGCGCTGGATTTCGCTGCGGATCATGAAGAAGAGCCGCTCGACCCTTTCTTGGTCGTCTCCCGTCACGACGTCGCCGCACTGCGGGACCGCTTCCAGCGGGCGAAGCCCGCCACCGCCGCAATCGAGCCCGTACAGGTGCGTCGCGTCGGCCATCTTCGATGACGCGAACGAAGCTCCGATCGTCAGGAGCAGCGACGTCTTGCCGGATCCCGCGGCTCCGAACACGATGCAGCCGCCGTCGTCATCCAGCGTGAGCAGCGCCGGTCGTTGTCGTTGGAGCTGTGGCTCGTCAAGCAGCCCTACCACGGCCAGGTTCTCCTGGGGGCGCAGGTGCGCGAGCGGGATCGGCGCCGGGAGCGGCGGCAGCCATGGTGACTGCGGCCGAGGCAGGTTCGCTTCCTCGGCTGCATCCGCGATCGCTCGCACGAGCAGTTGTAGTTGGCTCGTACTTGTTGCGGCGTCTCGAGATCGTGATGGCTCGGACCACAGGTCGCGTACTTCCACCCCTCGAGCTGCACGCGTCACCGGCACCCCGCCGAAGGCGGTTTGGATCTCCTCGAGTTCGCCATGACCTCGCCGGACGTAAGTCCGCCCCGGGACGCGTCGCGGGATGTGGGCCGCATCAGCCGCCCCGATCACGTCGTGGCTGTCGGCTTCGTCGGCGACCCGCAGAGCGATCCTGAGGTTGGTGTTGGCCCGGACCGCGTCGGTGATCACACCCGCAGGTCGCTGGGTGGCCAATAGGAGGTGGATGCCCAGGCTTCGGCCCCTCTGCGCTAGATCAACGACCCCATCCACGAACGACGGCAGTTCCTTGACGAGCGTGGCGAACTCGTCGATCACCAGCACGAGCCGCGGAGGCGTTCCCGGAGCACGCTGGTGCTCCAGCTCGGCCACGTCGCGCGCTGCGACGGCCCGAAGCGCGCGCTCTCTCCCTTTCAGCTCCGCGTTCAGGGACACGAGAGCCCGCTCCGCCAGGTGTCCATCGAGATCCGTGACGAACCCCACGGCGTGAGGGAGCCGGTGTAGATCCTTGAACGCCGCACCACCCTTGTAGTCGATCAACAGGAGATTCAGCCGATCCGGCGGATAGGTCGCCGCCAGGGCGGCCACCCATGTCTGCAATAGCTCGCTCTTGCCGGCCCCTGTGGTTCCCGCGACCAGCGCGTGAGGTCCGTCGTGGAGCAGGTCCAGTGTCGCCGTCGCGTCGTGACCAAGCCCGATCGGTGCCCGCAGGTCATGATCTGCAGCCGCCCAGCGACCGGTGACCCATCCCTCCGACGGCTCCGCCACGCCCAGCACGTCGAACAGGGAGACCTGGTCGGCCAGGGTTCGCCTTGCTTCTGCGGCTCGGACCTCTCGTATCGGAGCAACCGCCAGAGCGATCCCTCTAGCCGTTGCTTCGTCGAGTCCTTCGGCCGCCCCCGTCTGTCCTCGCGTACCGTCGGTGAAGGTGGAGGAGACATCGCCCGAGAGCGATGTCACCTCCACGATCGAGCTGCACTCGCCGGGGAGATCCTCCGGGTGAGCTCCCAGCCACACGACCGAGACGCCCGCGGCCGGACCTTCTTGGAGCAGCCGCGCGAGCGACGATGCGGGGACATCGACACCCCCGCGCACGATGACGACCATCTGGGTCAGCTCGGTGGAAACCCTTGCGCCCGCGGATCGCCTTCGCTCGATGACACCCAGCACCTCCTGCAGGCCCGCCGCAGGAGAACCGGGGGCCGCGCGTGTGTGCGGCAGCCAGCCGGTCCAGCTCCACGCGGCGCTCTCGTCGTCTGCGAAGAGACCCACCACCGAGACGTCTTCGGGGCTGTGCAGGGTCGCGATCTGAACGAGCCACCACCTCGTCAAGGCATCTACCGCCGGCCTGTCACCGCAGAGCCCCGTGACGGTGGGCGACCTCAACGACAGCGTGAGCGGAACCGAGGGCAGCACCAGCGCAGGTGTCAGCCGCTCTTCCACCTCCCGACGTAGCGCGTCGGATCCGCCCGGCTCTCGCTGCAGGTCGGGAGACCAGCTTCGGTCGCCCCACCCGGTGCGCAGCAGCATGAAGTCGTCATCCCGCGGCCGCCGCTCCCACAGTGACGGCTCGACGTGATGAGCCCGCCGCTCGAGGTCGCTAGCGTCGGGAGCGGAGGCTCGCAAACGCCGAGCTGCTTCCACGCGCGCCTCTTCCAAAGTCGCGATCACGTCATCAACGCGCCTTCGCCACGCGCTCTCGTCCCTGCCTCTGTGTCTCGAACCGCGCCGACGCTCTTCGACATAGGAAGCAACGGCCATGGCCGGTGACAGCGCCATGATCACGAGCAGACCGGGGTTGTCGGGGAACAGCTGCCACAGCACGAGCGCGATCACTAAGGGGATACCGGCCGCCACCAGAGGCAGCCGCGGCTTCTCGGCCGCAGCGGGCGGCGCGGGGATGACGAGGGCCGTGTCGACCGCGCCCGGTCTCAGCCGAGGCGGACGGTTGAAGCGGATCCAGCCGTCCGCGACCGGTGCGCGGGTGCCCGCTCGAGGCTCTGCTCGCTCGACCTTGAGAAGGGACGCTCCCGCCTCCACCACGTCGTTCGCTCCGAGGAGGTGTCCGTCGGAGATGCGGACGCCATCGATGAACGTCCCGTTGGTCGAGTTCCGATCCGTCAGCCGGACGGAGGAACCGTCGATCTCGATCTGGAGATGCGCCCGCGACATAGCGGGGTCCTCAACCGTGATGTCGCAGTCGCGGCTTCTCCCGATCACGCAGCCGTGAGGCGGCAGCGGCCAGCGCGAGCCCATGCTCGGACCTCCCACCGCGACCAATTCCAGCACATCGTCATCGGGAGCTTCGACCGGTCCGCCCCGTGGCGCGCCGGGTTCGCTCAGGCACAGCACGTCGCCGCGGAGCAGCTCTGCTTCCGCCATGGGCGCGTCGGGTTCGAGGCGACGGCGTTGTCTCGCGACGAACAGCTCGGTCGCATCCGGGACACCGGCGTGGGCCGCGAGGGCTGCGGCCGCCTCCGCCACGAGCGTCTCAGGTGAGAAGGTCATCGCCACGTCGCGCTCGGCGCCGTCGGGACGGCGCAAGACGAGCTCGATCGTCGCTCTGTTCCCGCTTCGCTCCACGTGACCAGCCTCTCCCGCGCTTCATCGGGACTCTGACACATGGGGCCGGGGGTGCGGCAAGATGTGCCGGAGGCGGGACGGGCGTGGAGGAGGTTGGCGATGGTGGGGATGCTGTCTCGGTGGTCGATCGCGGCAGCCGTCTTGGTGTGGTCCATCGTCATCCAGCCGGCCGCGGCTGCAGGAGAGGCGACCTGCGCCGGCGTCCAGGCGACAGTCTCTGGAACCGCCGAGGGCGAGACCCTGGAGGGGACAAGTGGGCGCGACGTCATCGCCGCCCGCGGCGGCGACGACATCATCTTCGGCCGTGGGGGCGATGACCTGATCTGTGGCAGCGACGGGCAGGATCAGATCGATGCCGGGGCCGGCGACGACACCCTTCTCGGCGGCCAGGATGCGGATGTTCTGCGCGGCTTCGACGGGGACGACGAGCTCGCGGGGCAGAAGGGCGATGACACGGTCGCGGGAGGCGAGGAGGAGACATCCACCCGCGAAGCAGTAGATAGCGACACCGCCAGCTACGAGAGCTCGGGAGCCGCGGTCGCGGTCGATCTTGCGGCAGGTACGACCACACCTCGCGGTGATCCCGATGCGGGCGACGGTAGCGACATTCTGCTGGGGATCGAAGACGTCACGGGTTCTTCCTTCGCGGACGTCCTCTACGGAGACGGCGAGGCCAACTCGCTACGCGGTGGTGACGCCGAGGATCATCTCGATGGCCGCGGCGGCAACGACGTGTTGAACGGAGGGCCGGGGGTGGCGGACGTCGCCTCGTACCGCGACCTCACCAGGGCCATCACGGCAGATCTTCAGGCGACCTCTGTTGAGACCGCAGTGGGTACGGATGTCGTCCTCGACATCGAAGGCGTGATCGGAGGCGACGGAGCGGACAAGATCCTCGGCGACGAGCAGGCCAACGCGCTGTCCGCCCACGGCGGTACCGACACCATCAACGGCCGAGGTGGCGCGGACGAGCTCAACGGCGGAGCGCGCCGCGACACCGTCGTCTACGGGAACGCAGATCAGCGTCTCGTCGCCGACCTCGGGCGGGGCCGAGCAGAGGTCGGTGCGGAGGTCGACCGGATCGAGGACTTCGAGAACGTCACCGGCTCCGACTTCAGCGACGTCATCTTCGGGAACGGCGAGGAGAACGCGCTGCTTGGACGCGACGGCAAGGACGAGATCTCCGGCCGGCGCGGCCCCGACGACATCCGAGGGAGCCGGGGTGGGGACCGGTTGAACGGCGGTAGGGGCGATGATCGTTTGTCAGGGGGAGCGGGTGACGACGCGCTCGACGGGGGATCGGGCCGAGATGCCTGTCGCCCGGGTGACGGCTCCGACACCTTGCGCGGCTGCCCCTAGTAGCGGGGACCGGGACGCAGCGGCGGCTTGACAGAACCTTCACAAGTTCGTGCGGCCCCCCGACATCACCGGCCTAGCTTCGCGGGCATGAGCGAGAGACTTACAGTGAAGACCGCGTCCGTGTCCGTCCTGGCTCCGCACCGGCTTGCCTTCATCGACCTCACCCCTGAGCTTGACCGAGCGGTGTCGGGGTCTGAGATCGAAGATGGGTTCTGCGTCGCCTTCTGTCGCCACACCACCTGCGGACTGATGATCAACGAGTGGGAGGAGGGCGCGCAGGAGGACCTCCTGAAGCGGTTGGACGTGCTCGTGCCGGACGGCATCTACTACGCGCACGACGACCTGCGCGTCCGGACGCAGAACCTCGTGGAGGACGAGCGCGCCAACGGCCGCGCTCACGTGCTCCAGATGATCGTCGGCGGCAATTCCCAGGTTGTCCCGGTCGCGGCGGGCATTCCCCTGTTGGGGCGCTGGCAACGACTCTTTCTCCTAGAACTGGATGAGCCCAAGGAGCGAACGATCTTGTTCCAGACGATCGGCGCGCGGGCGGCCTCTGAGCCGTCGAACCTTCCTAGACTCGAGCGATGCGACCTCACGCGATAGCGGTGATCGAAGACGAGGCGGCCATCGCGTCGGCCATCGCCGCGAGGTTGACGAAGGAGGGGTTCGACGTCCGGGTCGCCTCCGACGGTCCCTCGGGTGTGGAGCTCTGCCTGCGCACGCGGCCCGATCTGGTCGTGCTGGACCTCATGCTGCCGGGCTTCGACGGCTTGGAGGTATGCCGGCGGATCCAGCGGGACCGCCCCGTGCCCGTGCTGATGTTGACGGCGCGGGATTCCGAGACCGACATGCTCGTCGGCCTCGGCGTGGGCGCGGACGATTACATGACGAAGCCGTTCAGCATCCGGCAGCTGGTCGCGCGCGTCCAGGTGCTGCTTCGCCGGGTAGAGCGAGGCCCCGCTCCCGCCGGTGCTCCCCTGAAGACGCACGACATCGAGATCGATCCGGGACGCCGCGTCGTGAAGCGCGCCACGGGGACCGTCCACCTGACCCCGATCGAGTTCGACCTCCTCTACAAGCTCGCGTCCCGCCCCGGGATCGTGTTCTCACGCGAGCAGTTGCTGGCGGAGGTATGGGGTTATCCGGACGAGGCAAGCGCTCGCACGGTCGACTCCCATGTGGGCGCGCTGCGGAAGAAGCTCGGCTCCGACCTGATCAGGACGTCGCACGGCGTCGGGTACGCGTTCAAGGAGTCGTCCTGAGGAGGCCGCTCGACCCGCTGAGCTCCATCAAGACGAAGCTCGGCGTGGTGATCGTTACCGCCGTAGGGGTGACGGTGCTCGTGCTGATCGCGGCGGTCCGCATCCAGGTGCCGTTGTGGCTCGGCGCCGTCGTTGCATCGCTGCTCGCCTTAGGGATGGTGCAGTTCCTCGCGCGGGGGATGACATCTCCTCTGCGAGAGATCGCTCATGCCGCGCAGGCGATGGGTCGGGGCGACTACCAACCCCGCGTGGTCGCCAGCTCGCGCGACGAGGTGGGGGAGCTGGCCCGCACCTTCAACAAGATGGCGACGGAGCTCGCGGAGGTGGACCGCGTGCGGAAGGATCTGATCGCGAACGTCTCGCACGAGCTGCGCACGCCGATCAGCGCCCTGCAAGCGGTGTTGGAGAACCTGATCGACGGGGTGGAGCCTCCCGATCCGCGCACGCTCGAGACGATGCTGGAGCAGGTGCAGCGGCTAGGACGGCTGGTCACCCAGCTCCTCGACCTCTCCAAGCTGGAGTCTGGCACCCTCGCGTTGGAACGACGCCCTTTCGAGCTGAAGCCGGTGATCGAGCAGGCCGCGAAGGAGTCGGCGGTGAATGCGGTTCACGCGGGGCTCAAGTCGGTGGATCTAGACGTAGCGATCGAGCCCGGCGACCTGCGGGTGCGGGGAGACTCGGAGCGAGTGCATCAGGTGCTAGCGAACCTTCTCGACAACGCGGTTCGCCATTCGCCGCATGGTGCATCCGTTCGCGTACAGGCGGTCGTGGAGGACCGGCGCGTGCGGATCGAGGTTGACGACTCGGGGCCGGGGATCCCCGAGGGGGAGACGGCGAGGGTCTTCGAGCGCTTCTATCGCTCGGATGAGGCGCGCTCGGCAGCCGACGGCGGCTCGGGTCTGGGTCTCGCGATCGCTCGATGGATCGTCGATCTGCATGGCGGCGACATCCGCGCCGAGAACCGGAGCCCCAGCGGCTGCCGGATGGTCGTGCATCTCCCGCGCGCGTGAGGAACTCTGCGCCAGCCACCGTGTAGGTTCGAGCCTCTCGAACTCAACCACCTCGGAGGACAGCCATGCCAGAGGAGAACCAGCCGGGCGAACAGGCCCAGGAGAGCTCTGAAGCTTCGGCAGAGGGTCCCGGCAACGTCAGCGTCGACGAGCCGACCGATACATCCCTGAGCGAGCACAACGACGAGGCCTTCCGTGACGGCGTCCCGGAGCCGGGAACCGGAGGAGGCGAAGGCTCCTAGAGCGACCACCTCAGCCGCGCCAGATCGCGCTCCGCGGCGGTACCGTTTCGTCCCTTTTCGCTGCGGGTAGCGACGGGTGGCGGGTCCGGAAGGAGAGCGATGGCGACCGATCAGTGGGAGAAGGGTGACGTCGATCAGTCGACGGTCCTTCGTGTGCTCGAAGAGACGACGGACGCGCTGGACGGCGCGGGGATCCCGTACCTCTTCATCGGCGGACTGCCGCTAGCGATCTACGGGCGCCCGAAGCCGATCCAGGACCTCGACCTGATGGTGAAGCACGAGGACGCGGGTGAGGCCATGGCCGCACTCGAAGCCGCGGGATTCGACTCGAAGGACCCCGACGAGCACTGGCTGCACAAAGCGGCGAAAGAAGGCGTCCTCGTCGACGTCATCACGCGTTCGGAGGGCGATCTCTATATCGACGACGAGATGCTCGAGCGCGCGGTGACGAAGGAGTACAAGGGTCATCAGGTCCGCCTGCTCAGCGCGGAGGATCTGCTCGTGATGAAGGCGATCGCCCACGAGGAGGACACCGCGCACTACTGGCACGACGCGATGACGCTGATCGTGGGAGCGGACCTTCACTGGGACTACGTCGTTCGTCGGGCGCGCCACGGCGCGAAGCGGGTGCTGAGCCTCTTGATCTACGCCCAGTCCCGCGACCTCTTCGTTCCCGACGACGCCATAGCCGAGCTCTACCGTTCGATCTATGGCTGAGTCGACCGAGGTCGTCCGGCTCGCCGCGGTCGCAGACGTCCATCTAGGGCGCGACTCGAAAGGGCTGTTCGCCCGCGAGTTGGACGGCATCGAGGAGAAGGCCGACATCCTGTTGATCGCTGGTGATGTGACGCGGGTGGGGGAGGCCGAAGAGGCCGCGGTGTTCGCCGCTGAGGTCGCCGGCCTTCCGATCCCGACGGTGGCGGTGCTCGGCAATCACGACTACCACTCCGATCAACAGGAGCTCGTGACGAAGCACCTGGAAGAAGCGGGCGTTGTCGTTTTGGAACAGGACTCGATCGTCGTCGAGGTCCGGGAGCGCGCGATTGGGATCGCCGGGGCCAAAGGGTTCGGAGGCGGGTTCAGGAACGCCTGCGGGAGCGACTTCGGGGAACCGGAGATGAAGGCTTTCGTCCGCCACAGCGAAGCGATCGCACGCGCCTTCGAGGAGCAGCTGAGGTCGCTCCAGGGCACCGATGCACGGGTCGCGTTGCTCCACTACTCGCCGATCGCCGAGACGCTTGCGGGCGAGAAACCCGAGATATTCGCCTTCCTGGGGAGCTACTTCTTGGAAGAGGCCATCGACGCGGCTGGGGCAGACATCGCCTTCCATGGCCACGCGCACGCGGGGGCCGAGAGCGGCAGGACCATGGGGGGCGTTCTGGTGCACAACGTCGCTCACGCGGTGATCAGATCGGCCTACAAGGTCTTCGAGCTCCCGCTCCGCCGCTAGCGTCACCCTTACGCTGTCGCTCGTGCCGACCAAGTACGAGTTCGTCGAAGCCGATGGTCAAGAGGTTCGTATCTCGAACCCGGACAAGGTGTTCTTCCCGGAGCCGGCGCTCACCAAGATGGACCTGGTGCAGTACTACCTGGCGGTCGGGCCGGGC
>JADDQX010000080.1:2510-9719 GCA_016781115.1 Actinomycetota bacterium | reverse complement strand
CATCTTGTCCGGATGGCCCTCCGTCACCGACTCGGACGTGAACAGAGACAGTTCGTCGTGGGGCATGGGCGGCATCCTAATCCGACGCCGCGCGGCCTCTCGGGGAGTCAGGTGCGAGAGTCGCCCTCTCGCCGCGGGGAGAGCTGCACCGGAAGGCGAGCGATCAGGAGCGGCCCAGCGCGGCCGCCACGCGCGTGACGAGCGCGGCGGCGAGAGCCTTCTTCGTCACCAATCCGACGTCCTCGGTGCCGGAGACGGATGCGATCACGGCGCGGTTCGTCGGAACCTCGAACCCTGAGTCGTGGCTGGACACGTCGTTCGCGACGATCACGTCCGCTCCCTTCGAGGCCCGTTTCGCTTCCGCCAGCTCCGCGAGCTTGGCCGGGTCGGGCTCGGTCTCTGCCGCGAAACCGACCAGAACGCTGCCGTCTTTGCGCAGTGACGGGTCGCTTCCCAGCTCGGCGAGGATGTCCGGCGTCGGCACCAGATGGATCGCGGGCGGACCGTCGGCCTTCTTGAGCTTCCGCTCCGCGTGCACGTCTGCCTGCCAATCCGCGACGGCCGCCGCCTTGATGATCACATCGGCGTCGGAAGCGCGTTCCAGCACCGCCTCTCGCATCTCCTCAGCGGTTCGAACCTTCACCACGTCGATGTCGCCGGGGATCGGAACCGTGATCGGCCCCACGACGAGCGTGACCTTCGCCCCCCGCCGTGCCGCCTCGGCCGCGATATCGATCCCCATGCGCCCCGAGGATCGGTTCCCGATGAAGCGCACGGGGTCGATCGGCTCTTGAGTGCCGCCTGCTGTAACGACGAACCGACGGCCCGCCAGCTCTTGCTGTGTGCTGAGGACGGCCGCTGCCGCGGCGATGATGTCGTCTGGCTCCGCCATCCGCCCGGGCCCTTCGTCGCCCGAGGAAAGAGCCCCGCTGACCGGACCAACCAGGTGCACACCTCGCTCCGTCAGCGTCGCTACGTTGGCTCGGGTAGCGGGGTGTTCCCACATCTCGGTGTGCATCGCGGGCGCCACCAGCACCGGGCAGCGAGCGGTCAGCAGCGTCGCAGACATGAGGTCGTCGCTGATGCCGATAGCAACCTTCGCTATGGCGTTCGCCGTGGCCGGCGCCACCAGCACCAGGTCCGCCCCGCGTGCCAGCTCGACATGAGGCACCTCGGCGCCGGCGGCAAAGAGCTCCGAGCCCACGGGGTGACCCGTCAGCGCGGCGAAGGTCTGGGCGCCGACGAAACGCGTTGCCGATCGCGTCATCACGACCCGGACCTGGGCGCCCAGCTCCGTCAGGCCGCGGGCAACGACGGGGACCTTGTAGGCGGCGATACCTCCCGTGACACAGAGGATGACCTTCTTGCCCTGCAGGCTCATGCCGCCTCCGGAAGAAGAGGGCTGCTACTTGATCCCGTCGGCGGTGCGCTCGAAGGTGACGGACCCGTCTGCGATCTCTTGCAGCGCGATCGACAGCGACTTCGGAGCTTGGTCCGCGCCCAGCGAGACCTGCGGGGGCGTGTACTCGGAGACGCCCTCGCCGAGCTGGCTGAAGTACGAGTTGATCTGCCGGCTGCGCTTGGCCGCCAGGATCACCAGCGTGTATTTGGAGTCGGCGCTGCCGATGAGGGTCTCGATCTTGGGTTCGATCATCAGAGGTTCCTTTCTGGTCAGGAGTCCAGTATACGAACCAGGTCGCCTACTGCGTCCTCCAGACGATCGTTGATGACGATGTGGTCGTAGACCTCCTTGCGCTTGATCTCCGCGTACGCGGCATCGATCCGCGTGGACATGTCGTTCGGGCTCTCCGTCCCGCGGTTCCGCAGGCGCCTGTGGAGGTCATCCATCGAGGGGGGCTCGATGAAGATCAAGATCGCCTCCGGCTTCGAACGCTTCACCGACTCCGCCCCCTGGATGTCGAGCTCGCAGATCACGTCTCTCCCGCTCGCCAGCGCCGCCTCGACCGGGGGCCGAGGGGTCCCGTAGAAGTTGCCGTGGACGCGGGCGGATTCGAGGAGCTCCCCCCGGTCGCGCATGCCCTTGAACTCCGACTCGCTGACGAAGGTGTAGTGAACGCCGTTCCGCTCCTGCGGCCGAGCGGGACGGGTGGTGACCGAGATGCTGAGGGCGATCTCCGGACGTCGTCGCAGGAGCTCTTGGATCACAGTGCCCTTACCCGCGCCCGAAGGGCCCGAGATAACGAACAAACGGCCGCGGTCCCCGCGCCGATCTGGAGGAAGCACCGGTCCGGCGACTATCGCCGCGCGAATTCTTCGAGCAGGTTCTTCTTCTGTTTCTCGCCGAGCCCCCGCATGCGCCGCGACTCGGAGATATCCAGACGCTCCATCAGCTTGCGCGCCCGGACCCGGCCGACGCCGGGCAGCGACTCCAGGACGGTGGAAACCTTCATCTTTCCGACCACCTCATCCCCGGTGCGCTCGAGCAGGTCGCGCAGGCTGGTCCGCCCGCTCTTCAACTGCTCCTTGAGCTCCGCCCGCTTCCGCCGCGCCACCGCCGCCTTCTCTAGAGCTTGGCGCCGTTGCTCCTCGGTGAGGGGCGGGGGCAAGGGCATGCAGCGTCCTCCTTAGCTGATCTGATTCGGTGGGCCGAGGCCGTCGCCGCTGCGCACAAGCCCCGCGAGCGTGCGGATTATAGGCACGGCGCTCGCCCGTGGCAACGCAAGCAGGGCGGGTTTTCCCTGCTGAGAGCGCCTTTTCGTGCTGTAGAGCTAACGGCCGACGCGTCGGCTTCCCGGGTCCTCCAGAGGTTCGTCCGCGGCGCACAACGGGCACCCCGCCGGGTCCCACGAGCTGACGTCCAGCTTCACGAGCGCGCGCAGCGGGACGCCTAGAAGGTCCGGGGGCCGCGCGGGATCACCGCGGTCCAACAAGGCGCCCACCCCCACGACCTCGCCCCCGGCGCGGGTCACGAGCTCCACGACCTCGCGCGCTGAGCCGCCGGTGGTGACGACGTCTTCCACCACCAGGACCTTCTCGTGCGGCGCGATGCTGAAGCCGCGACGGAAGACCATCTGCCCGTCGACCCTCTCGGCGAAGATGCTGCGAGCGTCGGCGCCGAGCGCGGTCGCGAAACCGAGAACGACCGCACCGACCGCGGGGGCGGCCACAACATCAACCTTCGTTTCGAACAACCCGGCCAGCGATTCTCCGAATCGCTGTGCGAGGCGAGGATGCTCCAGCACTCGGAACTTCTGCACGAACAGATCCGAGTGCCGTCCCGACGACAGCTCGAAGTGCCCGTGAAGAACGGCTCCGCGACTCTCCAGGACCTCGAGGATCTCCGCGGCGTTCACAGAGAACCCGCGATCGCGCGCGCCGCCGCGGCCGGATCGGCGGCCGCCGTGATGGGCCGCCCTATCACGAGGAGGTCGGCTCCTGCGTCGAGAGCTCCCTTGGGCGCGAGCGTGCGACGCTGATCGCCGAGGTCGGAGCCCTCCGGCCTGATCCCTGGCACCACGAGGTAGGGGCCGCCGGCGGCGCGGTTGCCGAACCGCTCGCGGATCGGCGCGACCTCCAGCGGCGAACAGACGATGCCGCCGACGCCGGCGCTCAGACTCAGCTCCACCAGCCGCAGCACCGTGCTCGCAGCGTCCCCCGCGAAGCCCACGTCGCGAACCTCGCGATCGCCGAGACTCGTCAGCACGGTCACCGCCAGCACCGTGACCTCGCCGCCCGCGGCCTCCGCCGCCGCCTGGAGCATCGCTCTGCCGCCTGCGGCGTGGACCGTCGTCAGCTCTGCGCCGAGGTCGCGGATGCGGGTGACCGCGCCCGCCACCTGCGCGGGGATGTCGTGGAACTTCAGGTCGAGGAAGACGCGGTTCGCCTTCGTCATCTGCCGGACCAGGTCCGGTCCGCCCGCGGCGAACGCGGTGAGGCCTATCTTCACCGCACCCACGGAACCCGCGACCGCCCTCGCCATGTCCAGAGCGTCCGTGGGAGACGGAGTGTCGAGCGCGACGCAGATCGGGTTGCTCACCGTGACCTCCGGCGCGGTCATCCCTCCACCTTCACAGCTCCCACGAGGTCCCCGACCTCGGTGACCTTGTGACGTTGCATGTAATCCGCGATGCCTTCCGTCACCTCGATCGAGGCGCGCGGGTTCACGAAGTTCATCGTCCCGACGGCGACCGCGGACGCTCCCGCGAGGATCAACTGCAGAGCATCCGAGGCACTCGCGACACCACCTTGCCCGATGATCGGGACGTGCGGGAAGTGCCGGTGGATGTCGTGCACGGCTCGCACCGCGATCGGGTGGATCGCCGGTCCCGACAATCCTCCGACCACCCCCGCGAGTTTCGGACGCCGCCTCTCGACGTCGATCGACATGCCGAAGACCGTGTTGATCAACGACAACCCGTCGGCGCCCGCGCCCAAAGCCGCATCGGCTATCTCCGCCAACGAGGTCACGTTCGGCGAAAGTTTAGGGAACACCGGCACGCGTCTCAGCGCCGCCTTCACCTGGCCGACCACCGCCGCGGTCGAGGTCTTGGAATGGGAGAACATGTTGTTGCGATCCTCGAGGTTCGGACACGAGATGTTGATCTCGACGGCTGCGATGCCGCGGGCCGTCCGAAGCTTGTCTGCGACCCGAACGAACTCTTCGACGGTGTTGCCGGCGATCGACGCGAAGACCGTCGCCTTCTGCTTCACCAGCCACGGCAGGTCCTCGGTGATGAAGTGATCGACGCCCTTGTTCTGGATACCGATCGCGTTCAACATCCCCGACGGCGTCTCACACATCCGCGGGGTCGGCTTCCCGATCCACGGGGTGATCGTCATGGACTTGACGATGATGCCGCCCATCTCGGCGAGGTCGAGGAACGTCGAACCCTCTCGGCCGGCGCCGAAGGTGCCGGAGGCGACCAGGACCGGATTGCGGAGCTCGAGGGTGCCGAGCTTGGCGGGGATCTGCGTCATCAGTTCCCCGGCGGCGCGTGCTCGTACGGGGGCTGCTCGATCGCCCCGTGGCGGGTGGCGACACCGGCAGGCGACAGCTCGGCCTGATCCTCGGCCACAAGGTCTGCCTCGCCGTTCCACACCACCTGCGCCCCGTTGAAGACGGGACCCTCTGTGCAAGAACGAGCGTAGACGGGGCCCTGCTCGAGCGGCTGGTCGGCCCTTACGGATCGACGCAGAGGCATGACGCAGGTCATGCAGACCCCGTAGCCGCACGCCATCAGCTCCTCAACCGCCACCTGGATCGGAACCCTCTGTTCGATGCAGATCTTCGACACGGCCGCGAGCATCGGATGCGGCCCGCAGGAATAGACGATGTCGGTCTCGCAGCGCTGCATCGTCTCGACCAGCACGTCGGTTACCCGGCCGGTGTCTCCCATGCTCCCGTCTTCGGTCGTGGTCCGACAGACCGACGCGAAGCGCCGGGCATCGATAGCTCCGAGCAAGAGGCCAGACCTGCGCGCGCCGAGGATGACATCCACACGATGTCCCTCATTGCGCAGCTCGTCGGCGAGGAAGAACAGCGGCGCCGCGCCGATCCCACCTCCGACGAGCAGGCAGTGGGCGCGTTGCTTGGGCAGCAGAAAGCCGCGTCCTGCCGGTCCGATCAGATCCACGACCGCGTGCGTACGCAGCTGCGAAAGGTATGTCGTCCCGGCCCCCCGGATGTCGAAGACGATCTCGATCGTGGAGCCCCACCCGCCGCGCTTGTGGACCCGGTAGATGGAGAAGGGGCGCCGCAGGATATTGCCGCGATCCGCTCCACACCGGATGCTCACGAACTGTCCGGGCTGCGCGATCTTGCCGATCTCCGGTGTCACGATCGTGAGCGAGTGATAGTGCTCGCCGTACTTCTTGTGACTCAGCACCTCGCCCGAAGCGACGACGAGGCTCACGATCTTTGTTCCTGGGAGATCCGCAGGTGCTCCTGCAGGGACCGGACCCGTGGTTCCCCCGTGACCAGCTCTTCGATCGCCTGGACGGCCGCCGCCATGCCGGACATGGTCGTGATGCACGGCACGCCCGCATCAACCGCGGCGGTGCGGATGAAGTAGCCGTCGGACCGCGCCTTGCGGCCGAAGGGCGTGTTGAAGATCATGTCGATCTCTCCAGCGGCGATCCGCTCGATGACGTTCCTGGCCTCGGGGTCACCCCCCGCCGACACCTTCGGCGCCATCTCGACATCGACGCCCGCGCGCTTGAGGAGCTGGGCGGTCCCGCCGGTGGCAACGAGGTTGAAGCCGAGGTCGTGGAGCCTCTTCGCCGGAAAGATCACGCTGCGCTTGTCGCGGTTGGCGACCGAGATGAACACCGTCCCCTTGACGGGCAGGCGCACGTTCGCGGACCGCTCCGCCTTCGCGAAGGCGAGGCCGAAGTTGGAGTCGATGCCCATGACCTCGCCGGTCGAGCGCATCTCGGGGCCGAGCGTCGTGTCGACGCCGCGGAAGCGCTCGAACGGGAGGACCGCCTCCTTCACCGCTACATGTCTCAGGCCCTCGTGCCCCACCGCGCGTTCGGGAACCAGCCCGTCTGAACGCAGTTGCGCCAACGTCGCCCCGGCCATGACTCGCGACGCCACCTTCGCGAGCGGCACGCCGGTGGCCTTGGAGGTGAAAGGCACCGTACGAGACGCACGAGGGTTCGCTTCCAGGACATAGACCTCTTCGTCTTTCACCGCGAACTGGATGTTGATGAGCCCCCTGACCCCGAGGGCGTGCGCGAGCACGCGGGTGTGCTCGATCACTTCGGCGATCTGGTCGTCCGTCAACGTGAAGGGGGGCAGAGCGCAGGCGGAGTCGCCCGAGTGGATCCCGGCCTCTTCGATGTGCTCGAGCACACCACCGATGTAGAGCTCGCTGCCGTCGTATACGGCGTCGCAATCGACCTCGACGGCGCCTTCCAGGAACTTGTCCACCAGGACCGGGTGTGAGGGAGACACCTGCGCCGCGGTTCTCATGTAGCCCTCCAGCGAAGACTCCTCGTACACGATCTCCATCGCGCGGCCCCCGAGCACGTAGCTGGGGCGAACGAGCACGGGATACCCGATGGAGTTCGCGACCGCTCTGGCTTCCGCAAGCGAGCGGGCCATCCCGTTGGCGGGATGCGGGAGCGCGAGGTCGGCCAGGAGAGCGCCGAAGCGCTCGCGGTCCTCGGCACGGTCGATCGCGTCGGGCGAGGTTCCGAAGATCGGCACGCCTGCCTCGTGCAGGGGCTTCGCGAGCTTGAGCGGGG
>JADDQX010000080.1:0-2360 GCA_016781115.1 Actinomycetota bacterium | reverse complement strand
TCTCGGCCTCGAACTCCGCGGCGCAGGTGTCGACGGTCTTGTACGTGGGTCGGACGTCGAGCTCGAGACGGCGAGCGCGCACCTCCGCCTCCGAAGACGCCAGAAGCCGCGCCAGCTGCACGTCGGAGAACCCGAGTCTCTTCGCTTCCCGCAGGTCGTCCCGATCGAGAGCGTCGAGGCTGCCCCTGTTGGACAGCTCCCGTCTCGCGTCCGCCAGCCGAGCGATCTGGTCCACGAACCAGGGGTCTATCGACGTCACCGCAGCGGCATCCTCGGGAGACAAGCCCTGGTACAGGGCTTGTTCGAGGAGCAGCAGGCGGTGCTCCACCGGCTGCTTCAACTGTTCGACGAGGTCGGGCAGAGGGACCTCGGGCGCGTTGCCGCTCGCCAGCCCGGGCAGGTCTTGTTCCAGCGAGCGGAACCCTTTCTGGAGAGCCTCGACGAAGGTCCGCCCGATCGCCATGACCTCGCCGACCGACTTCATCTTCGTTCCCAGCGTGCGGTCGGCGTTGGGGAACTTCTCGAAGGTCCACCGAGGGATCTTCACGACGACGTAGTCGATCGTCGGCTCGAACGATGCCGGGGTCTTGCGGGTGATGTCGTTCGGGATCTCGTCCAACGTGTAGCCGACCGCCAGCTTCGCCGCGATCTTCGCGATCGGGAACCCGGTCGCCTTCGAGGCGAGCGCGCTGGAGCGCGAGACGCGGGGGTTCATCTCGATCACCACGCGCCGTCCCGTGGCCGGGTGCACCGCGAACTGAACGTTCGAGCCGCCCGTTTCGACGCCGATCGCGCGCATAACGCGAACGGCATCGTCGCGCATCCCCTGGTATTCCACGTCGGTGAGGGTCATCGCCGGAGCGACGGTGATCGAGTCGCCGGTGTGAACACCCATCGGATCGAGGTTCTCGATCGGACAGACGATCACGACGTTGTCGTTGCGGTCGCGCATGACCTCGAGCTCGAACTCCTTCCAGCCGGAGATCGCCTCTTCGACCAGCACCTCCCCGATGCTCGACAGCCGGATCCCCTCCGCGGCCACGTGCGCGAGCTCGTCCGGCGTCTGCACCACGCCCGAGCCCCCTCCCCCGAGGACGTAGGAAGCCCGGATGACGACGGGGAAGCCGATCTCTGCGGCGGCCTCCTGCGCCTCGGCGACGGAGTAGGCGAAGCTCGATCGCGGCAGGTCGATCCCGGCCTCGGTCATGACCTCCTTGAAGAGGCGGCGGTCTTCCGCGCGTCGGATCGAGGTCGAGTTCGCGCCGATCATCTCGACCTCATACGCCTCGAGCACCCCAGATGCGGCGAGCTCCATGGCTACGTTGAGGCCGGTCTGACCACCCAAGGTCGGCAGCACCGCATCGGGCCGTTCCTTCTCGATGATCTTCGCTACGTACTCGGGCGTGATGGGCTCGACGTAGGTCGCGTCTGCGAACTCGGGGTCGGTCATGATCGTCGCCGGGTTCGAGTTCACGAGCACGACCTCGTAGCCCTCGTCTCGCAGGACCTTGCAGGCTTGGACGCCGGAGTAGTCGAACTCGGATGCCTGGCCGATCACGATCGGTCCGGATCCGATAACGAGGATCTTGTGCAGGTCGTCGCGCCGCGGCATCAGGCGTTCACCTAGGCGATCTCCTCGCTGACCACCTGCGCGGTGGGCTCCTCCAAGAAACCGATCTCGATGCGGTTTCCCGCCGGGTCGCGCGCGTAGCAACGGCGCCGTCCGGGGAGCGTCGCCGCTTGCTCGAGATGGCAGCCCGCCCCCCGCAGGCGCTCGATCACGGCGTCGAAGTCATCCACCAGGATCCCGACGTGAGCGGTGTGGTGCGGGTTGTGCGCGTCGACCGAGACGTGAAGCTCTTGGGGTCCGACCTCGAACCACGCTCCTCTGGGTCGCGTGCCCTCGGGTTTCTTCAGCCTCGTGAGCCCCAGACAGTTCTCGTACCAGTCGATGACCTCCGTCTCGAGCTCCTCGGGCGCGGTCACGTTCACGTGATCGACCCCGAGTGCCCTGAAGTGTCCGCTCATTACCTGCGCGTCGCTCCTTTGGCCTCGGCCTTGCGACGCTCTCGCGCTCTCTTCTTCTTCTGACGGTCCTTGGACCAGCGCGTGCGCTTGCGGTCTCCTCGTCCCATTAAGCATTCACCTCCAGCTCCATGTCGGATGGTTCGAATGTGTGGATCAATCGCCTGAACTTGGCGAACAGGTACCGCGAGTCGTGAGGGCCGGGGCCGGACTCGGGGTGGTACTGGACGCTGTAGGCGACGCCCGGTACCTCGAGCCCTTCCACGGTTTCGTCGTTGAGGTTGACGTGCGTCAGGCGCGCCCGCGTCTTGCCGATGCTGTCCGGATCCACGGCG
>JADDQX010000079.1 GCA_016781115.1 Actinomycetota bacterium | reverse complement strand
TGAAGCGGAAGAAGAACGTGAGCAGCAGCGTCTTGATGTGCGAGCCGTCGACGTCGGCGTCCGCCATGGAGATGATCTTGTGATAGCGGCACTTGGAGATATCGAAGTCGTCGCCGATGCCCGTTCCGACCGCGGTGATGATCGCCTGGATCTCCTTGTTCTCCAGGATCTTCGCCAGTCGAGCCCGCTCGACGTTCAAGATCTTGCCGCGCAGCGGCAATACCGCTTGGCTCTCACGCTGACGAGCGTTCTTCGCGGTACCACCGGCGGAATCACCCTCGACGATCAGGAGCTCGGCCTTGTCGGGATCCCGGGTCTGGCAGTCCGCCAGCTTTCCCGGCAGCATCGACGACTCGAGCAGCGACTTCCGCCGCACCAGGTCCCGCACCTTGCGCGCCTCTAGTCGAGCGCGCTGCGCGGAGATGGCCTTGTTGCAGATCGCACGCGCTTCGGTGGGATGCTCCTCCATGTAGTCGGCGAAGAGTCGGTTCATCGTCGTCTCTACGAACGAGCGGATCTCCGTGTTGCCGAGCTTGGTCTTGGTCTGGCCCTCGAACTGCGGGTTGGCGACCTTGACGGAGATGATCGCGGTGAGACCTTCGCGACAGTCCTCGCCGATGAACGGCTGATCCTTCTCCTTCAACAGCTGCTTGCTGCGCGCGTAAGAGGTGATGACCTTCGTCAGCGAGCGGCGGAAGCCCTCTTCGTGCATGCCGCCCTCGTGCGTGTTGATGTTGTTCGCGAACGTGAAGACGGACTCGTTGAACGAGGTCGTCCACTGCATCGCGATCTCGAGCTCGTGCTGCTCGGCCTTGCCGTCGAAGTACACGACCCGCTTGTTGACAGCGTCGCGCGAGGAGTTCAGGTGCTTGACGAAGTCGATGATCCCGCCCGTGTAGCGGAACACCTCTTCATGTGCCGGCTCGATGCGGTGATCGATCAGCCGGATCTCGAGACCCTTGTTGAGGAAAGCCATCTCGCGCATGCGCTGGGCGAGCGTGTCGAAACGGAACTCGCGTTCGTCGGTGAAGATCAGGGGATCGGGCCAGAACGCCACGGTGGTGCCGGTCCGCTTGATCGACCGCCCCGGCTTCAGCTTCGCCTGTGGTTTGCCCCGCTCGTATTCCTGATTCCATACCTTGCCGTCGCGAGCGATCTCGAGCTCGAGACGCTCCGACAGGGCGTTGACGACGGATACGCCAACGCCGTGGAGGCCTCCCGACACCTGATAGCCCTTGCCCTCGAACTTGCCGCCGGCGTGGAGCGTGGTCAACACGACCTGGGCAGCCGGCTTCCCCTTGTGAGGGCCGGGCGCCTTGATGGGATCGACGGGGATGCCGCGCCCGTTGTCGGTGACCTTGCAGCCGCCGTCGGCCAGAAGCTCGACGATGATCCGATCGCAGTATCCCGCCATCGCCTCGTCGACGGCGTTGTCGACGACCTCGTAAACGAGGTGGTGGAGGCCCCGGGTACCGGTAGAGCCGATGTACATCCCAGGCCGTTTCCGGACCGGGTCGAGACCCTCCAGAACGGTGATGTCTTCTGCGCTGTAGGACACTTCGTTCCTCGTTTTGGTGGCGGGAGAGATGCTTCTACGCGAGCTGCTCACGAGGTGGCCGCGAGGCGGCTCGAAAGCCGCTGGTGGGCGCGCCCGAAGAGAGCGGAGAACAGTGGGGTCATGAAGCTAAATAGTACCATCTAGCTGGGCATTTCCAGGTTTTCAGCGTCTCTCTCGAGCCTCTCGAAGTCGTCTCTGTTCGCGGCGAGCGAGCCACGCGGAGCGGGCCCTGTCCAACGCCTTCAGAGGGTCGTCGGGGACCTTCTCAGCCCCCCCTTCCGAAGCCTCCGAAGCCCGTCGCGGCGCGGGCGCTGCAGGTGGGGGCGGGGTCTCCCCGGGAGCGCTCCAAACCCTCACCTCCGTGACTATCGCTTGCCCCAGATGCTCGTTCACCCGGCGTTTGATGTCTTCGGCCAGATACCCGATCTCGTGCGCCCACACGGGTGAGTCCGCACGAAGCCGCAGCACGCCGGCGCGAAGGGACGTGGGCTCGGCGTGTGCAGCAAGGTCAGGCCCCACCACGTCATGCCAGCGCCTCCACAGGGTTCCGGTGGAGAGCGCGTCGTCGAGACCGAATCGAGCCGCGGCGCCGCCCAGGAGCCCCTTCAGGGACGCGGGATCCGCGGGGCGACTATCCGACGTCACTGATCTTGCCGTCTGTGACCTGGATCAGCTTCTCCGCCTGCAAAGCGTCCAACGCCAGCGGTTCGGCCGAGGTGACGATGGTCTGGCCCACGTTGCGCACCGCGTCGCTTAACCACGCGCGCCGGCTCGGATCCAACTCCGAGAAGACGTCGTCCAACAAGAGGATCGGCTCCTCGTCCAGCGCATCCGACAGGAGGTCGAGCTCCGCGAGCTTCAGAGCCAAGGCGCTCGTCCGCTGGTCGCCCTGCGACGCGAACGCGCGGGCATCCAGCATCGACCCGGCGGCTTCGCCTCGAGATGCCAACTTCACCGTCACGTCGTCTCGCTGCGGCCCCACAAGCGTCGCCCCCCGCTCTAGCTCTAGCCGCCGCAGCTCGTCGATGCGACGGGCCAGATGGATCTCCAGCTCCGACGGGTCGACCTCTCTCTCCCCGAGCAGGATCGCCGAAGCCTCTCGCTCCGGAACCCAGGAACTGACGTGGCCGAGCTCGAGCCGCCCGTCACCCGCGATCTCCTCATATCGCTTCGACGCGTGTGGCACCAGATCGCGCAGCGCCTCCAGGCGCGCGGCGGCGACCGCGGCCCCCGCTCGGCACAGCGACCGATCCCACACCTCCAGCGAGCTGGCGGCCTCGGCCGGCAATGCGCCGCGCAGCGACTTCAGCAGGGCGTTCCTTTGGCGCAAGATGCGTTCCAGCTCGCGTCGAAGAGAGTCCCGGGCCGGACGGAGCTTCACCACGAGCTCATCCAGGAACCGGCGGCGTCCATCGGGAGACCCCTTGACCAAGGACAGCTCATCCGGCCCGAAGAACACCGTCACCACCACCTCCGCCAGAGCGCTGGTCCGCGGGACCGGCGTCCGGTTCACGAGGGCCCGGGTTCCGCGGCCGGGCCTGATCTCGAGGTCGATGTGCAGCGCACGGCTTCCGCGCGTGACGTCGGCATGTACCAGGGCCGCCTCAGATCCCTGTCTCACCAGCGCGGAGCTCTCGGCCCGCGGAGAACCAAGGCCACTCAAGCAATGGATCGACTCCAGCAGGTTCGTTTTTCCCTGCGCGTTCCGCCCGACCACCAGGTTCAGGCCCGGAGCGAGCGACACCTTCTCGCGCACCAGGTTTCGGAAATCCTCCAGGGCCAGTTCGTCAACGCGCATCGGCTGAGCTGGAGGTGACCCGCGCTAGGAGAGCCGTACGGGCATCAGCAGGTACGTGAAATCCCCGGTCTCACCGCGCAAGATCGCGGGCTTCAACCCGTCGCCCACCAGCATCTCGATCCGGTGCGACGTGATGGCGGACGCCCCGTCGAGGAGGAACTGCGGGTTGAAGGCGATCACGAGCGACTCGCCCTCGTACTCTGCTTCGATCACCTCTTGGCCCTCGCCGACGTCGGGCGTGTGCGCGGAGACCTCGAGCTCCTCTGCCAGCTGAAGCTTCACCGGCAGGTTGTTCTGGGCCAACAAACCCACCCGCTTCGTGACCTCCAGCAGCAGCTCGCGGTCGACGGTCAGCGTGTTGGGGTACGCGTCGGGGATCAGCTGGCGGTACTTCGGGAACTCGCCCTCGATGAAGCGCGACCCGATGACCCATTCGCCGACCTCGTCCTCGCTCACGCCCGCTATCGAGAAGGCGACGAGGTTCTCCTTGACCAGTGCAGTGACCGAGCCGTTCGCGCCCTGCAGCGCCCGCGCTAGCTCGCCGAGGGTTCTCGCCGGAAGCACCACCTTGCGCTCTTCCGCAGGTCCGCCAACAGCTTCGAGGTGCCTTACCGCCAAGCGGTAGGAGTCAGTTGCCGCCAGCGTCACACCTCCGCCTTCCAACTCCCACAGAACTCCCGTCAGGATCTGGCGGCTCTCATCGCCCGAGGCGGCGCGAACGACCTGAGAAAGCGCGCCGGCGAGCTCCGCGGCATCGATCGAGACCTGAACGCCATCGCTGTCATCACGATCCTCGATCGGGAGTGCGGGGTAGTCATCTGGAGTGAGGGAACGGACGCGGAAGCGACCGCGGCCTGACCCGATCTCGACCTCTCCGTCCGTTCCTGCAACCGACACCTGGCCGCTCGACAAGCTCCTCGACATCTCTCCGAACAACCGGCCGGGGACGACGGCGGTGCCGGGTTCGTCCACCGCGGCCGCGAACTTCGTCTCCATCGTGAGCTCGAGATCGGTCGCGGCCACACGGACGCGGTTGTCTTCGGTCGCCTCGAGACGAAGCCCGGACAGAACCGGAAGGGTCGCGCGGTTCGAGATCGCTCTGGAGGCGAACTGCACGGCGCTCAGCAGGTCGTCTCGCTCGCAGCGGAACTTCATCTCGTGCCTCCCATCTCGTTTCGTTACCTGCAAACCCTAGCTACATGGTGTGACAGGTTTCTCAACGGTTTTGGTTTTCCGTCACTAAAAGGTTTTCTCGTACGTACTAGTAGGTGCTGTTGGCGATGCGGATAAGTCGAAGAGGTCCAGGTAGAAGAGACGTTTGGCCGCGCGCGCAGGTGGGGATAACGCTTCGTTCGCGACGCGGGCTGGCGCGGCCACCGGACGACACCACTTCTTCTCCACCGCTCCGTGCCCCCGTGTTGATGTCAACCTCGTGCGGCTTGTTGACGGATCCGGGTGGTCAGCTCTCTGACCTGCTCGAACCAGCTCTCGCGTTCCTGCATGTGTTGGCGAACCTTGTTGACGGCGAACACGACGGTGGAGTGATCTCGGCCGCCGAAGCGCTCGCCGATCTTGGGGAGAGAGAGGTCGGTGAGCTCGCGGCACAGGTACATCGCCATCTGGCGCGCGTTGACGAGAGGCCGCGACCTGCTGGGCGAGCAGATCTCTTCCGGAGACACGTCGAAGTACTCGGCCGCGACCGAGATGATGAGATCTGAGGTGACGCGGGCCTCGTTGCTATTCGGTAGCAGCGACTGCAACACTCCCTGCGCAGCTTCGAGCGTGATGCTCGAGCGAGTGAGCGAGGCGTAGGCCGCGACGCGGATCAGTGCGCCTTCGAGCTCGCGGATGTTCGTCTGGATGCGGCTCGCTATGTAGGACATGACCTCGGGCGGAACCGACAGCCGGTCCGTCTCGGTCTTCTTGCGCAGGATCGCGAGGCGCGTCTCCAGATCGGGTGGCTGGATGTCGGTGATGAGCCCCCACTCGAAGCGGGTGCGCAGCCGCTCTGCGAGCGTGGGGATCTTCTTGGGAGGCCGATCCGAGGTGATCACGATCTGGCTCTTCGGGTGGAGAGCGTTGAAGGTGTGGAAGAACTCCTCTTGGGTCCTCTCCTTGCCCTCGAGGAACTGGATGTCGTCGATCAGGAGGAGGTCGGCGGCGCGGTAGCGCTGGTGGAACCCGCGGATCGACCGCCTCTGCAAGGCCTCGATGAAGTCGTTCATGAACTGCTCTGTCGACACATATCTGACGACAGAGCCGCGGTGCCAGTCGCGCGCGTAGCGACCGATCGCGTGGAGAAGGTGCGTTTTGCCGAGGCCCGCGGCTCCATAGATAAAGAGGGGGTTGTAGGCCTCGGCCGGCGCCTCCGCAACCGCAAGAGCAGCAGCGTGCGCGAAGCGGTTCGACGACCCGATGACGAATGACTCGAACGTGTACTTCGGATGGAATTGAGGTGCTGTGTCCACCGGCGACACCGGCTCGGGCTCGGGCGGAGGGGCCGGATCAGGGGTGTCTGCCGACGCCTCCGCGGAATCCGCGAGGGACTCGTCGACGACCAACGCTATGGAGAGGTCGCGATCTGCAGCCATCGAGGTCGCGGCCCGCAGCTGCGGCGTGTAGCGGTCTTCGATCCATTCCTTCACGAACAGGCTCGGAACCGCGAGCACGAAGCTATCTCCGTCCAGCGCGACGGGCCTGGTTCGCGCGAACCAGGCGGCGAAGTTCCCGCGTAGCTCATCGCGCAGGGTGCGTTCCGCTACCTGCCATAGAGACTGCACCGAGGTCACGCCGCTCTGGGGAGCGGATGCCATCCCGATGTCGTGCTGGTGCACCTGTTGCGAGTTCCTGTCCATCAAAACAACGTCGTTTGGTATCTCCACCCGGCCCCCTTACCAACAGCTCTCCACAACAGATCCGAACTCTCTGGCCCGACCACGGGGAGCAAGAGATCGCGATCGCTCGCGGCGGAGAGACGAGAAAGCGGGTGTGAGCAGGCACTTCGCGCCGGTCAACAGCCTTATCCACAAGTGTGGACAACCCATGTCGGCCCCAGCTAAAGATGCTCAACCACGTGGCTCAGGGAAGTGCCGCAGTCCCATCCTCCACTCGATCCCCGGAGGCTTTGGACCGGGGGCATCGTATTCAAATCGAGCGGCGGCGCGTCAAGTGGATCGTGCAAAAGTCGGAGGATTTGGCAGGACCCTTCGGTCTACTGGGACAAACGCGGCCGACGCTATACTTCCGCAGACGTCGAAGAGCCCCGAGGATTTCGCGATGTTGATATCGAAGCGGATCCAGGCGGGCCCAACAGGATCGGGTGAGCCCCAATGACCAAACGCACGTACCAGCCGAACAATCGGCGCCGCAAGCGCAAGCATGGTTTCCGCGCCCGCATGAAGACCCGCGCCGGCCGCGCGATCCTCAAGGCGAGGCGCGACAAGGGCCGCGCGCGCCTGTCGGCCTAGGTACGTCCATCTTCATGCAGCAGCCCCCCTCGCTGTCTCGGCGCGGCGACTTCCGGCGGGTTCTTCAGGCCGGGACCAGGACCCGCAGCGGCCTCGGAACCGTCTACGTCGCGCCGGTCTCAGATCCCGCCGCGCCGGCCCGCCTCGGGCTGGCCGTGTCGTCGCGCCTCGGCGGCGCGGTGGAACGGAACCGGATCAAGCGCCGTCTGCGGGCGGCATTCCGCGTCGCCGCACTCACAGGTGTGGACGTGGTGGTGCGGCCCAACCGACACGCCGCCACGATGCCCTTCCAAGTTCTGGAAGAAAGTCTGCGCAGTCTGTCGGCGGCCCGATGAGCGCGCGCGTCTTGATCGTCCTGCTCGGGGTGTACCGCCGCGTGATCTCACCGCTGTTCCCGCCCAGCTGTCGCTTCAGCCCTAGCTGCTCCAGCTTCGCGATAGAAGCGATCGAGCGCCACGGCGCCGCGCGGGGGACGGTGCTGGCGCTGCGGCGCATCGCACGCTGTCATCCTTGGTCGGCGGGAGGGCCCGATCCCGTTCCTCCCCGGAGCGCCTGATGGGCTTCTTCGAGGTCTTCGCCGCGGCGCTCGCGGGCTTCTACGCGCTGGTCGGGAACTACGGCCTCGCCATCATCCTGTTGACCCTGGCGGTGCGGGTCCTCCTCTTGCCGCTGTCGATCAAGCAGACGCGCTCCATGCGCGAGATGCAGCGCATCCAGCCCGAGGTGAAGAAGATCCAGGCGAAGTACAAGGGCAAGAAGGACGGCCGTCAGCAGATGAACGAAGAGATGATGACCCTCTACAAGGAGCACGGGGTGAACCCGCTGGGCGGGTGCCTGCCTCTGCTGATGCAGATGCCCGTGTTCATCGCCCTCTACCGGCTGATCAGCACGCCTCTGGCGTACATGGGCTACACGCTGGCGGGGAACGACTGGGTGCCTGGAGAGGCGGCGCCGGGGATCATGGCCCAGGTGCAGGAGTCGGCGCTGGCGCGGGCTCTGGACACGGCGCACGTGGAGGTCAATAGCTTCCTCGGGATCTTCCGCCTGGACTGCCTTCCACTGGACGTGTTGCGGGGCTCCGATGGGTGCGGGGGCGGGGTCATCGGGTTCCTCCCCTACCTCGTCCTCATCGGGCTCATGGGTTTCACGACCTACTACCAGCAGAAGCAGATGCAGGTCCAGAGGGGAGCGACGACGGACCCATCGGCGCAGCAGGCTCAGATGATCATGAAGTTCATGCCGTTGATGCTGATGTTCTTCTCGTTCCAGTTCGCGGCCGGCCTCACCCTCTACTGGCTCACGACGAACGTGTGGAGCATCCTGCAGCAGCACCTCATGCTGCGCGTCGCTCCGGCTCCTCCCGAGCCCGCTCCCTCGGACAAGAAGCCGGTGGCGCAGCCGACCAAAGGCTCCAACAAGCCCTCAACCGGCAAGCCTCCGAAGGGCGCACCGACCAAGCCCGTCACCGGTGACCCCGCGCGGCTGGAGGGATCCAAGCAGCCGTCGAAGAACAAGAAGAAGCGTCGATGAACGAGGAGCCCGAGGTGATCGAGGACCAGACCGACTCCGCTGCCACCGATCCGGCAACGGACGGCGCACCAGCAGACACAGAGCCCGCGAGCCCCGACGACGTCGCTTCGACCGGACGCGAATTCCTGTCCGGCCTCTTCGAAGCCATGGGCCTAGAGGCCGAGGTGGAGAGTTCCATCGACGGCGAGAGCGTTTCTCTGGAGGTGGCGGGGCCGGACCTCGGCGTCCTGATCGGGCGTCGAGGGCAGACCTTGGATGCGCTGCAGGAGCTGACGCGGACCGCGGTGCAGCGGCGCCTGCGCGCCCGCGTCCGTCTGATGGTCGACGTCGAGGGCTACCGGGCGCGGCGGCGCGACTCGCTCGCGGATTACGCCCGCTCGATCGCGGAGCGGGCGAAGGCGCGCGGGACGGAGATCGAACTGGAGCCGATGTCCAGCTGGGACCGCAAGATCGTCCACGACGCGGTGTCGGAGATCGAGGGGGTATCGAGCTTCAGTGAGGGCGTCGACCCGGCGCGCAAGGTGGTCATCCGCGCCGAGTGACGCCGCCGCCGCGGCGGAGCGGCGTTTCCCCTGGTAGGGCGGTGTAAATCGTGAAACCCGAGGCCGACCGGCTCGATGCCTACGCGGCGCTGGTCGAGTCATGGGCGCCGCGGCTCGATCTGATCTCGACCGGCGACCTCGGGCGAGTGCGCGAGCGTCACGTGAACGACTCGCTCCGGGTCTTGCCGCTGGTCGAAGCCGCGCCGCCTGGTCCCTGCATCGACGTGGGCACCGGCGCCGGTTTCCCAGGGATCCCACTCGCGATCTGTTCGAGCAGGCTCTGGCGCCTGCTCGAACCGCGCCGCCGCCGAGCGGCCTTTCTCGAGGAGGTCGTGAGAGAGCTGGAGCTGGAGTGCGAGGTGGTGGTGCGGTCTGCCGAGCAGGCGGCTCGGGACCCCCTTCTCCGCCGGTCGCACGCGCTGGCGACCGCCCGGGCGCTGGCGCCGCCCCAGGAGGCCGCCGCCCTGTGCCGGCCGTTGGTGGCGACCAACGGGCGCATCGCGCTTCTCGTGGGGTCCGCGGCAGATATCCCTCCAGATGCCGAGGAGATCGGACCGGGCCTGATTACACTGAGTCCAGATGACTCCTGAGCAGGAAGTATCTGGAAGTAATCACCCGCCTCCAGTTGCCGGGACGGCGGCGGATCTGTGGAAGCTGCTGGAGGTCCGGCCGGTGCACCCGGGATCCGGTCGCATCGTCTGCGTGGCCAACCAGAAGGGCGGGGTCGCGAAGACGACGACGTCGGTGAACCTAGGCGCGAGCCTGGCTCTTCGAGGGCATCGGGTGCTCATCGTGGATGTCGACC
>JADDQX010000078.1 GCA_016781115.1 Actinomycetota bacterium | reverse complement strand
CGTTCTGGATGGCTTCGAGGCAACAGAAATAGACCGCCGCCTCGATGTCGCTCCCGTGGCGCCCAACCGACTCCTCCGACACCGTCACCTCTACCGGGCATCTCCGGCTGTGTGCCTCCAGCGCCTGAACCAGCCCTTTGTCGGCTAGCACCGGGGGGTAGATCCCGCGGGCGAGATCGCGGAGCGTTTGCAGCGCGCTGCTGGTGTCGCCTTGGAGCTCTTCCAGCAGCGCTCGCGCCCTGTTGGGGTCTCGATCGGCGAGTTCCTGAGCGAGGCGCAACTTCATCGAGAGAGCCACCAGGTGTTGCTGCGCGCCGTCGTGGATGTTGCGTTCCAGCCGGCGCCTCTCGGCGTCCTGCGCCGCCACGATCCGTTGTCGCGACTCTCGCAGCTGTTGGAGTCGTGCCTGCAGCTCGGCCGTGAGCCGGGCGTTCCGCAACACGAGCCCGGCTTGCGCGGCCACGTCTTGGAGTAGCCGCTCCTCGATCGGCGTGATCGGTTGTCCGGGCGCCTTTACGATCGTCAGGGCACCCAGCACCTCTTCGTGGTGGCAAACCGGAACCGCCCGATCGACGCCTTCGAAGACCGGAAGACCGGAGTCGGTCAGTGGGATCGAACAGGCGTCGTCGCTGCCGTCCGGCCAGGACGCGGTCAACACGAAGCGGCCGTCGACTCGCAGCCACACGCCCGCGGCGCGGGCGGCGGTCCCCTCCGCGAGCGCGCGTGCCATCTGCGGGATGGCGTCCTCCGCGGCGTAGGCATTGCCGACGCGTTCGGAGAGCTCGCTTAGCACCTCGTAGGGCGTCGCACGTTTGCCGTAGACGATCCGGTTCGCGACCTTGCGAGCACGGTCGCGCAGTGGTTGGAACGTTGCGGCCAACAGCACCGTCACCGCGACGGAGAGACCGAGGTTCAGGCGTTGTCCCGCTCCCAGCGCCGTACCGATGCCCACCACGACCGCGATGTAGACCAGCGTGATGATCCCCACAACCGCGCCGTAGACGAGCGTTCGGTTCATCACCCGGTCGATGTCCCACAGCCGGAACCTGATGAGGCCGACGAAGAGCGCGATCGGGATCACCGCGAACACGATCCGGAACACCCGGAACGCGAACGCCGCGGTCTGGTGTCCGGAGAATTCCTGTCCGATGAAGATGGGATCCTCGGCCGCCGCGTTCTCGTAGATGGCGACGTTGTGAAGGTCTCCGTCGTTATTCGTGAACGAGATCGTGGTTCTCTCCCCGGCCTCAAGCGTTAGGACGGCCTTGTCGAAGCGACTGTTCTGCTCAGAGATCTCGACCACCTTGCCGCGCGCCCCCGAGCGGGGCTCCTCCACGACGACCGGGCCTCTCATGTCGTCGGGATGCGGATCGCAGCGGAAGAAGTAGGTGCCGGGGGGCGGTGCTGTGAGCTCGTACTCCACCGTTCTGCGCGGTTGTGCGGGAGCTTGTGTCAGGAAGATGAGCGGTAAGGCCACCGCGGTCGCGACCAAGAGCGCGAACAGCAGCACCTTCGACTGCTGACGTTGCTCTGGATCGATGGACTTCGCAAACCGGCGCCCCTGCGCGGCGATGCCGGCCACGGGGATGAACACGCCGAAGACGAGCACGAGTCCCAGGGTGTGGTCGTCGACGGTGAACCTCGAAGCCGTCGTCAAGAACAGCGCGAGGAGGATCAGAGGGGGCAGCCTGAGCAGTGCCTTGGTGCGCGAGATCCGCCCGAGGCGGTACGGGAACAGCAACAAGGCGAACATGTAGCACAAGCCGGACGCGATGTGGACCGTCACGTGCCACCCGTCCACCGCTCCCAACCAGGACACGGGCACCACCTGCTGCGCGTCGTGGCCCTGCAGGTTGAAGGCGATCGCCGTTCCGACCATGCCGATCGAGAGCAACCTCGCGGTCGCGTCGTGCGGCCGCAGCTTGACCAAGAAGATCCCAAGACCGAGGTTGAAGAGGCTGAAGACATAGTCGAAGAAGGACTGCGCCGAGACCTGCGTTCCGTGCGCGGCCTGGCCGGTGTTGCGAAGGATCTGCTGGACGAAGCCCTCTCCGACACCGCGTGCGTGAAACCACTCATGCACGGGTCCAGACGTGGCGGCGAGCAGCGGGAGCCCACCGAGGATCAACCAGACCGCCGCGGTAAGGACGGCGAGCGCGAACAACGCGAAGAAGAAGAGGCGCGTTGGTTTGCGATCCATGCGCCGATTGTCCTCTGCGAACTGGTGGCTCGGGAAGGGGTGAGACCCACCGGGACGATCCTCGTGCTAGCACCAGTGCTTCCTGCGTAGCGTCCATCTATCCTGAGCGCCCGTGATCAAAGTCGTTCTTGCCGAGGACAACTACCTCGTCCGCGAGGGCATCGTCCGCCTCCTCGAAGCCCATCCCGAGATCGACATCGTCGCGACGTGTGACGACTTCGACTCCTTGGTAGCGGCGGTGGAAGACGATCCACCGCAGGTGGTGTTGACGGACATCCGCATGCCGCCCACCGACTCGGATGAGGGGATCAGGGCCGCCGCCCGCTTCCGCGACACGGTGCCGGAGGTGGGCGTGGTGGTGCTCAGCCAGCACGATGAGGCGGAGTACGCGCTCGCTCTGCTGGAACGCGGCTCCGAGGGCCGCGCCTATCTGTTGAAGGAGCGCGTGTCGGATCTCGATCAGCTGGTGGGGGCGATCGCCGCGGTGTCGACGGGCGGATCGGTCATCGATCCGAAGGTGGTGGAAGCGCTCGTGGCGGCGCGTTCGCGGGCGGCGAAGTCACCGATCTCCGCCCTCACGCCGCGCGAGAAGGAGATCCTCAGCGAGATGGCTCAGGGCAAGACGAACGCGGCCATCGCGGCGACGTTGTTCCTCACGGAGCGGGCGGTGGAGAAGCACATCAACTCGATCTTCTCGAAACTGCAGCTGTCCGGAGAGAAGGACGCGCACCGGCGGGTGAAAGCGGTCCTGTTGTTCCTCTCGGAGCACGGCTGAGCCCTGCGGGTCCGGGTGCTAGCCGCCCCCCGGATCGTGGTGGCTGCACGGTTCCGAGTGAGCACGGATCACGCCATGGTGTGGATGTCAGACCGACAGATCGAAGGAAGGGAGATCTAGATGCGAATGATCCAAACTAAGAAGGGCGCCCTCGTCGCCCTCGGACTCACGACCCTGATCGCGGCCGCGTTGGCGAGCGGGGGATCGGCCGTAGCTCGCGCGCCGCGGGGCTTGGTTGCGGACATGAAGAACACGAGCGGCGCCACCGTCGGCAAGGTCCGGTTCATCCCGACCGATGACGGAAAGGTTCTGGTGCGGGCGACCGCGGCCGGCCTCACCCCGGGATTCCATGGGTTCCACGTCCACACCACGGGGCAGTGCGACCCGAACGCACAAGACACCTCGGGTGCGTCGGTGCCGTTCTTCACCGCCGGTGGCCACTACAACCCCGCCACGACCATCCACGGCGCGCACGCCGGCGACCTGCCACCGCTGTTGGTCGCCGCCGACGGCACGGGGGTGCTTCGGTTCAAGACGGACCGCTTCCGCAACCGCGACCTGATGGATGCCGACGGCAGCGCGGTGATCATGCACGCGGGCCCGGACAACCTGGCGCACGTCCCGGCCACGACGGCGACCGGGGACGAGCGCTACCACTCGCACTCGGAGACCGCTGCGGATTACACCTTCGGCCCCGACGCGCTGACGAAGGCGACGGGCGACGCGGGCGCTCGTTTCGCCTGCGGCGTGATCCAGCGGGTCAACAGCTAGAGGAACGTTTCACAGAGGGAGCGGCCGGGCTCAGGCGATAGGGGAGCCCGGCCGCACCTCTTCTTCCAGTTGCAGAAGGCGCACCGTCCCGTCCGGGTCCAGTGCGCCCAGGATCAGGAACTCGCTCTTGAACCCGGCGATCCGGCGGGTGCCGAGGTTGATCGCTCCGACCACCATCCGGCCCTGCAGCTCGGCCCGGCTGTAGTTGGTGATCTTGGCGCTCGTTCTGAGTTCTCCGACCAGCGGCCCGAAGTCCACCGTCACCTTCCACGACGGGTTCCGAGCCTCGGGGAAGTCCTCGACCTTCGTCACCCGGCCGGCGCGCAGGTCGAGCGCGAAGAAACCCTCGGCTCCGACGTCGGGCTTGCGCGGCAACTTGTCGAGCGCGTACGGAAGTGCTGCCGGATCGATCTCGTGTTGGGCCATCGACTTAACCTAAAGCCATGCCCGAGCTGCCCGAGGTCGAGTCGGTCCGGCGGCAGCTCGATCCCGAGCTGCAAGGGCGGCGCGTACTGCGGGCGTGGTCGGACCCGATCCCGACCATGCCGCGCGAGTTCCATCGCCTCGAACTGGCGGCGGGTCGAACGATCGAGAGCGTGGGCCGGCGGGGGAAGTTCCTGATCGCTCCGCTGGACGGGGGGCTCGAGCTCGTCATGCATCTCGGCATGACGGGGGTCCTCCGGTTCGACCTCGAGGACCCTCACGTGCGGGCTCGCCTCGAGCTCGACGACGCGCGGTCGCTGTGCTTCAGAGACGTCCGGCGGTTCGGCCGGATGGCCGTGGTCGAGGCCGGCATCTACGACGCCATCCCGATGCTGGCGATGATCGGGCCGGAACCTCTGAGCGACGAGTTCGATCCCGATGTCTTCGCCTGGGAGCTGCAGCGGACGAACAGCCCGGTGAAGCCGTTCCTTCTGTCGCAGCGCCCGGTGGCCGGCGTCGGCAACATCTACGCGGACGAGGCTCTGTGGCTGGCGAGGATCCACCCCGCGAGCAGGAAGGTCGGCAAGCGACGAGCTTTCGAGCTCCACAGGGCCATCCGGGAGACCTTGGCGGGCGCGATCGAGCGTGAGGGGACGACCTTCAGCGACTACCAGATGGTGAACGGCGAGAGCGGGCGCAATGCTGCCTTCTTGGTCGCTTACGGCCAACAGGGCAAGCCATGTCCCCGCTGCGCGACCCCGATGCGGAAGGTCGTCCTGGGGGGCCGCGGAACGACCTACTGCCCGCGCTGCCAGCGCCACTGACATCTTCCGCGAGAACGACCTGCGGGGTGGTTCCCGCGGCGCAGAAATAGGGATTTCCGGACCTATCGGGCAGGAGGACAGGGGCCGGTGCCCAATCCTTCCTGTGAGGGGATCCCTCGACGTGCACGCCCGTAGGAGGCTTGGATTGCTAAAGCTCACCGGAGTTCTGACCGCTGCAGCACTTGCCACCGTGGTCGTGGGTGGCGCCGCTTCGGGAGCGTCGAACGACCCGTACTTCGGCAAGCAGTGGGGCCTCCAGAAGATCCAGGCGGAGCAGGCGTGGGCGACGGCAGACGGCACTGGAGCTGTGGTCGCGATCGTGGACACCGGCGTCGACCTCGACCACCCGGACCTCTCCTCGAAGATCATCAACAATCCCGACGCCGACTTCTCGGAGCCCAACGGCAACTGCAAGAAGGAGCCGGGCAAGAACGGCGCCCGGACCTGCGTGCAAGATGGGGCGCAGGACGAGAACGGACACGGCACTCACGTGGCGGGTATCGCCGCGGCCCTGACCGGCAACGGCGTGGGCGTGGCGGGCACGGCGCCGGGTGCACAGATCCTCCCGGTGCGAGTTCTGGATGCGGAGGGGTCGGGTTCGACCGATGAGGTGGCTGCGGGTATCCGTTACGCGGCCGACAACGGCGCCGATGTCATCAACCTGTCGCTCGGCTTCCTCACGGGGCTCGGCGAGACCGTGTCGCTCATCGGACTGCTGGACCCGGTTTACGACGCGATCGCGTATGCCAACTCCATGGGCTCGGTCGTGGTGATCGCTGCGGGGAACGACTCAGCGCCCGTGTGCGCCGAGCCCTCGGCTGCCCCAGCGGTCCTTTGCGTAGGCGCCACCGACCGCAACGACATTCGCTCCTGGTACTCGAACGGTGACGCCACCCAGATGAAGAACTACCTCGTGGCGCCCGGAGGCGAAGGCCTCACCTGCGCCGGCGACATCTTCTCGACCTACCTCTCGGGCACCGAGACCTACTGCTCCGACGAGGACGGCTACGAAGGCCTGTCGGGCACGTCGATGGCGACGCCGTTCGTGTCGGGTGTGGCGGGGCTGCTCGCGGGCAAGGGCCTCACCAACACGCAGATCATCTCGTGCATCCTCGGGACCGCCGACGACCTGGGCACGCCCGGCCGCGACCCCGTGTACGGATACGGACGGGTGAACGCGCTGAAGGCGGCGACGAGCTGCTAACGGCTTAGCTCGGGATCCCGAGCTAGCCCTTCACCACCCCCACGGGTCGCATCCGCGCGACCACCTGGGAGATGCCCGCGCCCTCGCACGTTGCCACCACCTCGGACACGTCCTTGTAGGCGTACGGCGCCTCCTCGGACAAGAGCTTCCACTGCGACGCGGCGAGCGTGACGCCCTTGTCCTCGAGCTCCTTCTTTAGGTCGACTCCGCTCATCTGCTTCTTCGCGGCGGTGCGGCTCATGGCCCGTCCCGCCCCGTGGCAGGTGGACGAGAAGGAGTGTTGGCGCGCACCGTCGGTGCCCACCAACACGTATGACGCCGTCCCCATGCTGCCGGGGATGATCACGGGCTGTCCGATGTGCTTGTAGCGCTTCGGAAGCTCTGGGTGCTGGGGGCCGAAGGCGCGGGTCGCGCCTTTGCGATGCACGCACAGCCGCCGCGTCCGGCCCTCGACCTCGTACTCCTCGATCTTGGCCAGGTTGTGCGACACGTCGTACACGACGTTCATGCCGAGGTCTCGGGCAGGCCGGCGGAAGGTGTGCATGAAGGCTTCTCGGGCCGCGTCCGTCAACAGGTGCCGGTTCGCCTTGGCGTAGTTCCCGGCCGCCGCCATCGCGCCCAGGTATCCGTCGGCGATCTCGTGTCCGATAGGCGCGCAGCCGAGCTGCCGATCCGGAACCTCGATCCCGAGCTCCGGCATCACCCGGTCGATCTGTCGCACATACTCCTGGCATGTCTGGTGTCCCATCCCGCGGGAGCCGGAGTGAATCATGACGACCACCTGCCCCTCGAACAGCGCCATCGCCTGCGCGGCCGCCGCGTCCTGGATCTGGTCGATCACCTGGACCTCGAGGAAGTGGTTCCCCGCGCCGAGGCTGCCGAGCTGCGGCGCACCTCGTTCCTTCGCGCGATCCGACACCTGGTCTGGGTCCGCGCCGGCGATGGTGCCGCCGTCTTCGACGTTCTCGAGATCCTCCTCCCATCCGACGCCGCGCGAGAGGGGGAAACCCACGCCCTGGGTCAACACCTTGTCGACGTCTCGGCCGCTCAAGCTCATCCGGCCCTTGCCGCCGACGCCGCGCGGGACGCGCTTGCCGAGCAAGGACACGAGGTCCTTGATCCGCGGCTTCACCTCCGGTTCCCAGGAGAGGTCGGTGCGGACCAACCTCACCCCGCACCCGATGTCGAACCCGACCCCGCCCGGAGATACGGCGCCCCCAGCGTCCGCGTCGGTCGCTGCGACACCTCCTATCGGGAACCCATAGCCCCAGTGGATGTCGGGCATCGCGAGCGCGGCCCCGACTATGCCCGGAAGAGTGGCGACGTTCGCGATCTGCTGCGCGGCGTTGTCCTCCAGAGCCTTGTTCAGCAGCGAGCGCGACGCGAAGATGCGCGCCGGCACCCGCATCCCGTCGACGTAGCCCTGCGGGATCTCCCACTGATACGGAGCGACCTCCAGGGGTTCCATGCCCGGCTCCTACCCGTTAGATGTCGAGATAGACCGTCGCCGTCCAGCCTCCATCGCGTTCCTCCACCGACAGCTGGTGGTACGTGATCGCTTTCACTGCGGTGCCTTCGATCTCCGCAGGACGTCTCGATAGCTCGATCCATCCCTCGGCGCGGTCTCCGGCGACCTCCTCGACCTCGAACGACCTGATGACGACGTCGCGCGTGTCCTGTAGGTAGAGGACCTCGCCCAGCCAGTCCACCAACACGGAGCCGAGGTCGCGGCCCTCCACTGAGATCGCCACGCGCTCGCCGGCTTCATCCCTGCCCGGTCGCCATGCGCCGACGATGTCGAGCAGGCCGAGCGTTGCTTGCCGGAAAGCTTCCTCGATCGAGCCGCCCCAACCGCGGACGCCGACGTCCGCCGTGTGCTCGAGGATCTCGAAGCCTGCGTCTGAGTGGTCACCCATGTCCTAGAAGGTGCCACAATCTTCCTATGGACACCGCCGCGGCGACCACAGCCGCCCGCCTCCTGATCGACAACGTGGAGAAGGTGATCAGGGGCAAGCGCAAGCCGATCGAGGCGGCAGCCACGGCGCTGTTCGCGGGCGGACACCTTTTGATCGAGGACGTGCCGGGAGTGGGGAAGACGATGCTTGCCCGCTCGCTCGCTCGCTCCATCCGAGGCACCTTCAAGCGGATACAGGCGACGCCGGACCTGCTCCCGACGGACGTCACCGGCACCTCGGTCTACAACCAGGCTCATCAGCGGTTCGAGTTCATCCCCGGCCCCGTGTTCGCGCACGTCGTCCTGGTGGATGAGGTCAACAGGACGACCCCGCGGACGCAGTCCGCGCTGCTGGAGGCCATGGACGAGGCCGCGGTCACGGTCGACGGCGTCCGCCACCCCCTGCCCGACCCCCTGTTCGTGGTCGCGACGCAGAACCCACTCGAGCATCACGGGACCTACCCGTTGCCGGAGGGCCAGCTCGACCGCTTCGCGATCACGATGGCGCTGGGCTATGCGAGCGAGGCCATGGAGCGAGAGATCGTGCGCGCTCAGCTGCATTCGCACCCGATCGACGAGCTGGAAGCGGTGCTGGACCCCGACGAGGTCGTGAACGTGCGGAAGGTCGTGCGGGACACGCACGTCTCGCCCGCCGTTCTCGATTACGCCTTGAAGATCACCGCCGCGACGCGCAACCACCCGGATCTGGAGCTGGGGGCGAGTCCTCGCGCCTCGATCTCGCTGGTGCGCTGCGCGCAAGCGCGGGCGCTGATCGAGGGACGCGACTTCGTCGTGCCGGACGACGTGAAGACGCTTGCCGTGCCGGTTCTCGCGCACCGGGTTCTTCCCGTGGCCGGCATGCGCCTCGCTCCCGGGCGCACCACCGAGGTGATCAAAGAGGTGGTGTCGAAGACGCACGTTCCGACCACCTCCGAGACCTCGTGAAACGCAGACCCACGAAGCGGGCCCTCACGGTCGCTGCGGTCGCGGGGCTGTTGTTCATCGCCGGCTCCACTGCGCAAGCCTCGTGGCTGTTCGTGATCGCAGCGGGTGTGCTCGGGCTCGTCGTCGGATCGGCGTTCATGCGTCATCACCTGAAGCACGCCGAGGTCGCGCGGACCGTCCCGCGCCGAGGCCGCGTCGGAGATGACATGCGGGTCGGTCTGACGGTGTCCAACCACGGCAGGCGGCCGCTCCCGTTGCTCCGCCTGCAGGATGCCTTCGCTGCCTTCGAGGACTCGGCCGTTCTCGTCGAGCGATCGAAACCGGGCGAAGAGGCGCACGTGGAGCTGGTGAAGACGGCGTGGCGCCGCGGGGTGTTCAGCTCCGGAGCCATGACGCTCACTACGGGGGCGCCGTTCGGCTTCCTGCGGTCGACGAGGACCATCGACGTGCCCTCCGACCTCGTCGTGGTGCCGCGCTGGGTCGAGATCAAGTCGTTCCCGATCCTCGAGCCGTCGTCCTATCCGGCCGACGTGTTGCACGAGCGCGCTCGAACCGGCGCAGGAGAGGAGTTCATCGGGGTCCGGGACTACCGGCCCGGGGATCCGCCACGAGCCGTCCAT
>JADDQX010000077.1:9405-9742 GCA_016781115.1 Actinomycetota bacterium | reverse complement strand
TGAAGGTCGTTCGCGCGGCCGAGGGCCGCCGCCACGATCGCGTGTCCGCCCTCGTGGTAGGCCGCCCGCCGCTCTTCCTCGGGGGTGAGGACGCGGCCCCGGCGCTTGGGGCCGTGGAGCACGCGCTGGATCGCCTCTTCTAGCTCCGGGGTCTCGACCGACGGTTTTCCCTCGCGCAACGTCAGCAGCGCCGCCTCGTTGAGGACGTTCGCGAGGTCGGCTCCGGAGAAGCCGGGGGTGCGTTTGGCGATGTAGCCGAGGTCCACCGCGACGTCCATCGGCTTGCCCTTCGCGTGCAGCTCCAAGATCGCCTTGCGGCCGGCGGCGTCCGGTTGGT
>JADDQX010000077.1:0-9372 GCA_016781115.1 Actinomycetota bacterium | reverse complement strand
GCAGGAGGGCCGGGTCCAGGATGTCGGGGCGGTTCGTCGCCCCGATCACGACAAGGCCGGCGCTGACCTCGAACCCGTCCATCTCGACCAGGATCTGGTTCAGCGTCTGCTCGCGCTCGTCCGAGCCGCCGCCCTCGCCGTGGCCTCGTTTGCGGCCCGCCGCATCGAGCTCGTCGATGAAGACGATCGCAGGTGCCACGGCGCGCACGCGCGCGAAGAGATCGCGCACGCGCGCCGCTCCAACACCGACCAGCGACTCCACGAACTCGGCGCCGGCTACGGAGAAGAAGGGCACCCCGGCCTCACCCGCAACGGCCTTGGCGAGAAGCGTCTTCCCACATCCGGGAGGGCCGAACAGGAGCACGCCCTTCGGCGGCACCGCACCGACCTCGTCGTAGCGCTTCGGGTTCGAGAGGTAATCGACCACCTCTTTGAGCTCGATGACGGCTTCCTCGGCTCCACCGACGTCGGCGAAGGTGGTGGCGCTCGCCTTGCCGCCCTTCTTGCCCTTCTTGTCCATCGAGCCGAAGGTCATGACCTCGCCGATCGCGGAGCCTCCGCCCCTGCCTGCCGTGAACAGGAGTCCGAAGAAGCTCGCGAGGATCAGCAACGGCAGGAGGTAGGTCGAAACTGCCCGCACGATCGTCTTCGACGTCTGCGGGTCGACCGTCACCGTCGCTCCGGCCGCCGTCACGACCTCGGCGAGCACGCCGAAGGCGGCGTCGCTGGACGGGTAGGCCAGCCAGTAGGTGCCCTCTCCAGCGGGGGCTACGGATGGCTCTTCTTCCGACGCGCCGCCGTTACCTCCGCCCGTTCCGTTCCCGCCGGCCTTGCCCGCTTTCCCGGAGGCCTTTCCGTTGCGTCTCTCCGCGGCGCCACCCTTGCCGTCGTTGCCCTGCGGCTCTTTGGGGTCGGTTTTCTCGGGCTCCAGGGATGCGGCGCCGTACGTCCCGACCAGGTGATTGTCTTCGTCGCGGAACTCCGCAGATTCGATCCGCTTCTCGTCGGCGAGGGCACTCAGCTGGTCGATCGAGATCTCGGTCCCCTCGGGCTTCGGGGTGAGGTACCGAAGAGACGCGGCGAAGGCCCCGAACAGCAGGAGCACGATGACGACCAGAACAATGGTCGTCCTGCGACCGGTCGACTTGCGCTTCGCCGAGTTCCTCCGCCGGCGGCGCAGGTTCCAGTCCTCGTATCGCTTCTTCACGGCGGCTAGCGGGTGAGATCCCGCCGTGGTCGTGGACCCTTGAGCCATCAGCTCCGCCCTCCATCCAGATGTTGGTCACAGAAGGCTACTTCCTGCGCCCCTACTATCGAGATAAGTCGGGGGCCAGATCCGGCACGACCTCGCAGCTCCCTGCTCGGCTCGGGTGGCCAGCTTTCAGCGCGCTGCCGCGGCGGCCAGCCGCCGGAACTCCGTCGCGAGGTCGTCCAGTTGGTAGTGCGCGTTCAGGCCGCTCGGGTTCGGCAGCAACCAGACGCGGGTGGCGCCGATACGCACCTCTTGCGGGCCGACCTGGGCCCGGGCATCGCCGAAGCCGATCCGGTAGGCGGTGAGTCCGAGCGGCGCGAGCCATCGTGGACGTCTCCTCAGGACCTTCCGGCGGAGCTGCGCGGCCCCCGATCTCAGCTCTTCCGCGTCGAGCTCATCCGCGCGCGCGGTCGTTCGCCCGACGATGTTGGTGATGCCGAGGCCCAGCCCCAGCAGCTCGCGCTCCTCGAACGGCCCCAGGAGCCGTGGCGTGAACCCGCTCCTGTAGAGCGCCGGCCAGAAGCGATTTCCGGGCCGGGCGAAATGGTGTCCCACCGCTCCCGAGTAGAGGCCGGGATTGATGCCACAGAACAAGACGTCTAGATCGTCGGCGATGACATCGGGGATCTTCTTTCCGTACGCGGCCGCCAGCTGCTCTTTCGTCGGTCGCCACGGCTGGGAGGCGGCCGCGGTGCTCTGCCTAGACGCGGGGCTGCGGCTGGGTGTCAGCGGTCTGGTCGCCGAGACGCTCCAGTTCGTGGATGATGAACCGCGCCATCTCGGCAGCTTCGGTTTCAGGCAGCGAGAGCACGCAGCGAGCTTCGTCGCCGGCCCAGACGCTGAAGCGCACGTGATGCCCCGGGATCGTGACCGATCCCTCGTCGGTCTCGAACACCTGCTCCTTCAGATAGCACGACACCCGCATGTACGCATTCTCAGGGTCTCCTTGACCGACCTTCACCCCCGCGAAGAACCGGGTCTGCTTCACCGGCTCGGGACTCAGAAGGCTGCGCGGAAGCTCGTACCCACAGCGCAGGCAATAGGTGTGCTCGCGCGGCTGTTCGAGACGGCACTGCGGACAGAAGAGCTTCACGACGACCTCCTCTCCCGGTTGAGGAACGAGCTTACGCCTCTGCCCCGGCCGCCTCCAGCGCCTCGAGCCTCTCGCTGGACTCTTGCCACGACTCCTCGAGGGTCGCGACGCGTCGGCGGCAGGCCTCGTACTCACGCGACAGCTTTCCGATGTCGGCGTCGGTCGAGTAGGCGTTCGGGTCCGCGAGGATCTCGCCGATACGGCTCATCTCAGCGGTCGTGCGCTCCAGCTTCTTCTCGATCGCGGCGATGTCTTTGCGCAGAGCCCGGGTCCGCTCGCGCGCCTGCGCGTTCTGCCGGCGTCGCTCCTTGGCCGCGGTGGGATCCGAGGGAGCGCCCGTCTTCGGCGGCGCCGAGATGGGGAGCTCCCTGTGACGCTTGGAAAGGTAGTAGTCGTAGTCGCCGTCGTACTCCGCGAGGTCGCCTCCGACGACGTCGACGATCCGATCGGCGACGCTGCGGATGAGGTGGCGGTCGTGCGTGATCAGGACGAGCGCGCCTTCATAGTCCTCGAGCGCGTCCTCCAGGACGTCGCGGCTGGCGATGTCCAAGTGATTCGTGGGCTCGTCGAGACACAGGAGGTTCAGCGGTGACACGAGCATCTTCGCCAGAGCTACGCGCGTGCGCTCGCCTCCGGATAGAACGCTGATCGGCTTGTCCACGTCGTCGCCCGAGAACAAGAACCGCCCGAGCAGGTCGCGCGGCTTGACGTCCACGTCCCGCGGGATCGAGGCCTGCAGCTCTTCGATGATGCGCTTGCTGGGATCGAGGGCCTCGATCTGATGCTGGGCGAAGTAGCCGAGCTTGGTCTTGGGACTGACGCGGCGGTGTCCTGCGGTCGGGCTCAGCACGCCCGCGATCAGCTTGAGGAGCGTCGACTTACCCGCTCCATTCGGCCCGACGATCGCGATCTTGTGGTGCCGCTCTATCGCGAGACTCAGCTGCTCGTACACCTTCTTGTCCCCATAGGAGAAAGACACGCCATCTAGCTCCAGGACGACGCGCGACGCGGGAGGAGGTTTCGGAAAGCTGAGCTTCATGTTCCGACGCGACTTCGCCACCGGCTCCACCCGACCCACCCGCTCGAGCGACTTGATGCGGCTCTGGACCTGTCGCGCTTTGGACGCCTTGTACCGGAAGCGACTGATGAACAGCTCGGTCTGCGCGCGTTCCCGAGCCTGGTGCTTGGCGGCCGCTTCCCGCTGCAGCGCCACCTGCTCGCGCTGGTGAACGAAGGCTTCGTAGTCACCGGTATAGGAGATGAGCTGCGCGCCCTCGATCTCCACCACCTTCGTCGCGATGGTGTTCATGAAGTCTCGGTCGTGAGAGATCAACAAGATGGCCCCCTCGTAAGCCACCAGGAACCGCTCCAGCCACTCCACCGACTCGACGTCTAGGTGGTTCGTGGGCTCGTCGAGCATCAAGAGATCGGGCTTGGAAAGAAGCAGCTTGGCGAGAGCGATCCTCATCAGCCAGCCACCGGAGAAGGTCTCGGTCCTTCTGTCGAAGTCCGCTTCGCTGAAGGCTAGGCCGCCGAGGATCTTCTTCGCCTCTGCCTCGAGGCTGTAACCGCCGAGCGCAGTGAAGCGATCCTGCATCGCGCCGTACTCGCGCACCAGGCGATCCCGCTCTTCACCAGGAGGAAGCTCCGCCATCTCGTGCTCGAGCACCTTCATCCGATGACCCGCGTCCGTCACCTGCGACCCCACGGACAGCACCTCTTCGAGCAGCGTGCGGCCGCGCAGGTCATCGGTCTCTTGAGGGAGGTAACCCAGCACCACGTCCGAGGCGATCGAGACGCGCGACCGTCCCGGCCCCGCCCACAAGAACGGTGCCTTCCCTAACGACGGCGTGTGGGTTCAGCTGCGAGGGGGCCTCATGGTTGCCAAAGCGCGGATCCAGCTGTGCTGGATCGGCGAGTACTCGCACATCAACGAGGTGCGCAGCAGAACAAGAGGCGCGCCCATCCACGACCTCATCCCCTTCTGGAGCGGACGGCCCAAGTACGGGTACGCCGCCGTCGCATCGATCCAACACGAGGCGTGGGTGGAGCCGTTCTGGGCCGGCCCGCGCACCTATGGCTACGAGTGGGTGCTGCTGGAGGACGATAAGAAGCGATCGAGCTGGCTGGACAAGAAGCCGGCGCCGCGCTCCAGCACGGACCTCGCGAGCGAGTTCTTGAGTTGGAAAGTCGCTAGGAGCTAGAGCCCTTCCTCTTGGTGGCCTGTCGCTCCAGCTCCGCGTTCAGCTCGCCTCCGATCAACACGGAAAGCGACGTCAGGAACAGCCACAGGATCAGCACGACGACCCCGGCCATGGTCCCGTAGGTCTTCCCGTACGAGCTGAACTGTGCGACGTAGACACCGAAGGCGATCGATACAACGAGCCACAGAGCCGCTCCCACCACGCCTCCGGCGCTGACCCAGGTCCATCTGGGCTTGTCGCGGTTGGGCCCCAGGTAGTAGTAGAGGCTGAACATCACCATCACGGCGACCGCCGTCAAGATCCACCCGATCACCTTGAAGATTGTGGATTCGCCGAAGGTGAATATGGGCGACGGGACCCCTCCGAGCAAACCCGTTGCGATGATCAGAGCGAACGCGACTAGGCGTGCCTTCACGAACTTCCGCTCCTCCGGCACGTCGTAAGCGACATCGAGGCCCTTCTGCAGCGCGACCATCCCGGACGACGCGCTCCACAGCGCCACGGCAATACCGATCAGCGCGGCGGCCAACGGGGCGGAGTTCTCGGGGTTGCGAGCGTTCTCTATCGCCTGCACGATGATGTCGCGGGCTCCTGCCGGAAGAGCGCTTCGGACCGACGACTCGATCGACTCGTAGGTCGCGGCGGGGGCGCTGATCAAGCCGAGGACGCCGATCGCGGCGATAACCGCCGGGAAGAGGGCGAGGAACCAGTAGTACGCCATGCCCGCGGCGATCAGCGTGATGCGGTCGTCTTTGATCTCCTTCACCGTTCGCTTGGCGGTGGCCTTCCAGTCATGAGGCTCGAGATCCAGCGGCGAGTCGGGGCCGGAGCCTCCTTTTCCCTGCACGGGGATCCCGCCCCCGTCGCCATCCCGCTCAGACCGGTCGGAACCCGCGCTGGCCGGACGCGAGGGCGAAGAAGCTCTGCCGGACGCAGACCGGGCCACCGGTCCAGAAGGAGGCGCGCCGCCCTGGCGGGAGCGGAGCCCGGATACGACGAACTTGAAGGTCAGTAGGCGCGCGATGAGCTTGATCATGCGCCGGTCTTACCCCGCCACCACCTCGGGTATTCGCCTGTGAAACGTGTGGCTCCGCTTCCACGCTGGGTGCGTAGATGGCGGCCGAACGGGGAAAGGCACCAGGGACGACACGAGGCTAGAGAAGGAGGCAGCGAGTGGCCAAAAAGGCGCGCGACATCATGACTCCGGGGGTGGAGTGCATCGGCGAGAACGACACGGTGCTGGACGCGGCGAAGATGCTGGCGAAGCTGAACGTGGGTTCGATGCCGATCTGCGGCGAGGACAACCGCCTGAAGGGGATGCTGACCGACCGCGACATCGTCGTAAAGGTGCTGGCCGAGGGTCGCGACCCGGCGACGACGAAGGCGGGAGAGCTCGGACAGGGCAAGCCGGTGACCATCGGCGCAGACGACTCGATCCAGCTGGCGATCCAGACGATGGCAGACCACAAGGTCCGGCGTCTCCCCGTCATCGACGGCCACGACCTCGTCGGCATCGTGAGCCAGGCAGACGTCGCCAAGAACGCAGAGGATGACGACATCGGCCGTCTCGTCGAGGTGATCTCAACCGGCGGCTGACACACGCCTAGACGCTTCTCGAGGCCCCGGGTCACCCGGGGCCTCTTTCGCGCGCGGGACTAGGATTCGCCTGCCGCTCGTGGCCACGGCCGAGGACGAGCGGTGGCCGCGCTAGGCCCTGCTTGCCTCGGTCGGAAGCTCCTCTGTCTGGAGCCGGCCCTCGAAGTGCGTCGCGAGGTCGCGCCCGGACAGGTTCTCTCTCTCCAGTAGGAGCTGCGCCAACTCGTCCAGGTCCGCCCGATGTTCGGTGAGGATGCCGCGCGCCCGCTGCTGAGCCTGGATCAAGATGCTCTTCACCTCGCGGTCGATGGCTACTTCGGTCTCGTCGGAGACCTCCTCTGTGCGACGGAACGACGGCGACAGGAACCGAGGACCGTTGTCTGCGATGTTGATCGGGCCGACCCGCGGCGACATCCCGAACTCCATCACCATGCGGCGGGCGATCTCCGTCGCCTTCTTCAGGTCATCCTGCGCTCCGGTGGTGGCGAACCCGAACACCGTCTCCTCCGCCGCCCGGCCTCCCAAGAGCACCGCGATGCGGTCGTGGAGCTCCGGCTCCGACATCAGATAGCGCTCCTCCTCCGGCAACTGCTGCGTGTAGCCGAGCGCGCCGATCCCGCGCGGGATGATCGAGATGCGGTGGACGGGGTCGGAGTGGTCCACGAAGTACGCCACCAGCGCATGACCGAGCTCGTGGAACGCGACGAGCCTGCGCTCCTTATCGGTGAGGACCTGCGAACGGCGCTCGAGCCCAGCAACCACCCGGTCGATCGCTTCTTCGAGTTCGAGCATGCCGACCGTCGCCTTGCCCCGCCGCGCCGCGAGCAGCGCTCCTTCGTTGATGACGTTGGCCAGCTGCGCACCCGAGAAGCCGGGCGTGCGGCGCGCCAACACCTTCATCTCCACCCCCGGCTCTAGAGGCACGTCACGAGCGTGGATCTCGAGGATCTGCTCGCGCCCTTTCACCTCGGGCAGGTTCACCTGTATCTGGCGGTCGAACCGGCCCGGCCGGAGCAAGGCGGGGTCCAGCACCTCCGGCCGGTTCGAAGCAGCCACGATGATGACGCCGGTGTTGGCCTCGAATCCATCCATCTCGGTCAGCAGCTGTTGCAGCGTTTGCTCTTGCTCCTGGTTCGAGCCCATCTGGTAGCCCGCGGCCCCCGACCGCGACTGGCCGATCGCATCGATCTCGTCGATGAACACGATCGCGGGAGCGCGCTCCCGCGCTTGTTGGAACAGGTCGCGCATCCGCGCCGCGCCGAGCCCGACGAACAGCTCGATGAACTCCGACGCCGAGATGTAGAAGAAAGGAACCTGAGCCTCACCCGCCACAGCTCGAGCGAGCAGGGTCTTGCCGGTCCCCGGCGGCCCGACCAGAAGGACGCCCTTCGGGATCCGAGCACCGACCTTCTTGAACTTGTCAGAGTTGCGCAGGTAGTCGACCAGCTCCGCCAGCTCCGTCTCGACCTCGTCGACGCCCGCGACGTCTTCGAAGGTCGTCTTCATGTCCGTGCGGTCGTACAACTTCGCCTTGTTCTTGCCGAGGGACAGTGGACCCCCGGCACCGCCACCGAGGTTGCGCAAGCGTCTGAAGATGAAGAAGTAGTAGAGGAGGCCGATCAAGAAGAGAGGTAGCAGAGACACGAGGATCCCGCTGAACGCGCTCGGCTGCGCGCCGCTGACGTCCACACCCGCCTCATCGAGACGTTGGAAGAGCTGCTCGGTCTCGAACGCGGGCGGCAGCGTGGTGGTGAACTCTTCCTCGGCCGCGCCCTCGCCGGCGGGCTTCAGTACGCCTTCGACGGTCGTCTCGGAGATCGTCGCTTCTTTGACCTCTCCCGCTTCGACCCGCGCCAACAGCTCCGACAGAGACAGCTCCGTGGCTGAAGAGGAGCCCAAGCCCCCCTGCAGGAACGAGAAGAGAAGAAGGCTGCCGACGATCCAGGCGAGCGTTGTCCAGCGTTGCCGCGCCGGGTCCGGCCCCGGCGGGCCCTTCGGGCTGGCTTTCTCGCCCTTCGGCGGCTGGCTGTCGGTCTTGCGGAAGCGCTCCATCACCATCGGGCCGACAGCTTAGTGCCGGCCGAGCGCTACCTCTCGACTTAGACCCCGGCGCCCTCAGGCCTCCGAGCGGCGAGGTTTCACCACGAGCCGCGGGTCCTGCTCGAGTCCCTTCAGCCCGTTCCACGCGAGGTTCACGAGGTGAGCCGCGACGACCTTGCGGCCGGGCTTGCCGGCGACCAGCCACCACTGCCCCACCAGGCCCACCATCCCAACCAGCGCTCGCGAGTAGAGCGGCGCGAGCTTCACATCGAAGCCACGGCTCTTGAACTGGTTCACCAAGACGTATTCCACCTGCGAGGCGATGTCGCCGATGACGCTCGCGAGGGTCCCGGACGACGACGGCAACGGTGAGTCCCGTACCAGGATGGTGAAGCCATCCGGTTCCTCCTCTATATAGGTGAGGAAGGCGAGCGCCGCTTGCTCGAGCAGCTCGCGAGGAGTAGTGCCGTCGAGAGCTTCGGTGATGCGATCGAGCAGCCGTTGCACCTCTCGATCGACGATGACCGCGTACATGCCCTCTTTGCCGCCGAAGTGCTCGTACACGACCGGCTTCGACACACCTGCGGCCTGAGCGATCTCCTCGATCGAGGTTGCCTCGAAGCCCTTCGACGCGAAACGAGAACGTGCGACATCCAAAAGCTGTGCGCGTCGCTGCTGACCCGTCATCCGCACGCGCTTCGCCTCGGTCACGCGCGAATGTCTAGTCGACCGCACCGGCTCCTTGCAAACGCTTCTCCGTCACGCCCTTCACGTCCCACGCGAGCCCAACCTTCTCTAGGCCGCCGATCACACCCGCGGTCAGGTCGATCTGGCGTCTTTCGAAACCATGCACGGCAGACGTCGGGAACGCGTGGTGGTTGTTGTGCCACGACTCACCGAAGCTCACCAGCGCGAGCGGCCAGTTGTTCGTGCTGTGGTCCGTGGTCTCGTGCGGTCTCTTCCCGTAGAAGTGACAGATGGAGTTGACGCTCCAGGTGACGTGGTGCAGCAAGAAGATCCTGACGAGCCCACCCCACAGGAACGCAGTGGCCGCGCCCGACCAGCTCTGGGTGATGGCGAGCCCCGCGATCGCCGGGCCCACGAAAGAGAGAGCCGCCCACAGCGGGAACAGCGAGTCGATCCTGCGGAGCAGGGGTTCCTTCATCAGGTCCGGCGCCCATCTCTTC
>JADDQX010000076.1 GCA_016781115.1 Actinomycetota bacterium | reverse complement strand
GTTTCCTCGCGGGTCCTAACGGCCGATATCCGTTGTATGGCTCCACGGGCAGAATCGGCGCGACTAACCGAGCGGAGTTCAAGGGGTCATCAATCCTTGTCGCCCGGGTCGGCGCCAACGCCGGGTCGGTGTATGCGGTCGATGGTATCTACGGTGTTACTGACAACACGCTGGTCATCCGCCCAAAGCCTGGCGTGAACGCCACATACCTCACCGAGTTCCTGAAGTACATGAACCTTAACCGCTTGGTCTACGGATCCGGCCAGCCGCTGGTGACCGGAACGATGCTCAAGCGTCTCGACGTGCCAGTTTTCGATGCCGACGAACAGGCGCGAATCGCATGCGCTCTCAACGATGCAAACGGTCTGATCGCCGCCACCGAGCGGATGATCGCGAAGAAGCGGGCGATGAAGCAGGGCATGATGCAGCAGCTCCTGACCGGCAAAACCCGCCTCCCCGGCTTCACCGGCGAGTGGCATAGGCGGCGACTCGGCGACATGTTGAGCTACGAGCAGCCTGGTCGCTACCTGGTTCAGACAACGAAGCAGCTTGAGGCGGGGAGAACACCCGTGCTCACTGCGGGTAAGACATTCCTCCTAGGTTACACGAACGAGACCCACGGCATTTACACCGATCACCCCGTGATCATCTTCGACGACTTCACGACCGACTCCAAGTTCGTCGATTTCGACTTCAAGGCGAAGTCGTCGGCGATGAAGATCCTGAGCGCCCGATCAGAGGTCGACTTGCGCTTCATCTACGAACGCATGCAGTTGCTCGACTTCCCGCTTGGCGACCACAAGCGGTACTGGATCTCGGAGTACAGCAAGCAAGAGCTAGACGTTCCTGATCTTGCGGAACAAAGAGCAATCTCCTCAGTCATTACCGATTGCGACGATGAGATCGACGTGTTGAAGCGCCGGATGGCTAAGGCTCGGGGAACGAAGACAGGCATGGTGCAGGAGCTGCTGACCGGCCGCACCCGTTTGCCTCTCGAGGAGTTTTCAGCATGACCGATATGAGCAACGTCGGCCAGATCGAGCGCAAGACGCAGGACCGCGTCGTGCGGCTGTTCCGCGACCGGCTCGACTACGAGTATCGCGGCAACCTGCAGGACCGCGACGGCAACTTCAACGTCGAGGTCGATCTGCTCACGACGAACCTGCGCAAGCGTGGCTTCGATGACAGTCTGATTGATCGCGCTGTCGACCGGCTTAGGAGCGAGGCGTCGCTCGGCGGTGGTCGTGCCCTATACGAGGCGAACCAGGATGTGTACCGGCTCCTCCGCTATGGCGTGAAGATCAAGCCGGGTGCCGGTGAGCAGACCGAAACCGTGTGGTTAATCGACTGGGAGCACCCGGAGAACAATGACTTCGGCCTAGCCGAGGAGGTCACAGTGGCGGGCCAGCACACCAAGCGACCCGATCTCGTCCTCTACGTCAACGGCATCGCAGTCTGCACCATCGAACTCAAGCGATCGAAGGTTGCGGTGTCAGAGGGCATTCGACAGACGATCGGGAACCAGACAACGCACTTCATCCGGCCGTTCTTCACCACGGTGCAGCTAGTCATGGCAGGCAACGATGTTGAGGGCCTGCGCTATGCGGTGATCGATACGCCCGAGAAGTACTGGCTTCAGTGGCGGTTGACATCCGAGGTCGACCCAAAGACGCGCGAGCGGATCGATGCCGATTCCGCCGGCGTCGATGACTGGCTTGATCAGGCCCTCGCGCAGATGTGCGCGAAGGAGCGTCTTCTCGAGATCATCCACGACTTCATCGTCTTCGACGCCGGCATCAAGAAGACGTGCCGTCCCAACCAGTACTTCGGGGTGAAGGCGGCGCAGGAGCGCGTGAAGCAGCGCGAGGGCGGGATCATCTGGCATACGCAGGGCTCGGGCAAGTCCCTGACGATGGTGTGGCTGGCCAAGTGGATCCGGGAGCACCAGAAGAACGGGAGGGTTCTCCTGATCACCGACCGTACGGAGCTTGACGAACAGATCGAAGGCGTGTTCAACGGTGTCAACGAGGAGATCTACCGCACGACCAGCGGAGGCGACCTGCTCGCCACGATCAACCAAAGCGAGCCGTGGCTGATGTGCTCGCTGATCCACAAGTTCCGTGGGTCGGAGGACGAACAGGAGCGCGACGAATCCGAGGCTGACTTCGTCGCTGAGTTGCAGGCCAAGCTGCCAGCCAACTTCAAGGCCAAGGGAAACCTCTTCGTCTTCGTCGACGAGGCTCACCGGACCCAGTCCGGCAAGATGCACACAGCGATGAAGCAGCTCCTGCCGCAAGCCATGTTCATCGGCTTCACCGGGACACCGCTGCTGAAGAAGGACAAGGAAACGAGCATCGAGACGTTCGGCTCGTTCATCCACACCTACAAGTTCGACGAGGCCGTCGAGGACGGCGTCGTACTCGACCTGCGCTACGAGGCTCGGACCATCGACCAGGACCTCACGTCCCCGGCGAAGGTCGACGCGTGGTTCGAGGCCAAGACCAAGGGCATGACGGACCTGTCCAAGGCGGAGCTGAAGAAGCGTTGGGGCACGATGCAGAAGGTCGTCAGCTCCGAGCCACGCGCCCGACAGATTGTCGACGACATCCTCTTCGACATGGAGACCAAACCTCGGCTGATGGACGGCCGCGGCAACGCAATCCTCGTCGGGTCGAGCATCTACCAGGCCTGCAAGTTCTACGAGCTGTTCTGCCAGGCGGGCTTCAAGGGCAAGTGCGCCATCGTCACCTCGTACAGCCCACAGGCCGGTGACATCGCCAAGGAAGACTCCGGCGAGGGAGCGACCGAGCGGCTGCGCCAGTACGAGATCTACCGGCAGATGCTCGCGGACCACTTCAACGAACCAGCCGACTCAGCCGTGAGCAAGGTCGAGCTGTTCGAGAAGCAGGTGAAGGAGCAGTTCGTTAACAACCCGGGCCAGATGCGTCTGCTCATCGTCGTCGACAAGCTGCTCACCGGGTTCGACGCCCCGAGCGCGACGTACCTGTATATCGACAAGAAGATGCAGGACCACGGCCTGTTCCAAGCCATCTGCCGCGTCAACCGACTCGACGGTGACGACAAGGACTACGGGTACATCGTCGACTACCGCGACCTGTTCAACTCACTCAACAAGGCGATCACGGACTACACCGGCGAAGCACTGGACGGCTACGAGAAGGCCGACATCGAGGGGCTGCTCACCGACCGGGTCGAGAAGGCCCGCCAGGACCTCGACGAGGCCCTCGAACGCATCCGAGCCCTGTGCGAGCCGGTCGAGCCACCGAAAAACACCCTGCAGTACCAGCGGTACTTCTGCGCCGCCGAGCAAGGCAACGCCGAGCAGCTCAAGGCCAACGAGCCCAAGCGGGTCGAGCTGTACAAGGCCGTTGCCGCGCTGACCCGCGCCTACGGGAACCTCGCCAACGAGATGGACGCGGCGGGGTACACCGCGGGGGAAGCTGCCGCGATCAAGAGTGAGGTCGCCCACTACGCGAACGTCCGCGACGAGGTGAAGCTCGGCTCCGGCGAGAACGTCGACTTCAAGCAGTACGAAGCCGGCATGCGCCGCCTACTCGACACTTACATCAGCGCCGATCCGTCTGAGGTGATCTCGAACTTCGGCGACACCAGTCTCGTCCAGCTGATCGTCAAGCTCGGCGCTGGGGCGGTGAACAAGCTCCCCGACGGGATCAAGAAGAACCCCGAGGCCGTCGCTGAGACCATCACCAACAACATCCGAAAGGTGATCATCGACGAGCGGCCGCTCAACCCCAAGTACTACGACCGAATGTCTGAGCTTCTCGATGCCATCCTTGAAGAGCGGCGCAAGGGCTCGCTGGACTACAAGGACTACCTCGGCAAGCTCCTCGATCACGCCGCCAAGGTCGGCAAGGGTGAGTCAGACACGACGTACCCCGCATGGGCCGACAACGGCGCCCGCCGCGCACTCGTGGATTTCTTCTACCCGGAGCACAACCTCGCGATCGAGGTCGACAAGGCGGTGCGGGAGTCCAAACCGGACTCGTGGGTCGGAAACCCGCTGAAGGAGAAGAAGGTCCGCAACGCCGTATGGAACGTCATCCGGGTCCACTACGACGACCTCCAGAAGGACGAAGTCATCGAGCAACTCATGGACCTTCTGAGGGCGCGCCATGAGTACCGCTAGCGCGTACCTGACGGTCGCGGGCATCGACGTCGACGTCATCTACAAGGACATCAAGAACCTGCACATCGGCGTGTACCCGCCAGTGGGACGGGTACGCGTCGCGGCACCGCTGCGGCTCGACGACGACGCAGTACGACTCGCACTCGTGCAGCGACTGCCGTGGATAAAGCGTGAGCGCGACCGCTTACAGGCCGCAGACCGACAGTCCCAGCGCGAGATGGTCAACGGCGAGTCTCACTACGTTTGGGGCAACCGGTACCGCCTCAGGGTTATCGAGCGTCCGGGCCGAGGCCACATAGAAGTGGACGGTGACCGGCTGCTTCTCTACGTCGCGCCGGCAACCGCAACGGAGCCACGGCGCGAGCTGCTCGACCGTTGGTACCGCGAGCAGCTCCGCCGAGCGATCCCCAACGTGATCGCCAAGTGGGAGCCAGCCCTCGGGGTAACCGTCCGACGCTGGACCATCCGGCGCATGAAGACTAAGTGGGGCTCCTGCAACCGCGAGGGCGGACACATCTGGTTCAACGCCGAACTCGCCAAGAAGCACCCGGAGAGCCTCGAGTACATCGCCGTCCACGAGATGACCCACCTGCTCGAACGTGGCCACGGAGAACGGTTCACGAAGCTCATGGACCGCTTCATGCCCGACTGGCGTGCCCGACGTGACCATCTCAACGACGCCCCACTGGGTCATGAGGAGTGGCCGGCCTCGTGACTGCAAGTTTTTGGAGGTGGCTCGCTCGTCCACGAGCCGCCTCGTCTGCGAGGCCCCGACGGGGCAGATTCCGACAACCTCGACAGCGTGTCGGCCGCCGCCGGGGGAGGAACTCCTGCGTCGAGTCAGTCGGCACATCGGGAGGAGAACCGAAGGAAGGCTCCTAGCCCTGTACCCGCTCAACGCTCAAGAGACCTGCCCAAGGGCCGGCGCCGGCGGGTGACCATGTTCCCCGCACCGGCGCCGCCTGCCGGGCGGCCGGCAAGTCCAAGGCCACCGACTAGGGGCGTTGTCAGCCGCCCAAGCTGGGCCGCCAACCCCTCGCCCGGCGCCGGCCAACGCCCTGCCCGACGCAGAGGTCGAACCATGGACCAGTTGCGCTCGCCCCGCTTCTGCGACCTCCCGCCGGCCCAGGTGTGGGCCATCCTGCTCGACGAGAACTGCCACCTGGCCTCCATCTCCACCATGTACAGGGTCCTGCGCTCCCACGGCGAGCTGCGTGAGCGCCGGGCCCAGGCCGCCCATCCTCCCCGGGCCCCGTCAGGTCCCTGCTGACGGAAGCCGGAGAGTGTTGACGACTGCGCTAGTTCGGCTGCACTCCGGCAAGCACTGACCAGACCTGCCGACAGCCCGCGCCATCGAGTGGGCTATCTGCGGGCATCGCTGCGGCCCATTGGGATGTCGTCCGTCCTGCCAACCAGGTCCTGAGGCTGTCGAAGCTGGCTGCAGGGGCGTTTCCCTCTGCGGCCCACTGCGCCCCGAGACCCTCGGCCGCGATACGGGGAACGCCCGCCATCCTCAGAGCCGCTGCCTCTCTGGTGTGGACTCCGTAGAACACAAGTGATGGGACGTGGCCGACGGCCTGAAGCGCCTCTTCGTCTGGAAGTGCGAGTCGCTGCACCGCTCCCATCCCCCACGGCACCTGGCCCACCAGCTTGCTGTAGAGGTAGTGGCCGGCAAGTCGGCGACGCTTGTCGGCGTCCGGTTCAGCGGTTGAAAACCATCGGTCCGCGATTTGATCCACGGTCGCGCCCGCTGTCCAGTCGGTCACAACGCCCGCGACGACTCGAGGATTGAACGGGCCGCTCTCTCGATGGCCGAGCGTCAACTCAGGGACGTCACCGAGCACCGAGATCAGACCTTCGAGGTTGTCGAGGTTCTGCGAGAACAGGCTGCTCGGCTCCCAGAACCGCGGATCTTCGAACTCCCGGTGTTCCGACCGCTGCCGGGCATAGAGGTTGTCAACCGACGACAACGAGAACCCTGTGCCATCGGCCAGGCGTAGGTAACCAGCGTTCTTGCCACGGACACTGTCGAGGTACCGACGCGCGAGTGTGATCAGCTCTCGGGCCAGCCCGGGGTCATCCGCGAGGGTCTGGTGGTACACGAGTGACGAGCGGAGGATGTCCTCGATCTCCGCCCGTGCGTTCTCATAGCCGGCAACCCGCAGGGCATGAGCGAGGTATTGGGTGAACACGGCCATCGCCCTGTGATTCCGGACGAAGCTGAGGTTGAACTCTTCGGCGGCAGCATTGACGCCAGCCATGGCCTCGACGAGGACGCTCGACAGCGCCTGGGCGTCGTTCCGGATGTAGTCGCGGAAGTCCTTAAGCTCGTCCCCGTTCGTGGCCGGGTACACGACCAGCCCGAGCCGGTCGCGAAGCGCACGACCTGCTCGGCCCGCGATGTTCCAGAACTCGGCGAAACTGAGCTCCTGCCATCCCGTTGGGTCCTTCGGCTTCTGGAGCGTCTCGACGATGACGCTTGCGATCGGGAAGTTCACGCCCTGCGCCAGCGTCGTCGTTCCGCAGATGATGTTCACGTCCTCGGCATCGATCGTGCGCTCCAGGAGGTAACGGAGATCGTGCGACAGCCCTGCGTGGTGGTACGTCACCCCATGACGGAGATGCTTCGGCAGCGGATGCTCGCGGCCCAGCTCGGACTCGGCATAAGCAACCACTGCCTGCCCGAGAACGGACAGCTCCTTCTCAGGACGCTCCGCTGCGATCTGTGCAGCCCGCTCCTCGGCGGTGCCCCGCCCTCGGCACAGCAGGAGAACGGTGCCGCGCTCCGCGAGCCGCATCGCTGCGGACACGGAGACGCCACCCTTCGACCTCGTCGGTCGCTGAGGCGTCGCGACGCCCATGGGGATGTGGATTTCGCTGTCCAGTTCCACGAAGTGCGCTGTCGGCAGGGTCGTGAGCTGAAGCTCGAACGGCTTCAACCGTGGCTTGATCCACTGCGCTGCAGCGGTGACCAACTCAGTCGGCTTCCAATTGACGGACACTGTCGCGTCGGGGTCATCCCCGAGCCACGCCGCCAAGTCTTTGGCGTTCGGCAGGAACGGGCTGAGCAGTAGGAACCGCGCGTTGGGCCGCTCACGTTTGAAGGCGCCGAGCATCAGTTCCAGCCGGGCACCTCGGTCGCCGTCGCCGAGGTTGTGTGCTTCGTCAGCAACGATCAGTGCCACGTCCGCGACGGACGGGTGCTCCTGCCGAAGCAGCAGGTCCAGCTTCTCGGGCGTCGTCACGAGGACGTCGATGCGGTCTCCTTGGAGGAGGGTGTCCTCCACGGGATCCAGCTCGAAGACGGGCACCGCCGCCTCGACCTTCATGCTGAGGGGCGCCAGGTCCGTTCGAAGCCGGAGAGTGATCTGGTTGACCAGCGCCCGGGTCGGCACGACGTAGGCGACGGTCGACTCTGGGTTCAACGCTAGGCCCTGCACGATCGCGAACTCGGCGACCAACGTCTTTCCAGCAGACGTCGGCATCTGCACGACCAGGGCGCGCTTCGCCGGGTCCAGCAGGCTGGATCGAAGAGCCGTCCGCTGGCTCGGCCAGAGTTCCAGGACCGGGTTCTCCCGTTCCTGGTTGGCCAGTCCTTGGACGAACGCTCCGATCCGAGCGCCGAGGCCGCGGGTCACCGTCCAGACGCTCCCGTCGATCAGCGCTCGAAGGCCAACATGGAGAAGGTCGGCGAGGTGCTCCAGGCCTGGATCCGGCTCCAGCTCCAGGATCTCGGTGACGTTGGCGTGATGCCGGTCCAACCGTACGGCAGCGTCACCGGGAGTGCCGGAGACCAGGTAGGTCGCGACAAGATCAACCATCCGGGCGAGGTTGTAGAGACCAACCAGCACGGACAGCTGGTCCGGCGTGGCGTCGTCGAGAGTGCTCGTCTCCCGCGTCGACTGCAGTTCGCGAAGGCGGCCAATCTCCTGTGCGGCCGCCGTCACGTCGTCCCAGCCGTGGGACCGACGAGCCATCACGATGAACGCTCGGGCCACGCGAAGGAGCAACTCCGACCGCCACGCAATCCCATCGGGGAGGTCCAGCGCGTCCGCGGGGATCTCGCGGAGGAGCATCACCAACTCGGCCCGCCGGTCAGCGACGAGAGCGTCGGCGGTCAGGCACAGGAGGTGCGCGAGGCGGGCTTCGACCGCGAGACCGGAGGAGTCCTGCGCTCGACGACAGATGAACGCTTCGTCGAAGAACCGGCGGCGGCCGGCTGGGTCACGGAGCGTCAGCGCAAGACGCTCCAGTGCCTGAGCGAGGCGCGACCGGGCACCCTCATCATCGGCCTCGACCGCTTCGCTCTCCCGGGTGATCTCCTGCAACACGGAGATCCGCCGCGACAGGGAGACGATGTCGTCCAGGCCCTGCGCCTGAAGCAGCTCCTCCACAGCTTCGGCTGTGAGACCGTCGACGGGCGCAGTAGGGGAGAGGTCGCTCATGCCCGCGCTCCGTCGTACACAGTCTTCGCGAGCGCGTCCAGCTCCTCATCGACGGTGAGGATCGAGAACCGGACGCGTGCAGGCGCGAACTCGCAGGGGTTGTCGCGGAAGGTACCGAAGTCGTCGCCGCCGCGGTGCGCGGCCGGACGGACGAGCACCGGAGCCGCGCACAACGGCAGGTTGTTCGCCACGTGCGCCAAGATCGCCCGGGCGATGAGGCCATGGTGCTCAGGCTTCGCGTGCTTCAGAGCCCAGTTCAGCTCCGTGAGTACCGCGTCCTCGATGCCGAGGAAGGTGAGGAACTCGCCCCGCATCGAAGTGTCGCCAGACCCGATCACGGCCGGCGGGCTCGCGGCCTCAGACGACGCCTTGATCTCACCGATGACGGCGACCAGCGGGTCATCGTCGAGACCCAGAAGGTCGCGGCCACGAGCCGGCTGCTTCGGCACCTCCTTGTTGCGAATCCGCGGGGCGGGGATGACCGTGCCGTGAAGTTCGGCGAGGGCGACGTGGGCGAGGGCCTCGGCAAGCTCGTTCCGCGCCACATCGAGGTGGGGGATGGGGTGAGTTCCTGGTTCGGGAATCGCCGCCGCCAGGGTCCGCTGGATCGCCTCGTTGATCGCATCAGGGTCGGCGACGCCCGCGGCGTCACTCATCGCCGCGGTCAGCACCTCCTGCAGCCGCTCCGGGTCCACGTACAGCTCCCGGACCAGCTTGATGAGGACGTCGAGCATCGAGCCGTCGTCGCCATCCCGGCAGTCGTAGACGGCGAAGGTGTGGTCGCCGTCCTGGACCTCTTCAACCAGATCGAACGCGATCATCCGCGACCTTCACGCAGAGCCTCCCACGAACCGGGTAGTGTACCGAACAGGCGTTCGACACGCCGGGGGCATGGGTCGATCGTACGAGGTGCCCTGGCGGCTTGGCGCACGTCGTGGCGACCACGCGCCGGCCGGCCGCTCCTCGCCGGCCGGTCACCGGTCAAGGCGGTAGGGCGTGCCCCGTTCCACCCACCGGGCATTGTTCAACTCCGGCTGGCCCTCGACCTCGCAGAGCATCTGACAGTTCGGGCAACGCCACTGCTGGCCCGTCCGCTCCGCCTGCGGCGACGAGCACGTGCAGTCGCCGGCTCCCATCGCCTCAACGGTAGCCGTGCGGGTTTGACTGCTTCTCGAGAGGAACCCGGGCCACCTCGTCGCTCCGGTCGGTGCATCATGCGGTGATGGCCGCGAGGATTCCGAACCCCGGCGTCCAGCCCGGCGAGTACAGCGCCGAGTGGTTTCTCGACGACCGGACGATCGCGGGAGAGCTAGACGTCACGGCCGGCCGCCCACCCAAGGTTGTCCTCTTCGGCGACGTGGTGCCCCGGGACTGGAGCCAAGGCGGTGGGTTTCCCGAGTCCCACCAGTTCGACCGCATGCGCGGCCGCACC
>JADDQX010000075.1 GCA_016781115.1 Actinomycetota bacterium | reverse complement strand
GGTCGTGAACTCCTACTACAACCAGTCGGCGATCTACGTCCAGGCGGGCCAGGCGCTGCACGCGAACCTGCCGACGCCCGGCCGCTACCGGGTCCGCATCGAGGGCGCGTCGCCCACCGACATCTACGACGCAGAGGTTGACTTCACGAAGGAGAAGGGCTGGCCGGACCCGGGCCAGATCGGCTATCGCGTCACGAACATGAACTTCTGGAAGGACCTCAAGCCTTTCGCGAAACCGGGACTCGTGAAGCTCCGCCCCAGTCAGATCGCCGCCCGCAACGGCTGGAAGAAACTCGACACGATCGTCGTGACGAACAAGGTCTATCCGAAGCTGGCGCGGAAGCTCCGCAAGTGGGTGTCGCGACGCAACGGGAACCTGGTACTCACGGACAAGGCCGTGAAGATGCTTGGTCCCTTGGGCGTCGCCAAGGGCTTCGGCGTGGACAAGCACTACGCCGGTTACGTGAACTTCGCGACGCGTAAGAAGGAAGAGACGTACGGCGACCCGCTCGCCAGGAAGATCAACCAGCCAGGCGCCGCAGAGGGACAGTCCGGAGACGAGAACCGGCGCCGCCAGACGTACGAGCCGGTGCCCATCGGGATGGCCATCCAGACCCCAGAGGACAGAGACGCGTTCAACGCCCCGGTGTGGCACGTCACGGCCGACGCGTGGAAGAAAGCCAGAGGTAAGCAGCGCGCGGTGGCAACGACCGGGGACACCTCCAAGATCTCGTTCGGAGAGATCAGGTTCTACGGCGGGCGCATCCGGATCATCGGAGGCCTGCTGCCGATGCCCGTCGACAAGTTCGACCACCCGTTCGGACTGGCGGACTATGCGTTGACCTATTCGGGCTACCAGATGCTCCAGAACGCGCTTACCTGGAACAGGTAAGCAACACCCGCGTCTACGCGGGCTTCGACTCCCTGTTGGAGCCGGAGCCCGCCTGGCGCATCGGGGAGTTCCCACTGCGCGACGGCAGCCTGAGACGGCTCCGCGAGCCCGACGCGGTCAGCATCGTCCAGAACGGCCGGCTCCGCACGGGCGTTTCCCGCTTCACGAACGCTCACGACAAGGTCCAGATCCTCGACAACGCGAAGCACGTGCTGTTCTCGACCGAGACCTTCGAGGTCCCGAGCAGCGGCGTCACCTTCGCGGTCGACATGTCGGCGGAAGGACGCGGGTGCCGGGTGGGAGACATCTATGACGGTTTCGCGTCGTTCCTGTGTCTCGACTTCTCGACGGGAACCGCGATCGACGTCTTCTGCCGAGACGACCTCTGCGCGGCCGTGTTCGCGCGCCTGCCCTTCCCGGGCCTCTCTCTCCCCGACCTGGAGCCCCTGAAGTACTGGGCCCTATTCACAGAGGCGCGGCTGCCGAGCGCCGGCGGCCACCGCTACGAGATCTCGATACGGCCGCGGGAACGCCGCATCCTCTGGACGGCCGACGGCCGGCCGCTGCGCGAGCAAGCGCTGCCGGAGTACGACCTCGGCCCCCTCGTGCTCGGCCTGGGCCTGATGACCGAGAAGGACCTAGAGCTGGACGGCAGCGTGTCTTGTCACGGACAGGGCCTGCGGGCTGAATGGGGCGCGATCGAGATCAGCTCCTGAAGTATCCCGCGGGCGGTTCTGAGGGCTGAACGGTCGGATAGCGACCATGAGCGCGCTCAAAACCGGAGGGATGGGGCTTCGTGGGGGCACGCGTAAGGGCCGCCCCTAGGGGCGGCCCTTGCAACCAGCTCCTGTTGCGCTACTGCTTAGACGATGTCTCGCTCGCGGTCGCGGACCACGGTGGTCCGCTCGTCGCGACGTGCGCCGCCGGGACCACCCCAGCTGCTCCAGAACATCATCGACAGGAGGATCCCGACGGCTCCGACGACCATCAGGATGATGCCGATCGTGTCGATGTTGAAGATTCCGCTACCGTCTGAGTCGACATTGATCCCGAACGACAGGATGGCTCCGAGCGCCAGCAGGAAGATGCTCGCTCCGATACCCATTGTGCTCCTCACCTCCCGAGGCGAAGGCCTCTTTAGGTTGGTTCCCTTGCTCGGAAGGGATACCCGCCCCCTCTCGCGCCCAAACCCGCCCAGCTGCCGTCGTTAGAGTGGCGCCGTGCAGACGAGTGCGTCGGATGAGCCGGAGATCACCCTCGAGCAGCTCGGCATCGGGAGGCTCTTCCAGCACGTGCGCGACGCGATCGTGGTCGCCAACGCCCGCACCGAACGGATCGTGGCGTGGAACAGCTCCGCCGAGACGCTGTTCGGCTACAGCGAGGAGGAAGCGAGAGCCGTCCTTCTGCACGAGCTCGTGCCGGAGAACCTCCGCACGCTGCACAGGACCGGGATCGCGCGCTTCCAGGAGACCGGATCCGGCAATCTGATCGACTCCGGAACCGCGGTGGAGTTGATGGGCCTGCACAAGGACGGCCATGAGGTCCCCGTCGAGCTGACGCTCACCGCGATACCCGAAACGACCGAAGACGGGCATCGCTTCGTCCTCGCCATCCTGCGAGACATCAGCGACCGCAAAGCGGCAGAGGTCGCGGCCCTCGAGCTACGCGACGCGCAACTTCGCCAGCAGCAGGCGTTGGAGCTGAACGACACGATCGTGCAGGGCCTCACGGTCGCGAAGATGTCGCTCGAGGCCGGTCGCGTGGACAAGGGCATCGAGGCGGTCTCCGCGACGCTCGAGCGTGTGAAGGCCCTGGTCGGGCAACTACTGGCACAGATCGGGACCGAGAGCCCGCTGCAGGCGGGGGACCTCGTTCGGAAGCACCCGGCGAACGTGACTACGGAGGAAGACCAGCTCTAAGCGCGGGCTTCGTCCAGCGTCGGCATCGTTATCCCCGAATCCGCGGTGAGATCGGCAAAGACCGCGCGCGCCGCGTTGCGGCCCGGCGCTCCGCAGACGCCCCCGCCCGGGTGGGTTCCGGAACCACAGAGATAGAAACCCGGCACCGGCGACCGGTATCGATGCCAGACGTTCGCGGGACGCTTCTCGAACAACCAATCCGGCAACAGCTCCCCGTGAAAGATGTTGCCGCCCGTAAGGCCGAAGCGCGCCTCGAGGTCGGACGGCCCGAGCACCATCCTGGCCTCGACGAGGTCGGTCAGGCCCGGCGCGTGACGCTCCAGGGCCGCCAGAACGAGATCACCGATCTCTTCCCGACGCTCGTCCCAGCTGCCCTGCGCGAGCTCGTACGGCGCGTACTGCGCGAACACCGAAAGGGTGTGTTTCCCCTCGGGAGCGAGCTCGGGTTCCGAGGCGCTTTGGATCCAGGCCTCGCAGAACATCTGAGGAGCGGGCTCCCCTCGCCCCGCCGCCTGCGCGGCCTCCTCCAGATAATCGATGGACGGTGCGATCGTGATGGTGCCGAGATGCTCGGGTCCCGGTGCCGCGCCATCCCCTTCGACGCCTCGGAACCTTGGCAGCCCGCTCAACGCGCAATTCACCTTGACGACGGTCCCCTGCGTCGGAAGCAGCTCGACGTCTTCGACGAACTCCCTAGGAAGCTCGAACGGATGCAGAAGCTTGAGCGCCCGCTTGGGATCCGCGTTGCAGCACACGACGGGCGCGTCGATCTCCGCACCGGACGCCAAGACGACTCCGGCAGCGCGCCGCTTCGCGGCCGGCTTCACCTTGGCCACCTCGGAATCGAGGAGGATCTCACCGCCGGCGGCGCGGAAGATGTCCGCCAGCTGTGACGTGATGGCACCCATCCCGCCGCGCACGAACCCCCACTGCCCCGTCTCCCCCGCCGCCTGACCGAACGCGTGGTGCAGGTAGATGTATGCCGTTCCGGGGGTACGAGGACCGGCGGCAGAGCCGATGATCCCTTGCGAAGCCATCAGCCCGCGCATGAGGTCCGACTCGAAATACTCCTCGCATAGCTCGGCGATCGAGCCGGTGACCGTCTTGTTGAACAGCTTGTCGACCTCGGACGCTCGGAAAGCACGACGCGCCTGCTTGCGGGTGGCGGCGAAGGCGAGCAGCGGTTGGAACACGCGTGCGGCTTCTTGCCACAGAGCGTCCCAACGTTCGTAGGCGTCCGCATCCTTCTTCGACACCCCCGCGATCGCGTCGCGGCGTCGTGCAGGATCGCGCCACAGCGTGAGCCCCCCGCCTTCGTCGAAAGGCGCGAACAGCTCCGGGTCCTTCACCCTCACGTCCAGCTTCAAGCCGAGCTCCGTCACCACTTCGGGGACGAGGAGCGAGAGCGAGTACGACGCGGTGGAGATACGGAAGCCTGGGAAGAGCTCCTCGGTGACGCAGGCGCCCCCCACGCGATCACTGCGCTCGACGATCAGGACCTTCAAGCCCGCCCGGGCGAGATAGCTCCCACAGATGAGCCCGTTGTGTCCGGCACCGATCACGATCGCGTCGTAACTCGCGCTCAAGAACCAGGACCCCCTCGTGGGTGGATTTAACAACCAAGGCAGGCTACCTTTTCCTCATGACGTTGAAGGCTTTCTGTTCGACCTGCCAGCGCACCCTGTACGTCGACGCGGACGACACTCCGGTGTGTCCCGTCTGTTCCTCGCCGTTGCTCGAGACCATCCAGGAGAAACAAGACGAGAGGGTCGGCGACTAGTCTCAGATCGGCGGAGCGAAGTACGCGGCGGACAACACCTTCCCCTCTTCCAGCATCAGCGTCGTCACCGATCCGGTTCCGCATGGGGTGAACGCGAGCCACGGCGGGACCCGACGCCGAGCCAGAGCGAGGCGCGCGACCAGCACGGGCGTCTGGTGCGAGACGATCGCGAGCTCGCGTCCCCCCGCCTGACTGCGCGCGTCCTCTATCGCATCCAGCATCCGCGCTTTGATGTCGCTGAAGCTCTCACCCCACGACGGGCCCCAGGGATTCCGGAAGTGCCACCAGTGCTTCGGCGACCGAAGGAGGGCCATCACGTCCCTTCCGACCCCCTCGACCGTCGTCGCGCTCTCGATGATGCGTTGGTCGGTGACGATCTCCAACCCCGGGTGCCGCGCCGCGATCGCTTGCGCCGTCTCCTGCGCGCGCTCCAGCGGGCTCGCCCATAGCGCCCCAAGGTCGGCAGCCGCGAGACGATCGGCCGCGGCTTCGGCCTGACGCTGTCCGCGCTCCGACAGGTTGTAGCCGGGCAGCCGCCCGTAGATGACGCCTTTCGGATTCTCCACTTCGCCGTGTCGAACGAGATGGATCGTGACGCTCATCCGCCGAAGGGTAGTGGGTAGTCTCCGACGATGCCGGACATCCTGCTCTTCGGTGCCACCGGCTACACGGGCCGCCTCACCGCGCACGCACTGGCGCGCCGCGGAGCGAGCTTCGCGATAGCGGGACGTGACCGCGACAAACTCGAGACGCTGTCGGAGACCACCGGCGGCCCGGAGGTGCGGGTCGCCGCGGTGGGAAACGTCGACGCGCTGGCCCGGGCGCTCCGCGACGTGAAGGTGATGATCACCTGTGTCGGCCCCTTCTCCGAGCTCGGATGGACGGCGGTAGAGGCGGCGCTCCAAGCGCGCGTCCATTACCTCGATTCGACGGGTGAGGGAACCTTCATCGAACGGCTGATCGCGATGCGCGCGGACGAGGCTCGCGATTCGGGCATCGCCATGGCTCCGGCCATGGGATTCGACGAGGTCCCCGGGGACGTGGCCGCGACGCTTGCGACACGAGAGTTGGAGCAACCGGATCTGGTGCTGACGTACGCGTTCCCCAGCTCCGGCTCCAGGGGAACCCTTCGATCCATCTTCGGCATAGCCGCGGCCGAAGGCGCCTGGCTCGAACAGGGACGCGTGCGGCGGGTGAAGGCCGGTGAGGAGAACAGATGGGCGCCGATGCCGCCTCCGCTCGGAGCGAAGCCGGCGGTGTCTTTCCCGCTTGCGGAGGGGCATCTCGCGCCTCTGCACCTCGATCTCCACTCGCTGCAGCTCTACGTAACGACGGACCCGCTGTCGCGTTCGCTCATGCGCGTCGGGATCCCGATGCTGAAGCTGGCCTCGAGCGAACCCGTTCGGAAGCTCACGGACCGGATCCTGGACCTGTTGCCGGAGGGCCCGAACGATCGGCAACGCGCCAGAGGGCGGTGGACGATCCTGGCCGAAGCGCGTGGCGGCGACAGTTGGCGAAACGTCGCGATCACGGGGCGCGACGTGTACGGCCTCACGGCGGAGTTCCTGAGCGCGGGGGCGTTGCGGATGAGCGAGACCGACTTCGACCTGCGGGGAGTCGTTTCGCCGGTGCAGGTGATGGGCATCGACAGGTGGCGGAAAGAATTCCTCGACCACGACGTGAGGGTCGACGTCTACGAGCAACGATGAGCGAGCAACGATGAGCGAGCAACGAAAAGGAGGCTCCGTGGGAGCAAGGCTTGTCTACGCGAAGGTGATCGACAGAGAACGCTTCGTGATGCTGGGCGGAGAGGTGCATCCGAGCTTGGAGAGCGGGGTGCTGCTCCGCGAGGAGCCGGGCGAAGCCGGGGCCTTCCTGGTACTGAGGGCTTGGGCGGAGAACCACGGAAGCTTCACCGAGCAATGGAAGATCGAGGGGCCGGGCGGGATCACCATCTACGAGAGCGTGCCGCGGGAGCTCCATTCGCCGACAGAGCAGCACGTCGAGCGACTGGAAGACGAGGTGATCGATCTGAAGTTCGACTATGCCGCCGACTACACCGTCGTCTTCTACCTCGACGAGATCGAGGTCGCGCGCGCGGACTTCCCTGTGACCGCGAGCGACGCCACCGGCACGCCCTAAGAGGAAAATAGGGCGGGAGTCTCCGACGCGTGGGCAGTGCGTCGGATGGCTGCGGCGGCGAATGCGACTGAACCCCCGCGCTGCAGCCAGTGTGGGTGGGCGCGCCGCTTCCGTCGATAGTCCGGCCAGACTATTTTTCGGCCTGTAACCGTCTTTGCGTCTCGACGTCTAAATGTGTGCCACGGACGGAATGGCCGTCCAAGGGGACACGGAGGTGCTTCAGATGTACGAGTTCGGGATCGTGGTTCTTCTCGGGATCGGCACGTTCAAGGTCGTCGACATGCTCAACGAGTACGTGGATCTCTCGAAGATCCAGTCCATCCTGACGATCGCGCTGGGCGCGCTCGTGGCCTGGGCGCTCGAGTTCTCGCTGTTCGCTCAGTGGAACATCGAGGTGCGCTCGGAGATGCTCGGCTACATCGGCACCGGGCTCATGATCGCCGCGGCGGGCTACGCGCTGCCGAAGGTGTTCGAGCACGTCGGCGAGGTGCTCGGCCACCGCAGCGACACCAGCTCTCGCACCGTGAAGGCCGCCTAGCCGCGGCGACAGCAGCCCCAGAGAGGCCCCCGGAGCCCAGTCTCCGGGGGCTTTTCTCCGTCTCGAGCTGTTCGTCGCGCTAGGGCTATCCTCCCCGGGATCGTCACCTGCTCCCGGGAGGTCCCACGCATGCCGCAGTTCAGCGTCGCCGGAAGAAACGTCCACTACACCGACACCGGCGGCTCTGGCACGCCGGTGTTGCTGCTCCACGCGTTCCCGTTGAACTCGCAGATGTGGGAGCCACAGATCGAGTCCCTGGGCGACCGCTTCCGCTTCGTCGCGCCCGATCTCACCGGCTTCGGAGGATCGGACGCGCCCGAAGACGGCTACAGCCTCGGCACCTGGGCCGGCGAGGTGCGGGCGCTGCTCGACCACCTGCAACTCGCCGGCGTCGTGCTCGTCGGGCTCTCCATGGGCGGCTATCTCGCCTTCGAGTGTCTGCGCCGGGACCGCGGCCGCTTCTCCGCCCTCGTCCTTGCCGACACGAAGGCCGAGGCCGATCCGCCCGAGGCGATCGAGAAGCGCACGAAGCAGCAGGCGATGGTGCGCGAAGGGCGGCGGGACGAGCTGATCGGAGCTCTCGTCGAGGCACTGCTCGGCGAGGCGACGAACGAGAAGAAGCCGGACGTGGTTGAGCGGGTCCGGGCGCTGATGGACAACCCTCCCGCCGGTTTCGTCGGTGCTCTCCAGGCGATGAAGGACCGTCCTGATTCTTCGGCCGAGCTCGCAGCGATCGACGTTCCGACGCTCGTCATCGTGGGCGAGAACGACGCCGTAACACCTCCCGAGGCTTCTCGCAAGATGCACGAGCACATCGGCGGATCACGCTTGGTGGTCCTTCCGGAAGCGGGCCACCTGTCGAACCTGGAGGCTCCCGAGGCCTTCAACGGCGCACTGGCGGAGTTCTTGGGCAGCCTCTAAATAAGCTGCAAATCCGCCTCCTGCCGCCCTAGCGCCCCTAGGGTTTGGCCATGGATGAAGCGGATCTGAAGCTTTCTCCCTCCAGCGTCACCGACTTCAAGAGCTGTCCCCAGCTCTTCAAGTTCAGGAAGGTCGATCGCCTCCCGGAGCCGGTGTCGGGTGCAGCCGCTCGAGGGTCGTTGATCCATGCCGTGCTGGAACGGCTCTTCAGCGAGCAGGCACCCAGCCGGACGCCCGATCGCGCCGAGGAGCTGTTGGACGCGCTGTGGCGACAGGTGCGCGAAGACCCCGAGTTCCGCCCGAACGGGATGGGGATGGAGGAAGAGGCGTCGTGGCTGAAAGAGGCGCGCACGCTCCTTCGCAACTACTTCAAGCTAGAAGACCCACGGGCGCTGCAAGCGAGCGAGCTCGAGTGGTGGATCGAGTACAACCTCAGCGAGGTGCAGCTCCGCGGCATCATCGACCGCCTCGAGAAGCGTAACGACGGCTCGTGGGTGCTGACCGACTACAAGACGGGGCGCGTTCCGGGGGAGTCGCGCGAGCTCGCCGCCTTCTTCGGCCTGCGCTTCTACGCGCTCGTCTGCTGGAGGGCCTTCGGGGTGATCCCGCGGGAGATCCGGCTGGTGTACCTGGCCGACCCCGTTGTGTTGACGTTGAACCCGAACGAACGCATGTTGCTCGCGTTCGAGCGTCAGATGCGGGCGCTTGCGAAGGCGGTCCAGCGGGCGGTCCAGACCAACGACTGGCGGACGCGGCCCTCGCCCTACTGCATGTCTTGCTCCTTCCAGCCCCAGTGCCCCGCGTGGGCCGGGGTGGTCGCGGAGGGAAGCGAACGCAGCGAGACGGAGCAAACAGGAACGGGCGAAGTAACCGGCGACTAGGCCGAACGCAGCAGGGCATCCGCACGACACGCACGCGCTTCGCGCCCGACGTGGCGGCCACGTCGGGCGAGCTTCCGCGCTGGCGATCCAGCATCCGATCGAGCCGCCGCGGGAGCCGACATGCTCGCCGTTCACCCGACGAACGACCAGAGGCACCCGCTTTGTGCCGAAACGTGCGTTAAGCGCCCGTTTCCGCGCGCGGCGACCGCGGCTCGTCGGCCGCAGATCGGGTGAGCGTCGCGACCCACACCAGGTACACGAACAACAGCTGCAGTGGAAGGCGCGCGAGCAGCGCCCAGCGCGGGATCGACGCGAAACGATCGGGATCCAGGGCCATGGAGATGTTCGCCGGGAAGATCGCGATCAGCGTTGCTATCAGGAACCACCCCGCGGCTCGACGCGTACGGGGGTGCAGCGTGCCGGCGGCCCCCACCATTTCCGCAACGCCCGATATGTACACGAGGGCCGTCGGCGCGGGAAGGCCCACTGGGATGATGTCTTCGTAGAAGGCGGGGTTCACGAAGTGGTTCACACCTGCGGCAAACATCACCGGACCGGCAAAGAACCTCGCGACAGGCCTCATCGACATGTGCCTAGGGCAGGCGAGCGCGGACCGCGCCCTTGAACTCCGCCGAGGTGAAACGTCCAGGCTGTACCTCCCGCGCGTGCTCGAGAGCGGCATCTAGGTTCGCCTGCGTCGCCTCCACCATCGCCCTCTTGTTCGCTATCACTCCCTCGCGCGGATGGCGGAGCACGCGCGCCGCTAGAGCATGAGCCGCGTCAATCAGGCGCTCCGCGGGAACCACCTCGTTCACCAACCCGGCACGCAACGCTTCCTCGCCGCTGATGAGTTCGCCGGTAAGCAAGAGTTCCGCCGCTCGGGTCGGCCCCGCCAGTGCTTGTGTCATCCAGGCACCGCCGGTTCCGGGGATCACCCCCAGGCCCACCCACACCTGACCCAGCTTCGCCCGCTCGGAGGCGACGCGGAGATCGCACGCGAGCGCAAGATCCATCCCGGCGCCGACTGCCGCTCCGTCTATCGCCGCGATGACGACCGAATCCGAC
>JADDQX010000074.1 GCA_016781115.1 Actinomycetota bacterium | reverse complement strand
GCTTGCGCTCCGGCACCTGCCCTGCGGCGTCGGCGTCCGCGGAGTCGCGGGCCTGGCGGCGGATGCGGGTGCGCTCGAGCGGGTTCGACGGAGACTGCTTCGCGACCTCGGCGAAGATCTCGGCGACCTCTTCCTTTTCGAGCGACTCCTTCTCGATGAGCCTCTCGACCATCAGGTCGAGCTTGTCGCGGTGCTTGGACACGATCTCGCGGGCCTCGTCGTGTGCCTCTTCGACCAGACGCCGGATCTCCTCGTCGATCTTCGCCGCTACGACGTCGGAGTAGTCCTTCACGTGACCGAAGTCACGTCCGAGGAACGGCTGTGACTCGTTCTCCCCCAGCGCGAGCGGGCCGAGCTGGGACATACCGAACTGAGTCACCATCTGCTTCGCGATCCTCGTGCAGCGCTGGATGTCGTCCTGAGCTCCCGTCGTCGGTTCGTCGAAGACGAGCTCCTCCGCGACCCGGCCCCCGAGAAGCATCGCCAGCTCGTCGATCAGCTCCGAGCGGGTGACCAGGAAGCGGTCCTCGGTGGGAAGCGTGAGCGTGTAGCCGAGAGCGCGGCCTCTGGACACGATCGAGACCTTGTGGACCGGATCCGCGTTCGGCAGCGCATGTGAGACGAGCGCGTGGCCCGCCTCGTGATAAGCGATGACCTTCTTCTCCTTCTCGCTGATCACGCGGCTCCGGCGCTCGGGACCTGCGAGCACCCGGTCGATGGCCTCTTCGAGCTCCTGCATGCCGATCTCGTGCTTGCCGAACCGGGCCGCGAGGAGCGCGGCCTCGTTGATCACGTTCGCGAGGTCGGCTCCCGTGAAGCCGGGGGTGCGCCGAGCGAGCACCTCGATGTCGATCTCTTTGTTGATCGGTTTGCCGCGCGTGTGCACCTTGAGGATCCCGGTGCGACCGTTCAGGTCCGGGCGGTCGACCACGATCTGGCGGTCGAAACGGCCGGGTCGCAGCAAAGCCGGGTCCAGGATGTCCGGTCGGTTCGTAGCTGCGATCAGGATGACGCCGCTCTTCACGTCGAAGCCGTCCATCTCCACGAGGAGCTGGTTGAGCGTCTGCTCCCGTTCGTCGTGACCACCACCGAGACCTGCGCCTCGATGACGACCGACAGCATCGATCTCGTCCATGAAGATGATCGCGGGAGCATTCGCCTTCGCCTGCTCGAACAGGTCGCGCACGCGCGAGGCGCCCACGCCCACGAACATCTCGACGAAGTCGGAACCCGAGATCGAGAAGTAGGGAACACCCGCCTCACCGGCAACCGCTCGGGCGAGCAAGGTCTTGCCGGTTCCGGGGGGGCCGAACAGCAGAACGCCCTTGGGGATCTTGGCGCCCATCGCTTGGAACTTCTGCGGGGCCTCCAGGTACTCCTTGATCTCCTGCAATTCCTCAACCGCCTCGTCGAGCCCGGCGACGTCGGCGAACGTGATCTTCGGCTGGTCCTTCGTGACGAGTTTCGCCCGCGATTTCCCGAAGGACATCACGCGGTTACCGCCACCCTGCATCTGCTGCATGAGGAAGAAGAAGAATCCGACGATGATCAGGATGGGCAGGAACTGGAACAGGAAGGACAACCAAGGAGACCCCTGCTGGGGATCCGCGCTCACCGCGACGTTGTTCTCGATCGCGAGCGACTGGTACTCGTCGATGGTGTCGGTGGGGAGGTGGATCTCGTACCTGCCACCTTGGCGCAGCTCACCAACGACCTTCTCGTCCCGGGTTAGGAATTGGGCGCTCTCTACCTGGTCGTCCTCCACCAGCTGAACCCACTCGTTGACGGACGCGAGCTCCTCGGGTTTGTCCGCTCCCGCCCGGTAGATGTTGAACACCCACACCACCGCAACGATGAGAACGAGGTAGAAGACTGCCGACCTGAATATGCGATTCATCCTCGTTGCAGGGTAGCAGGGGCTAGGGGTTACATAACCCCCTCGGCCGCGCCCGCGTCAGACGTTGCCGGACGAATACGCCTCCGGTTTCAGCACCCCGATGTACGGGAGATTCCGGTACTTCTCGTTGTAGTCGAGGCCGTAACCGACGACGAAAACGGGCGGGATCTCGAAGCCTGGATACTTCACGTCCATCGGCACCGCTTGCTCGCCCTTCTTCCAGAACAACGAGCAGATCTCGAGCGACGCGGGCCGCCGCGCTTCTAGGTAGCGGAGGAGGTAGGAGATCGTCAGACCGGAGTCGATGATGTCCTCAACCAGCAACACGTCGCGGTCGGTGATCTCGTAGTCGAGGTCTTTCAAGATCCGCACCACACCGGAAGACTTCGTTGCAGAGCCGTACGAGGAGACCGCCATGAAGTCGAACTCGAGTGGGAGCTGTACGCCCCGAGCGAGATCCGACATGAACACGAAGGCGCCTTTCAGAACCCCCACCAAGAGAAGGTCGCGCCCCCGGTAGTCCTCGGTGATCTGCTTCGCCAGCTCGTTGATCTTGTCCTGGATCTCTTCCGCGCTGATCAGCACCTTGTCTACGTCTGGATGGACCTCAGCGCTCATGGACGGCATCCTAGTCCTGCGCCTCCGAGACGATGAGCTCGTTCTTTTCGATGACGATCTCCTTGCCGCCGGCGACGGAGAACCTCAGCGGAGCCACAAGGTGTTGGTCGTCCAGAGCGTCCAACGCGGCATCGATCCCGCCCGACCGATCTCTGATCCGACCGAGAGCGACCTCGAGAACGCGCCGCCTGAGCGCCCGCGGAAGCGCGAGCAACGGCTCCAGCTTGATCCGCGCCCCGTCGTCTCCCGCGACGACCAGGTCCGCGGCCAGACGGTCTCCGAGCAAGGACAACGCGGACGCATCTTCGCTCAAACGTTCCGCAGACGTAGCTATGGCCTTCACCGCGCCCGAGCCCCACTGCGCCTCCACCGCGGCCAGCAGGTGGGTGCGGATGCGGACCCGGTCGAACCTCTCGTCCTCGTTCGCCGGGTCGTCGTAGAACGACAGCGCGAGCTGTTCGCAGTAGGCCTTCGTCTCGCTGCGACGGACGTCGATCAGGGGCCGGATGCGAGGACCGTCGGCGGCGGGAAGACCCGCAAGGCCGCGGGTTCCCGCTCCATGCACCAGGCGCGCCAGCGTCGTCTCGACCCGGTCGTCGAGCGTGTGGCCCGTCGCGATGCGATCGGCACCGATATCTTGCGCGATGGCGGAGAAGAACCCGTAGCGGAACTCCCGCGCCCGCGCCTGCAGGTTCGGCCCCGCGAGATCCTTGGCGCGGGCAACGTGGACGTCGTAGCCGAGGGCGGCGACCTCCCTCGCCACGCGAGCCGAGACGTTCGCCGATTCCTCGGAGAGGCCGTGGTCTACGTGGGCAACCGCGATCTCGAGATCCAGCTTCGTCTCGAGCCGAGCGAGAACGTCGAGGAGGCAGGTGGAGTCGGGCCCTCCCGAAACCGCTACCAGCACGGACTCGCCGCCCGCCAACATCCGCCGGCGCAGCACGGAAGCAAGCACCGAGTCCACGAGATCGAACCCGGGACCTCCCAGGGGCCGCCCAGCGCCCGCGTCCACCCCTACGCCGCGACGCGAGTGAGCCAGGAATCCGGCTGTCGCAGCTCGTCGAGGCTCGGGAAGTGCGAGGGATCCACCCACAGATACCGCAGCGCGTCGACACCGCCGCGGGCGGCCACCCCGTCGCAGAAGGCCTGGCCGAGCTCGTACTGGCGCAGCTTCATCTCGAGTCCGATCGCCTGTGCGACGACGCGCTGCGCCACGCTCTGTTGCTGACGTCGTCGTTGGAACACGTGGCGCATCTGGCGGAACGACGGGATGACCTTCTCGCCGATCGTGTCCATGACGAAGTTGCCGTGTCCCTCGACCACGGCCATCAGCGCCTGGATCTCGTTCAGCACCTTCTTCTGCTCGTCGCTCGCGAGCAGATACATGGGGCTCTTCTCCTCCGCCGGGACGGTCCGCGAGATCAGCTTCCGGCCGGCTCCCGCGAGCCTCTGAGCGAGTCCTTTCGCGTCCAGGTCCACCATCCCGAGGTAGTCGTGCACGAGCGAGAGGAACCGCGGCCGCAACCAAGGCACGCCCTCGAACTGGAAGCGGTGGGTGACCTCGTGGAGAGCCACCCACAGAGCGAACTCCTCCGGGACGAAACCGAAGCGCCGCTCGGTCTCGACCATGTTCGGACCTACGAAGTACAACGCGGGCTCGGGGGCCGAGGTGCGCCTCGTGGGGGGAGCGGCCGCCTCCTCCGACACCAGCAGGTCGTACTGGCCGAGCACGCGCTTCGAGATGTAGCCGAGAAGCAGTCCGATCTCCGCCGACACCGCCGCCGTCTGCACCAGGCGAGCGGGCAGGGGCAGCTGGTCGAGGCGGCGTCCGATCTTGTCGTGGATGGGCCCCAGCAGCGCCGTCATCCCCCTGATGTTCACCTCCGCCCAGGTGGGGCGGTCGATGATCCCCCACTCCACCGGCGCCGGGGCGGGGATGCCGCTGAACTCCGCGACCAGCTGTTCCGAACGCGGCACGGCCTCTGTCAGGTCGCGCTTGAGCCGCTCGAGCAGATAGGAGTCGCCGATATCGGATGAGCCGGCAACCTTACGGGCGACGGCGGCCGCGATCCGGGGCTCGATCAGGCGCGCCATGAACTGATCCTCAGCACGATCGAGCGGGGCCGTCCGGTGTGGACGCTAGAACCGGCCGCGCTGGCGGCTGCCGATCATCCTGTAGTAGAGCGCTCCCATCGCAAGGAGCAAGAGCAACAACATCACGAGGGTGATCCGGGACATCTGATACGTCCACTGAGGGCCCTCTTCTTCGGTTGCCTGCGCCTCATCGTCGCCGGCGCCGGTCTCGGCACTGGGCTCGCCCTCGCCACCCTCGCTGATGCCGTCTTCGCCGTCGGAGATCTCGGCTCCCTCACCGGTGTCGGTACCGACGTCCCCCTGGTCGCCACCCTCGTTCTCCACATCGAGCCCACCCTCGGGCTCGACCTGCGCCCACACCATGGGTGCGGCTTGTGCCACGGGTGCGAGAGCGACCAGAGCGGCAACAACGAAAACGAGCAGCGATAGCGGCCGGGAGCGCATCAGCTTGTGATCCTCCGGTCTGAATCGAGGGCTGGGACCTGCGACAGGATATCTCGCGACCGCAGCGCCGCGACGACCGCCCGCGAGCCGGATCTAGGCGGAACCCGCTGCGGGCTTGCGGCCGCGGAGCCGCGGGACCTTCATCTCGGCGTGGGCCCAGCACTTGTCTCGCTTGTTGTAGGTCGACAGCCGCGTGACGCAATCGGGCGCCGCGCAGATGCGGCCCTCGGGGAACTTCTGCGAGGCGCGCGGCATGGCCTGCGGCCGAGACCCGCGGATCGCGTTGTCGTTGCTCATCTCGGAGCTCCTCTCCAGATCCGGCGGTCAGCGATCGAGGTGGGCCACGCCGGACGTCCGTCCTCTACGGCCTCTATTCGGTTCGACGCCGCCGAACGGTTTGGAGTTCCTTATTAAATGTGGGCGTGAACCGCTCTCGCCGAGTCCAGTTAGACCGTTTCGCCGCTCCCATCCGATGGCTCGGTCTCGTCGTTCGGGCGATCCTGGGGACGCCCGGACGCGCCGTCCGAGGTGGCGCCCGCATCGTGGCCGACCCCGCCCGCCAGGTCGTGGACTACTGGGGCTCGGAGCGCGTCACGATGCGCCAGGGGTTCATCGCCGTCTGCATCGCGTCTCTGACCTCACTGATCGCCGGGGTAACGCTTGCAGGGATGAGCAACCGGATCGACGCCGTCGAGGGGTTGTTCATCCTCATCCCCGTGTCGATCGGGATGAGAGGAAACATCTTCGGAGGACTGGCCGCGAGGCTCGGCACCTCCATCCACTCCGGCCTGTTCGACGTCTCGAGCGACCGAGAGGGCATGCTCTACCAGAACGCCTATGCGGCAACCCTGCTGACGATAGCGACCTCGGCCACGATGGGCGTGCTGGGTCGAGCCATTGGGGGGCTTCTGGGCCTCGAAACGGTCTCGGTCTGGGACTTCATCGTGATCGCGGTCGTCGGCGGGCTGTTGTCGTCCGCGGTTGTGCTGGCAGTGACCATCTATCTGTCCGTGGTCTCGTACCGGCGGGGGTGGGACCTCGACTCCGTCGGGTCCCCGCTGATCACCGCGATCGGAGACGTGGTGACGCTTCCATTCCTCCTGCTCGCGTCGTTCCTCGTGGCGATCGACTACGTGACGCCCCTGCTCGGCGGGATCGCGCTGGGTACCGCGGGCCTCTCCCTCTGGCGAGGTTGGTCCAGCAGGCGGCTCGTCACTCGCCGGATCGTGCGCGAGAGCTTTCCCGTGTTGTGCATAGCGATCGTGCTCGACATCCTGGCCGGTGCAGTGGTCCAGCCTCGGGTGGACGAGGTGTTCCTGGTGTTCCCGGCTCTGTTGATCGTCGTCCCGGGCTTCCTCGAGAACACGGGAGCGCTCGGCTCGGTGCTGGCGGCGCGGTTGGGCTCGAAGCTCCACCTGGGGGCGGTGACCCCGCGGGCGCGGCCGGATGCGGCCGCTCTGCTAGATGCAAGCATCGTGCTTGCCCTCGGGTTCACGGTCTACGCCCTCACCGCGGTCGCGACGCTAGGTCTGGCTGAGGTGATCGGGGCGGAGTATCCCGGAGCGCTGCGCTTCGTCGGAATCACGCTCGTCGGAGGCCTGCTCGCGACCCTGCTCGCCGCGTTCATCGGCTACTACGCCGCCACCACGACATACCGATTCGGCTTCGACCCCGACAACCACACGATCCCGCTCGTGACCAGCGGGATGGACCTGCTCGGCGTGATCTGTCTCGTGATCGCGCTCGTCATCTTCGGAGTAGCCTGATGAGGAAGGGGGAACGCAGAGAGATGGATCAAGGGGAAGGTCGAAGTACCAACACCGTCAAGGGGCTCCTCGCCGAGATCAAAGACTCGTCGGAGCTCATGGTGGACCTCGCCTACGCGTCCGTGTTCTACGCGGATGCCGACCTCGCCAAAGAGGTCGTGGGTCTAGAGGAACGCATGTTCGCCGACCTCCGGCAACTGCGGAAGCTCGTCATCCTGTCGGCACGAAGTCCTGAAGATGCAGAGCACATGGCCGGCGTGTTGGAGATCGCGTCGGCGGTCGAGAAGATTGCCGATGCGGCGGAAGACATCGCGCACGTCGTCAACGCGGGCATGGGCATCCTGGACGACCTGCGCAAGGACCTTAGCTATGCGGACGAGATCGTGTCGCGGGTCAAGGTCCGCGAGGGCGGGGCGGCGGTGGGGCGTTCACTGCGGGAGCTCGCGCTGCCAGTGGAGATCGGGATGTGGGTCATCGCAACCCGTCGGGGAGGCGACTGGGACCTCGATCCCGGTCCAGACTACGTGGTCGCGGCGAACGACGTGATGTTGATCAAAGGACCCGAAGACGGAGTCCCTCTCGCCCGCGAGCTGTTCGGCGCGCCGGAGTTGCCGGAGGCGCCGGAGCCTCCTGCCGTGGTCCTGTCGGATCTTGACCGGGCGGTCGACCTGTTGGTCGAGATGAAGAACTCCGCTGAGGTTGCCGTTGGTCTCGCCTACTCGGCGCTGCTCTTCAACGATCCCGCCCTCGCCGCCGAGGTGGGGAACCTGGAGTCACGATCCGACGCGGTGCACGACGAGCTGGAGTCGTGGGTCCTGCGCAGCTCGCAGGAGGCACGCAACCCAGACGACCTGCGCGGCTTGCTGCACCTCGCCCACGCCACCGAGATCATCTTCGACTCCGCCCGCGAGATGACGCGGTTGGTGGAGCAAGGCGAAGAGCTCCATCCGGTGATCGCCGCCGCGTTGGTCGAATCGGACGAGTTCGGCCACGAGACTGTGGTCGGCGAGGCGTCGCCCGCGCAGGGCAAGACGATCAAGGAGCTGTCGATCGAAACCGAAACAGGGATGTTCGTGCTCGCGGTGCAGCGCGGCCGTCGCTGGATGTACCGGCCGAAGCCGGGTCTGACGCTGTGTCCGGGAGATCGGATCATCGCGGTAGGGCCGGCCGAGGGGGCCGAGGAGCTCGACAACCTGGTCGGGATGAAGAGGGAGCTCACCGAGGCGTAGCGGCCGCGTCGAGCGGGCATACTCCTGAGCGAAAGGAGCGGTTCGACATGGCGAAAGACAAGCTCGGCAAGAACAAGGCCAAGAAGGACGCCGACATACAGCCGGACGGCTCCGTCCCGCTGAAACCGACGCTGGCTCAGAGCCTCGGAGCGATCATCGCCGGAGTGTTGGCGGTCAAGGTCGCCACGTACCTCGTCACGACATTGTGGCGGCTCGTCACGCGCGAGGACCCGCCGCAGATCGACATGGACATCTCTCCCGGCAAGAAGGCCGCATGGATCGCGCTCGTCGGCGCCGCTTCGGGGGCCGCTCGCCAGATGGCGCGCGACAAGATCAAGCCCCCCACCGGAGGCGCCGCCTAGCCTCACCCTCCACCGCTTTGCGCGCCGTTTCTCCCGAAAACGGGGACAAATGGCGAACTAAACGTGGGGGAGTGAAAGTTGAGCCGCGGAGGGGAATCGAAGTAAGGGCAGAGGCACTCTCATCCCCTCCCACTCCGTCTCTTCGCTGCGCTCAGAGCCGGGGAGGGGAATCGAACCCCTGACCTATTCATTACGAGTGAATCGCTCTGCCGACTGAGCTACCCCGGCGGGGGGAAACGGGATTTTACCTGCACGTTTACTTCGGGGGCCTCCGCAACGGCGGCAACCCCGCTCGGCCCGAGCTTGTTTGCAAGCGCTCCCAGGAGCGGCGGTGTCAACGAGGACTCGACACGAGCGCTCGACTAGAGTTCCGGGATGAGCGACATCGCCCTGAGGCGACTCGCGTGGGGCGTCTTCGGACTCACCACCCTGGCCTTCGTCGTCAACGTCGTCAGGCTGATTCAGATCCCACCTGAGACCACCTCCTGGGGTTACCCGGGGGCCGGGCCAGAGATCCTCTTGTCCCTGGCCGTCTTCACGTTCCCGCTCGTCGGGGCGCTGATCTCGTCACGGCATCCTCGCAACGCCATCGGTTGGATCCTGCTCGTCATCGGCGTCGCGTGGGGCCTCAACGGTCTGTCTCTGACCTACACCGCCTACGCACTGCACGAGACATGGGCACCCGGACCCGACCTGGTGATCGCCGTCACGGCATGGCTCTGGGTGCCCGGCGTCGGCCTCCCGGCCACGTTTCTCATCATGCTCTTCCCCAACGGACACCTGCCCTCGCCGCGCTGGAGGCCGTTCGCATGGTTCTGCGGCGCGGTGTTGGTATTGGTATCCGTCGTGTACACGATCACGCCCGGCAGCCTCGACGAAGCCGGGTATCCAGAGCTGCAGAACCCAGTTGGGATCGAGGCGCTCCGCCCGCTGATCCCGGTCTTGGACCTGGCGCCCGTCTTGATGCCCATATGCATCATCGGAGCGGCCGCAGCGCTCGTCCACCGCTTCCGCGGGTCGGTTGCGCAAGAGCGTCTGCAGCTCAAGTGGCTGGTGGCGGCGGCCAGCGCGGTGGCGTTCGGAGCACTGGTCGCGGTCAGTGCCAGCGCCGGCACAGGTATGGCGGGGACCGACACCCCGGCCTGGCTCAAGCTCGTGCAGCAGGTCGAGCTGCTGTCGCTCTCCCTGATCCCCGTAGCTATGGGTATCGCGATCCTGCGCCACCGCCTCTACGACATCGACGTCATCATCAACCGGACGCTCGTCTACCTCGGGCTCACCGGCACGCTGGGCCTCGCCTACCTCGCCGCGGTCACCGTTCTGCAAGCCGCGTTCCGCCCGTTCGCCGGGGAGTCCAACCTCGCCATCGCGGTTTCGACGCTCGCGGTGGCGGGCGTCTTTCGCCCGGCCCACCTTCGGATCCAGGCGTTCATCGACCGCCGCTTCTACCGCAGCAAGTACGACGCGGCGCAGACGGTCCAGCGCTTCTCCGCCCGCTTGCGGGACGAGGTCGATCTGGAAGCCCTCACCGCGGAGATGATCGCGGTCGTGACCGAGGTCATGCAGCCGAGCAAGGTCTCGCTGTGGCTGAAGGAAGCGCGAGGCACGCCCGAGACATCGCAGGTTGTGTCCTAGCTTCGGGATACGCCACCGTCCGGTCGAGGCTGCTCCACCCGGGTCCAACCGCTCACCTATTCATCGCGGTGGATCGCTCTGCAGACTGAACTCGGCGGCACTGCGAGGGTCTCTAGTGGCTGAGCCCGACCCTCGATGCGGGAGGCGCTAGTTGCGTGAGG
>JADDQX010000073.1 GCA_016781115.1 Actinomycetota bacterium | reverse complement strand
TGTCGGCTGCCGCCGTCGCCGCGGACGGCGCGGTGCTGGTCGCGGTCCCCGAGGTTCACTACGGCTCGCTCGTGATCGACCAGTTGCGCGAGATCCACCCCGCCCTCGAGCGCGTGGACTCCGCCGTCGGCGAGATGGAGCGGTCCACTGCGTGGGCGCGGATGGCGGCGGGCCACACCCTGGCGGCCGGCGGGCGCAGCGTGGTCTTCGCCCCCTGCCCGCGCTTGCGGCTGATCGTCGTGGACGAGGAACACGATTCTGTCTACAAGGAGGATCGTTCACCGCGTTACGACACCCGTCGCGTCGCGCTGGAGCGCGCCCGGCTCCAGGGCGCCGCCTGCGTTCTGATCAGCGCCACGCCCTCTCTCGGATGGGGGGCCGCGGCCACAGCGGGCACGATGCGGAGCGTGTCTCCGCCGCGGCGAGCGCGACGCGAGGCCCGTCCCGTCGTAGAGGTAGTGCCTCCGCCACCGGAAGGAGGTTTGTCGCCGGAGTTGCACGCCCGGGTGCGAGACGCGCTGCGGGCAGAGCGATCGGTCGCTCTGCTGGCGCCGCGTCGGGGCTACGCGCGCACGCTGTGGTGCTCGACCTGTCGACGCTCGCTCAGGTGCCCCCGCTGCGAGGCGGGGCTGTCGTACGAGGCTCAGCAACGGCGGGTCGCCTGTCGCCGGTGTGGGTTCGAGTCGCCCCCACCGGACCTGTGTCCCTCGTGTGGGGGGACCCACTTCCTGTACCTGGGGCGCGGAGCCGAGCGTCATGCGGAGCAGCTGGCGAAGGCCTTCCCGCGGGTGCCCGTCATCCACATGGATGCGACCTCGGCGCGCCTGGGAGTGGACGTCACCCGTTCCTGGTCCGGCCACGGAATCTACGTCACCACTTGGTTCGGCACCAAGCCGGCGCTGCGGCCGGACGTCTCTCTGGTCGGAGTGCTCGATGCCGACGCTGTGACGCGGCGACCCGACTTCCGCGCTGCAGAGCAGGCTCACCAGGTCCTCGTGGAGATGGCGGAGTGGGCGGGCCCCGCGGCCCTGGGGGGACGCGTCGTGATCCAGACGAACGATCCCAGCCACCACGCGATCCAGGCCGTGGTGCGGGGTGACTACGACTTCTTCCTGCAGCGCGAGCTCGAGCTCCGCCGGGAGCTCTCGTACCCGCCGTTCACTGAGCTCGTGAAGGTATCTGCTCTTGGCGATGAGGCGGCCGCGCTGATGGAGCAGGTGGCCGCCGTCGCGCGCTCTCATTCCGCACGGGCTCTGGGGCCCATCTCAGCGCCCTTCCCCTCGGGTGGAAGAGACGCCCGCTCCGGCGGCGCGAGGGGTCTCCAGATGTTGCTCAAGTGTCCGGCGGCACAGCCGGTAGCCGAGGAACTGAGAGATATCCTGCCCCGCGTCCCCCGCTCGACCCGGTTGCGGGTCGACGTCGACCCACGGTAGAGGAGTCTGGTGGCGGTACTTCCGATCAGAAGGTTCGGCGACCCGGTACTGCGTCAGCGCGCGGGCGAGACCGACCAGGTCACCGAGCTGCACAGGCGTCTGGCGAACGACATGCTGGAGACGATGCGCGAGGCGCCGGGGGTGGGCCTGGCGGGGCCACAGGTCGGTGTGCTCGAGCGGATCTTCGTCTGGGAGGTTGACGACCGCCACGGCGTGGTGGTCAATCCCGCGATCGTGTCTCGTTCCCGCGGCACCGTCGAGGAGGAAGAAGGGTGTCTGTCGCTGCCCGGGCTCTACTACCCGGTCGTGAGGTCGGCCGCCGTAGTGGTCGAAGGGGTCGATGAGAACGGCGAGCCGGTGCGGTTGGTCGCGGAGGATCTGCTGGCTCGGGTCTGCCAGCACGAGATCGACCACCTGGACGGCGTCTTGTTCATCGACCATCTGCCGGAGGAGCTGCGCAAGGAGGCTCTGACGCGCTTGAGGAACGAGGCTCTGGGTCTCCCCTCAACGCCGATGCCCCGAGGCGCCGCGGAGGGCGGTCTCTGAGGACCGTCTTCTTCGGGACGCCGGAGTGGGCAGTGCCGAGCCTCGATGCGTTGCTGCGCTCGGAGATCGAGGTGGCGGCGGTCGTCACGAATCCAGACCGCCCGGCCGGGCGCGGGATGCAGCTGCGGCCGTCGCCTGTGAAGCAGCGCGCGCTGGAGGCGGGGGTCGAGGTGATCCAGCCGGAAAAGGTGCGCGACCCCTGGTTCCACGACCGGCTGCGCGCTCTCGCTCCGGACCTCGCCGTCGTGGTCGCGTACGGCAGCATCCTTCCGGTCTCGTTGCTGGAGATACCCCCGCACGGGTTCGTCAACGTGCACTTCTCCTTGTTGCCGTCGTACCGAGGCGCGGCACCGGTGCAGCGCGCAATCTTGGACGGCCGCGACCGCACCGGCGTCTCGCTCATGGTCCTGACGCAAGGGATGGACGAAGGGCCCGTGCTGGCGCGGCGAGAGACCGATATCGGTCCAGAGGACACCGCCGGCGCCGTCGGCGAACGGTTGTCTCGCATCGGGGCAGAGCTCCTGGTGACCGTGGCTCCGGACTACGTGAGCGGCAACGTCGCGCCGGAGCCACAGGACGACTCGCTCGCCACGTACGCGCCGAAGATCACACCCGAAGAGGCTCGCATCGACTGGTCTCGGCCCGCCGCCAGCATCGATGCCCAGGTGAGGGCGATGGATCCGGCCCCGGGCGCGTGGACGACCCTGGACGGGGAGCGGCTCAAGGTGTGGCGCGTGAAGGCGACCCACGGCGTCGATCTCGCACCGGGGGAGCTGATGGCGTCGGAGCGCCTCATCGTCGGCACCGCCGACGATGAGCTCGAGCTAGTCGACGTGCAGCTACGCGGCAAGAGGCGCATGAGTGGGTCCGACCTCGCGCGCGGCCTCCGCGTCGGCCCGAAGCACCATCTGGGGTCATGATGCAGCCCGTGAACCGTCTCAAGCTGGCGCCGTCGATCCTGACCGCCGACTTCGCCCGCCTCGGCGACGAGGTCCGCTCGGTCGAGTCGTACGTGGACTGGTTCCACCTCGACGTGATGGACGGGCACTACGTGCCGAACCTCACCTTCGGAGCGTCGACCGTCGAGGCGGTGCGACGGTCGTGCGAGGTTCCGCTTCACGTGCATCTCATGATCGAAAACCCACTGCGTTACGCGCGCACGTTCATCGAGGCGGGGGCGCAACGGGTCTCTTTCCATCCCGAGGTCGTGCCCGACGCGCGCGAGGTGATCGACCACATCACGGCTCTGGGAGGAGGGGTGGGGATCGCAGTCCACCCCGATATCGACGTAGATGTCATCGGTCCCCACCTCCAAACTCTGGACGTTGTCCTTATGATGACGGTCAGGCCCGGGTTCGGCGGGCAGCCCTTCCTTCACGAGGTCCTGCCGAAGATCCGGCGGGCGAAGGAGCTGGTCACGGCCGCCGGTGCAGAGGCCGATATAGAGGTGGATGGAGGGGTGAACCTCTCCACGGTAGATGAGGCAGTTGATGCTGGAGCGGAGATCGTTGTGGCGGGGAGTGCCGTCTTCGACGGCATCCATCCCGTCGCAGCCGCGCGGAGGATGAGGGAACGCTTGGACGAGCTCGAGCAGCGGGGAAGGTGATGGCAGCCATGCCGGACACCATCTTGATCGCCGATGATGACGAAGACATAGTCCGCTTCGTCGAGGTCAACCTGCGCCTCGAGGGATTTGACGTGGTTACGGCCTTCGACGGGGAACAGGCTCTTCACCACGCCTATGACCTGAACCCGGACCTCATCTTGCTGGACGTGATGATGCCGAAGGTCGACGGCTTCGAGGTCTGTCAGCGCCTCCGCTCCGACGGCAGGACGAAGAACATCTCGATCATCATGCTGACCGCGAAATCGCTGTCCGCCGACAAGGTGGTGGGGCTTACGGCCGGTGCGGACGATTACATGATCAAGCCATTCGACCCCACGGAGCTAATCGCGAGGGTGAAATCGGCTCTCCGCCGCTCCAAGGAGATGCGGGCGATCAACCCGCTCACGCAGCTCCCCGGCAACGTCCAGATCCAGGAGGAGGTCACCCGCAAGGTACAGAAGGGCGAGCCATTCGGCGTCATGTACATCGACATCGATGACTTCAAGGCCTTCAACGACTATTACGGCTTCTTGCGGGGAGACGAAGCGCTAAAGCTCCTCGCGCGCTGCGCGTCCGAAGCCGTTTCCGAGCATGGGGGGCCGGAGGCCTTCCTCGGTCACATAGGCGGGGATGACTTCGTCGCGGTGGTCACGGCCGATACCGCCGAGAAGGCCGCGACGGCCGTGATCGAGGCATGGGACAGGGAGGTCATCGAGCTCTACGATCCGACCGATGCCGCTAACGGCTACATCGACGTCGTGGACCGTCAGAAGCAGCTGCACCGGTACCCCATAGCCAGCGTGTCGATCGGCATAGCGTCGAATGTGCAGCGACAGATCTCGAGCCACTGGGAGGCAGCCGAGATCGCGAGCGAGATGAAGCAGTTCGCGAAGCGTCGTGAAGGTTCGGGTTTCGCCATCGATCGCCGCAGCCGCGACGGCGGAGCGGCCCCACCCGGAACCGGCCGCTAAACTTGACCCTGCGGTCAAGTTGACCGCCGACGACCCGGCTGCGAGGAGATGTGGCTGTGGGTGACGAGATCTTCATGGCACGGGCGCTCGAGCTGGCGCGCTCCGCGCCCTTCACGTCCCCGAACCCTCGCGTTGGCGCGGTGGTCGTTCGCGACGGCGCCGTCATCTCCGAAGGTGTGCATCTGGGAGCGGGGAGCCCTCACGCAGAGGCGCTGGCGCTGCTGGGGATCGATGCCGGTGGCGCCACGCTGTACGTCAACCTGGAGCCCTGCACCCATCAAGGCCGCACTCCTCCCTGCGCGCCTGCCGTCGCGGAGGCGGGTGTGGCCCGCGTCGTCGCCGCGATACCGGACCCGGACGAGCGCGTTCGTGGGGCGGGGTTCAACCTGCTGCGTGAGCGTGGGGTGGACGTGGCGGTCGGCGTGCTCGAAGACGAGGCCGAGTGGCTGAACGCACCCTTCCTCCACCACCGCCGCACCGGCCGTTCCTACCTCACGTTGAAGCTGGCGCTCAGCCTGGACGGGCGCCTGGGCGCGCGCGATGGAACTTCGAGGTGGATCACCGGCCCCGCCGCGCGCGGTTACGTCCACCGGCGCCGGCTCGAGGCGGATGCGGTGATGGTCGGTAGCGGCACCGTCGCGTCCGATGACCCATCGCTCATGGTCCGAGCCGTGGACGCGGCTCGCCAGCCCGCGGCGCTGGTGGTGGACGGTTCCGGCCGCATGCGTCCCGACGCCTCGGTGCTCACCCGGCAGCACGAGGTGATCGTGGCGACACAGCCGACGGTCGCTCACGAACGTCAGGTGGAGTGGAAGGAGGCGGGTGCAGAGGTGCTGTTGATCGCCGACCGCGGTCGCGGAACGGGCGTGGACCTAGACGTTCTCATCCGCGAGATGGGACGCCGCGGCATGACCGAGATCTACTGCGAAGGCGGCGCGCGTCTTGCGACCGCGCTCCTCGCGCGAGACCTGGTCGACCGGCTGGAGCTCCACCACGGCCCCGTGACGATCGGCGACGGCGGCCCCGGTATCGGAGACCTCGGGACACTCTCGATGAGCGGCGCGTCTCGCTGGGAGCTGAGAGACACCCAGGTGTTCGGAAGCGACGTCGTCACCACCTACACGCGAGCGCGCGCCTGATGTTCACCGGGATCGTCGTAGAGCAGGGGAGCGTGAAGCGGGCGAGGCAGCGCACGAGCTTGCTGGAGCTCGAGGTCGAGGCGCCTTCGATCGCGAAGGAGCTCCGGCGGGGGGACTCCGTTGCGGTGAACGGCGTGTGCCTCACTGCGACGCGAACCGGTCGCCGCCGCTTCGCAACCCAAGCCATGGAGGAGACCCTGGCGCGCAGCACCTTAGGCTCGCTGAGGCGTGGGAGCGCCGTGAACCTCGAGCTGGCGGCGCGTCTGAACGACCGGCTCGGAGGCCATCTGGTGCAGGGCCACGTGGACGGGATGGCCAAGGTTCTTCGGGTCGAGGAACAAGAAGATGCTCGGCGGGTGTGGTTCTCCGCCTCGACAGAGCTCCTTCGCTACATTGTCCCGAAGGGGTCGGTAACGCTGGACGGCGTCTCGCTGACGGTCGTGGAGGTCGGAGAGACATCGTTCCAGGTCGCCCTGATCCCGCACACGCTGTCGGCCACGACCCTGGGTTCGCTGGAGAAGGGGTCGCAGGTGAACGTGGAGGTCGACATCGTCGCGAAGTACGTAGAGCGTCTCGCGGGAGGAGAACGATGACACTGGCAAAGATCGAGGATGCGATCGCAGAGATCCAGGCGGGTCGCATGGTGATCGTGGTCGACGACGAGGACCGCGAGAACGAGGGCGACATCGTCGTCGCTGCGGAGAAGCTGAGTGAGGATCAGGTCGGCTTCATGGTCCGCTACTGCTCCGGGATCATCTGCGTCCCGATGGAGAGCCAGCGCCTGGAGGAGCTCAACCTGCCGCTGATGATCTCGCAGAACTCGGAATCGATGGGCACCGCGTTCACCGTCAGCGTCGACGCGCGCGCCGGGACGACCACCGGGATCTCGGCCGCGGACCGTGCTGCGACGGTGCGTGCGCTCGTGGACCCCCAGACGAAGCCGTGGGACCTGGCGCGTCCGGGACATGTGTTCCCGCTCCGGTACGCCGACGGGGGAGTCCTTCGGCGCGCGGGTCACACTGAGGCGTCTGTGGATCTGGCACGTCTGGCGGGGCTGTATCCGGCCGGCGTGTTGTGCGAGGTCGTGAACGAGGACGGGACGATGGCGCGGATGCCGGATCTGCAGCGGTTCGCGCAGGAGCATGGTCTCTTGATCGTCTCGATCGCGGACCTGATCGCGTATCGGCGCCACCGCGAGAAACTCGTTCATCGACGCACGGAAGCTCGTATCCCCACTGCTTTCGGGACCTTCAATGCCGTTGCTTACGAGTCACATGACGGACGGACGCACGTGGCACTGGTGAAGGGGGAGCCCGCCGGCAAGGACGACGTCCTGGTTCGAGTGCACTCAGAGTGCTTCACCGGAGACATCTTGGGGAGCATCCGGTGTGACTGTGGGGTCCAGTTGAACGAGGCGATGCGCAAGATCGAGGAGGAGGGCGAAGGCGTCGTTGTTTACATCCGCGGGCACGAGGGCCGCGGGATAGGGCTGCGTCACAAGCTAGAGGCCTACGCGTTGCAGGACCGCGGGCTGGACACGGTCGAGGCCAACCTCGAGCTCGGTTTCGGTGCCGACACACGCGACTATGGCGTGGGAGCACAGATACTGGTGGACCTCGGGATCTCGACGATGCGGCTCTTGACCAACAATCCGACGAAGCGCGCGGGGCTCGAGGGCTACGGGCTTCGGATCGTCGAGCGGGTCCCGATCCAGAGCGAGGCGAATCCCGAGAACCTGAGGTACCTGCAGACGAAGCGCGACAAGCTGGGGCACATCATGGATTCGCTCGTGGCGACGGGTGAGGCCACGAGCGGGGCCGGCACGGAGGAGGTCTGATGACGCAGCGCTACGAGGGAAGCTTCGACGGCCGAAACCTCCGCGTGGCGATCGTCGCCGGCAGGTTCAACGAGACGATCGTCAAGCAGCTCGTGGACGGCGCGGTGGATTGTCTCGCCCGTCACAACGTGCAGGAGTCCGACATCTCGCTCGTGTGGGTGCCGGGCGCGTTCGAGATCCCCGCGACGGCGAAGCGCCTGGCAACCTCCGGAGAGGTGGACGCGATCGTCTGCCTCGGCGCGGTGATCCGTGGTGAGACGGCGCACTTCGACTATGTCGCCGGTCACGCCAGCAACGGGATCGGCGCGGTTGCAGTGGAGACGGGGCTGCCGATCACGAACGGCATCCTCACCACCGAGAGCGTCGCCCAAGCTGCCGACCGAGCCGGCGGCAAGATGGGCAACAAGGGCTTCGAGGCCGCGCTAGCGGCCGTCGAGATGGCGAACCTCTACGCGTCGCTCCCGAAGCCATCTCCCGAGCTCTAGATGCTGAAGCTCGTCCTGCCGAAGGGGTCGCTGGAGCGTGCCACGATGGAGCTCTTCGAGGCGGCCGATCTGAAGGTCCTGCGCGGGTCGGACCGCGAGTACCGCGGGAGCATCGAGGACCCGAGGATCGACTCGGTCGCGGTCCTGAGGCCGCAGGAGATCCCGATCTATGTAGAGGACGGGTTCTTCGACATCGGCGTCACGGGCGAGGATTGGATCGCCGAGACCGGCTCGCAGGTCGTCAACGTGACGGCGCTCGACTATTCGAAGCAGACGGATCGGCCCGTGAAGATCGTTCTGGCGGTGCCGAGGGAGTCGGGCGTAACCGAGGTGCAGCAGATAAAGCCCGAGTCCCGTATCTCGACGGAGTTCCCGAACCTCACCAAGGCTTATTTCGAGAAGCTGGGGATCCCCGTGCGGATCTTCCTCTCGTACGGTGCGACCGAGGCGAAGGTGCCCGAGATCGTGGACGCCATCGTCGATCTGACGGAGACGGGGTCGACGCTCCGGCGCCACGGTATGGAGATCATCGACGTTCTGCTCGAGTCGCGCACGCAGCTGATCGCGAACCCCGCGGCCTACGAAGACCCGGCGAAGCGGCGCGCGATCGAAGAGCTCACGATCTTGTTGCGTGGGGCGGTGGACGCCAGGGGACGCGTCCTGGTGAAGCTGAACGTAGGCGCGACAGACCTCGACGAGGTCGTCGCGTTGTTGCCGGCGATGCGCGCCCCGACCGTCTCGGCTCTAGCGGAAGAAGGGTTCTACGCGGTGGAGACGATCGTTCCTAAGTCGAGTATCAACATCTTGATCCCCAAGCTGAAGGCCGCCGGGGCAGAGGACATCGTGGAGCTTCCGATCACCAAGATCGTCCCCTGAATCCATCTCCTACCGCTGCCGTTCCTTCCGGCGCCGCGACGGGGTCCTGTGCTACGGTTCCCTCCGTTGTTCGGGCGGGGGTGCTCAAACGGGCAGGGATAGCGCTGCCGGCTCCCGCTTGTGAGAAAGGAAGTGGAGTAGTGGCTGAAGGTACCGTGAAGTGGTTCAGCAACGAGAAGGGCTACGGATTCATCTCGCAGTCCGATGGTGAAGATGTGTTCGTGCATTTCTCGGCGATCCAGTCGGAGGGATACAAGTCGCTCCAGGAGGGTCAGGCGGTCGAGTTCGATGTGACCGACGGTCCGAAGGGCAAGCAGGCATCGAACGTTCGCCCCGTCTAAGAACATCACAAACCAACAGAAGCCCCCGGTGAGCACCGGGGGCTTCTTCGCGCCTAGGGGGCGGGCGGGTTCGACGGCATCGCCCGCTGCGCGTACGCCAGCTGCAGTTGGGCGAGTGTCTGGCGCAGTGGCGACTCGGCTTGCCCGAGCCGTGGACCTAACTTCTCCACGATCCCGGCGAGGGCATCGATCGCAGGCTGCGCATCCGCGACCTGACCGAGGTCCAGCTTCGTTCCCGCCACGTTCGCGAGCGTCACCGCGGTGTTGATGACCCAGTCCATCGAGGGCCTCTGGGCGATCTCCTGCACGACCCGCTGTGCCTCGGCCTCCTGCTCCGGCGTCCAGATGGGCTCGTCCCCGGCGCCCGGTGCCGGTGCGGGTCGGGCTGCGTCCGGCTCTGCGGCGGCGGGAGCCTCGGATGCACCGGGCTCAGGAGCGGGCTGCGGCGGAGCTTCATCTCCCGCAGGTTCGTGCGGGCGCGCCGAGATCCGCTTGTCCACCACCCGGAACTGGCTGGGCTCCCGCTTCTCTTCGTCGCTCATGCCGGCTCGTTATACTGCCTCGTACGTAGCATCGCCAAGAAGGGCCGCCCCACTGGGCCCTCACCTCCCGGCGGCAGCTGGTACCGCGGAGGTTCTGGAGGTCCCCGCAGGGGCTGCGCCCGTTTTTCGTGGCGCGTCTTTAGCCGGTGACGTCGAGGTCTTGGCGTCGCTGGCTTTTTTGTTGCATGGAACTGTCGTCTAACAAAGGAGAGGCGCATCGCAACAGAGCTGAGGGTGAACGATCGCATCAGGGTTCCAAAGGTGCGAGTAGTGGCGTCCGATGGGACGCAGGTGGGGATCATCGACACGCAGAAAGCGCTCGATATGGCCGCCGAACAGGACCTCGACCTGGTTGAGGTAGCTGCTCAGGCCGATCCGCCGGTCTGCCGGATCATGGATTACGGCAAGTACAAGTACGAACAGGACCAGCGGCAGAAAGAGGCGCGCAAGAAGCAGTCGCTCATCGTCGTCAAAGAGATGAAG
>JADDQX010000010.1:7311-29343 GCA_016781115.1 Actinomycetota bacterium | reverse complement strand
AGAGCCACGAAGGATCGGCGCGGAAATCCTGCGCTAGATCGATCACCACATCCCAGGACAGCGTTTCGACGAAGGCGGGGAGCACGCCGTGGGGCAGACAGGAGAAGCAGACCTCCGCGGCGCCCGCGGCCTCGGCCACCGAGGTGAGCTCCAGGTCGAGCGCATGAGCTAGCTGAGGGTGAACCGCTCCGGCCACCTCGCCTTCCCTGGTGCCGGCCGCCACGGCCACCACGGAGATCGCAGGATGCGCGCTGAGATAGCGCAGCAACTCGCCACCTGCATAACCCGAAGCGCCTAGAACCGCAGCCGAAGCTCCCATGGCCGCATATTATGCATCAACGTGCATCATCTGTCGAACGAGGGTCAGCCTCCCGCGACCGCCGGGATGATGGCGACCTCCGCGCCGGCCGGAACGGACGTCTCGAGGCCCTGCAGGAAGCGCGCGTCCTCGCCGTCGACGTACAGGTTCACGAACCGCCTGAGCTCGCCGTCGCTCAGCAGTCGCTGCGAGATCCCGGGATAGCGGACCTCGAGGTCGTCGATCACGTCCGCGAGCGTCGCTCCCTCCGCGGGGACCTCGGCGGAACCTTCCGTCAAGCTGCGCAACTGCGTGGGTATCCGTACCGTGATCAACGAAGAACCTCCTCTAGGGCCCGCTCGACCGCGTCGAGTGACGGACGAACGGTCGTGCTGGGCGATACCGGCCCGAGCGCATCCAGCGTCTTCAGTCCGATACCGGTGATCAGGACGACGGTCTCCTCGTCGGGCGCGATAGCCCCCTGTCTGACGAGCTGCTCGAGCGCGGAGACGGTGACGCCTCCCGCGGTCTCCGTGAAGATGCCCTCCGTCCGAGCCAGCAGGCGGATACCTGCCTCGATGTCGCCCTCGGGGACGCCGGCGATCGCGCCACCGCTGGAACGCACCTCCTCTAGCGCGTAATGCCCATCGGCGGGAGTACCGATCGCCAGTGACTTCGCGATCGTGTGGGCGCGGACCGTCTGGACGTCACGGGCGCCGGACGCGAACGCCGCGGCCACGGGAGAGCACCCTTCGGCCTGAGCCCCATGTACCGCGACGGATTCTGAAGCCGGTACGAGACCGACGGCGTCGAGCTCCCGGAAGCCCTTCGCCACCTTCGTCAACAGCGATCCCGAAGCGACCGGGACCACGACGGCGTCGGGCCTTCGCCATCCCAACTGCTCCGCCACCTCGAAAGCCAGCGTCTTGGAGCCCTCCGCGTAGAACGGACGCAGGTTCATGTTCACGAACGCCCACGGCCGCTCCCCCGCGAGCTGCGCGCAGAGCCTGTTCACGTCGTCGTAGGAGCCGTCGATCCCAACGACGGTGCCGCCGTACACCGACGTTGCGGCGATCTTGGCCGGCTCGAGATCGGCCGGGATGAAGACGACGCTCTCCATGCCGGCCGCGGCCGCATGAGCGGCGACCGCATTCGCCAGGTTGCCCGTGGATGCACATGCCGCTACCTCGTAGCCGAAGGAGCGGGCGGCGCTCAACGCTACGGAGACGACACGGTCTTTGAAGGAGTTAGTGGGGTTGCCGGCATCGCTCTTGATCCACAGCTTGTGCAGACCGAGTTCCGCCGCAAGCCGCGGGGCTTGGCGAAGGCGGGTCCAGCCGGCGCCGATGTCCACCCGCTCAGCGCTGAGCACCGGGAGCAGAGGCGCGTAGCGCCACATAGACGGAGGTCCCGCTTCGATCGCGGCTCTCGAACAGGTCTCACGGACACGCTCCAGGTCGTAGACGACCTCCAGAGGTCCGAAGCAGAACTCGCACGCGTGTTGCGCCGTGATCTCGTAAGACTGCCCGCACTCACGGCAGCGCAGCCCGCTGACGGCAGATCGGGGGTCCGCAAGCAGAACGCTTGCGTTCGGGTCGGTCACTCCTCGCCTCCTCAAACTGATGTGTGCCGAGGAGACGCTCGTGACGCCACTCATCTTTCCCCCGCACCTACCGGGCCAGATTTGGCACCTTTCCTCGCGCTGCCGCAAGGCGGTTGCCGGGGCTTCAACGGGCTGTTCCCTCCACCCCTCTTGATGAGTGGGGGTTTCTTACTGCAGGCGACGAGTTGCGTCAACCGGGTAGCTGCCCAGCATCTGAATATCTCTCGGCCTATGGTCGAATCTGGCGTGGCCTTGCGGCTCCCGGGAACCGCTCGAGCGGGGACGCCCGTAGTGACGGGAGAGCCACCGGCCTACGAAGGGAGACGGCGATCGTCGACGCAGACCTGCGGGAGCGGCAGCGCGAGCTGCTGCTGGCTGTTGCCGCGGGTGACGAGGCCGCCCTCAGCGATCTGTACGACCTCTTCGAGAGGCCGTTGTTCTCGCTCGGGATCCGTTGGTTGGGAGAGCGTGGGTTGGCCGAGGAGCTGGTTCAAGAGGTGATCGTCCGGGTGTGGAAGGGAGCCGCGACCTTCGACCCGAAGCGGGGGCAGGCCGGGTCGTGGATCTTCGGCGTAGCCCGGAATGCCGCTACGGATCTCGCCAGAGCGAAGCAACGACGGCCCGTCCCCGTAGAAGAGGTGCAGCCACCGAACCGGGATCGGTGGGATGAAGAGACTGCATGGCAAGGCTGGGAGGTCGGGCAGGCTATCGGCACACTTCCCCTGGAGCAGCAGCAGGTGGTAGAGCTCGCCTTCGTCAACCAGTGCACCCACGCGGAGATCGCCAAGTCGCTGGACGTCCCGCTGGGCACGGTGAAGACGCGCATGTACCTCGGGCTGAAGAAGCTCCGCGCTCGGTTGTTAGAAGCGGGCGTCGTGGAGGAGCCGAGCGTATGAGATGTGAAGAAGCGCGACTTGACCTGGTGGCGTTCCTACGGCGCGAGCTGAACGAGGCGCAGACGCGTGAGCTACAGAGACACCTCGCGGCCTGCCGCGACTGCACCGGTGAGAAGGACGGATTCCAGGAAGTACTCGACCTCGTCGGAGAAGCCCATCTGGAGGAGAGACCGTCAGCGGATCTGAAGATGGCGGCGCTGGCGGCCGTCGAGGGTGCCGAGCTCGCGGCGCTGCTCTCTAGATCCTGGACGACCGCACCACCGCCCGACCTGAAGGAGCGGGCGATCTCCCGCGCTCTGGACGCAGGGCCGCGGATCGTCACAAGGCTGCCGCGGCGGTCCGTCTCGACGTGGATCGCGGCGGCCGCCGCGATCCTCGGTATAGGCATGGCGTTCGGGTCGCAGGCGCAGGTGCAGACGATCAGCAAGGAGCTCGACCAGGCGCGGACGGTGCAACAGCGCGCTATCTCCGAATTCGGGCCATTGGGACACGAGATGCAGGCGGTCGAGCTCGCGGGCGCGGAAGCGTCCGCGACCGCGGAGCTCGTTCACTTCAGCCACGACAACTACAGGGTCTCGGTCACGCTCCACCGCCTCGAGCCGACGCCCCCCGACCACCGGTACGAGCTGTGGATGAAGGGGCCGCGTGGCGAGGTCGCGATCGGAAGCTTCCGGATCATCCGACGCGATCCACTGAGGTTGAGCTTCTCGATGGGTGTCGACCCCGGAGACTTTCCAGACGTTCTGATAACGCTGGAGCCGAACGATGGCGACCCATCCATGTCGGACCAGCTGATGGCACGTGCGAGCCTGGATCCGGATTCGATGTACCACGGTACCTACGATGAGTAGACGGTCCCTCACCTACGGGGAGCGGTCAGCCTCTCCCCGGCTCGGCGCGCCAGTGCCTCCAACGACTCGGACAACAAGACGGGGTACGGCGCCTCGCGCCGGTTGAGGTCGCGCAGGGGGTCCGGCAACCGGTTCAGGCCGGCGGTGCAGCGGTCCTTCGTCGCCCGCAGGTCTTCGGGGGGGCCGAGCCTGAGTCCGTTCTCCATCACCAGGTGCAGCAACGCAGTCGCCCCTTCGACGCCCTCGCCTTCGAGCGTGATGACGTCCCTGAGGAAGCGTCCGTCGTCGGAGATGCGATAGACCTGCTTGATCCCGGGCAGGGTGACCTTTCCGGCGGACAGCTTCACCTTGGGCGCACCGCCCTCCGCCACGAGCTTGTAGACCCCGCCGAGGTACGGGGAGTCGGCGCTGGTTCCCATCTGCGTCCCGACCCCGAACGCGTCCACAGGCACCCCCGCGTCCAGCATCTCTTTCACCCGGTACTCATCGAGGTCGCCGGACAGCACGATCTCGGTCTCCGGCATGCCGGCCGCGTCCAGGATCTCTCGCACCTCACGCGACAGAGCGGCGAGATCACCCGAGTCGATCCGAACGCCCTTCAAGGTGAACCCCGACGGCTGAAGCTCTTTGGACACCTCCACGGCGCGGCGCGCACCTTGCGCCACATCGAACGTGTCGATCAGAAGGATCGTCTGGTGGGGGAAATCCCGCGCGAAGGCGCGGAACGCCTCGAGCTCGCTGCCGAAGGCCATGACGTAGGAGTGCGCCATCGTTCCGCTCACGGGGATGCCGAACAGCCGGCCCGCGAGCACGTTCGATGTCGCCGTTGCTCCGGCGATGAATGACGCCCGCGCCGCCTTGAGCCCTGCATCGGCTCCGTGGTCGCGCCTCAGCGAGAAGTCGAGGAACTTGCGGTCGCGCGCCGCGATCGCCACACGCGCTGCCTTCGAGGCGACCATCGTCTGGAACGTCACGCAGTTCAACAGGAAGGTCTCGACGAGCTGGGCCTCGATCAGAGGCGCCGTCACGCGCAACAGCGGTTCGCGAGCGAACGCGATCTCGCCTTCGCTCATCGCCCAGACCTCTCCCGAGAACCTCAGCTTCGAGAGATGGTCAAGGAAGCGGTCCTCGAAGAGCCCGAGCGAGTCGAGATAGTGGAGTGAGCCTTCGTCGAAGTGGAGCCCCTCGAGGTACTCCAGCGCTTCTTCGATGCCGCATGTCACCAGGAAGTTGCGGTGAGGGGGAAGCTCCCTTACGAACAGGTCGAATGTCGCCTCGCCGTTCATGCCGCGCGAGTGATAGCTCGCGGCCATCGTCAACTCGTACAGGTCGGTTAGAAGCGACGAATTCGCCGCAGATACCCAGGGCACCTCGTTCAGCCGATCTGCAGGAGCAGCTTCAAACGATCTCGGCCCCCGCCGCGCGCATGGCCGCGACAGCGCGGTCACCGTCCCCCGGCTCGAGGTCCACCGGTCGCGTCGCATCCAGCAGAACCGTGGTGCTGAATCCCTTGGCAACCGCATCGATGGCCGTCTCTTTCACGCAGTAGTCGGTTGCAAGCCCTACGACGACGGTGCGCTCCGTCCCGTGCTCCCTCAGCATGGGCTCCAGTTCCGTTCCCTGCGTATCCCCGCTACGCGGGTCGCGCACAGTGAATCCGGAGTAGCCATCCTGGCCGTCCGTACCCTTCTGCACGATCTCGCCTGCGACGTCTAGGTCGGGATAGAGCTCGGCCCCCCAGGTTCCTCGAACACAGTGCACGGGCCAGATCCCGCCGTCCTTCTGGAAGTGGGGCGTCGACTCGGGGTGCCAGTCCTGGGTGTAGACGACGAGAGAGCCGCCGCTGCGGGCCGCGGCGATCTCTTGGTTGATCAAAGGAACGACTTCCTCGCCTCCGTGGACGTAGAGGCTCCCTCGAGGGTCGGTGAAGTCGTTCTGGACATCGACCACAACGAGCGCGGTTTTGTCGTCGTAAGGCTGCATCTGCGCATCATAGAGACGCGGAGAGAGGTCAAGCGAGCCTGGACGACGCCTGCGACGGAGCTCTAGAGCTGCTCCAGCGCGTCCACGTTGTGAGCCTCGCTCGGGTCCGGCTCCGCCGCGAACCAGGCATCGAGCATCTCGCCGGCAACCGTCGGAGAGACGAGACGCAAGCTCATCACCAACACGTTCGCGTCGTTCCAGCGACGAGCTCCTTCGGCGGTCGCGGCATCACCGCATAGCGCAGCGCGCGCTCCGGGGACCTTGTTCGCGGCGATCGAAGCACCGGTTCCGGTCCAGCAGAAGAGAACGCCTGTGTCCGCGTCTCCGGACGCAACGGCACGGCCGACTCGGTGCCCCACTTCCGCCCAACCGATCTGCTCCCCCGCGGGTGGCCCCACCGGGATCACGTCATGACCCCGATCGCGCAGATCCGCTTCGACCGCATCGGTGAGCGCGGTCTTCTCGTCCGAGCCCAAGATCACCTTCACAGCTCGCTCCCCGTCGTGCCGCTGCAACCACATCACGCTAGCGCAGCAGCCGTGCTCGGGTCGCCGGGAAAAGAAAAGAGCGCCCCGGTGACCCGGGGCGCTCTTTCCAGCGAGAGGGGGGGGTTTCTCGCTGAAGCTTTAGATGAACTTGTCCGGCATCTGGTTCACGATCGCCGTCGCCAGAGCGGTTGCGACACCCGGAAGGTGGCTCGCCGCCTTCTTCAGAAGGATGAAGGGGTTGCCTTCCGCCTTGCCGAGGACACCATCGATCGCCGTAAGCGTGCTCTCGACGTGAGGCTTCAGAGCGTCTTCCACAGCTTCCTTGGGCAGCTCACCCTCGGTCGCACCCTCGATGAAGGCACCGAAGTCGGACCGGTACTCGTCGAGGCCCTTCTTAGCGGCCGCAGCCTTGGGGCCCTCGCCGCCGGCCTGCGTGTAGGCAACGAAGAAGCCGATGTGCTTGCGCCACAGCTTCAGGAACTGCTCGCCACCGGCCTCGCCGTAAACCGAAGCAACTGCCTTCGACAGATCGACCGAGTTCTTGTCGAGCGCCGCAGCGGCAGCCTCGAAGAGCTCCGGCTGGTCGGGGTGCATGACCGCCATCGCAACAGCAGCTCCTGCAAGGTATTCGTGACCGTTGAACCCAGCGGTGAGCGTCTGCTGCAGCTGGGCCGAAGGCGCCATCGGGTCACCTTCGATGCCCTGGCTCTGAGCGATCCCGCCGGTAAGGGCAGTGGCGATACCGGGAAGGTGGCCGGCTGCCGTGTAGAGCTCCTCGAACGGGTTCGCCTTGCTCTTGCCGAGCACTGCGTCGATCGCCGTGAAGGTGCTGTCGACGTGCGGCTTCAAGGCATCCTGAACGGCGGCCTTGGGAAGTGCACCCTCGGTCGCACCCTCGATGAAGGCACCGAAGTCGGCGCGGTACTCGTCGAGGCCCTTCTTTGCAGCCTGGGCCTCGGCACCCTCGCCCCCGGCCTGCGTGTACTGGACGAAGAAACCGATGTGCTTGCGCCACAGCTTCAGGAACTGCGCGGCAGCCTGGTCACCGTAGATCGAGCCGATCGCCTTCGAAAGGTCGACCGAGTTCTCGTCGAGAGCTGCGGCAGCGGCCTCGAAGAGTTCCGGCTGGTCCGGGTTCATGACCGCCATCGCAACGGCGATACCCGCGAGGTACTCGTGCTCCGTCATACCGTGCGTGAGCGTCTGCTGAAGAGAGGCAACCTCAGCGTCGACCGGCTGAGGCTCGGTCGCGGTTCCGGTGTCGGAAACGTCGTCGGTGGTGCTGGTGTCGCTACCGGCGCCGGTCGTCTCGGTGGTCTCGTCGCCGCTACCACCGCACGCTGCACCGATCAATGCGAATGCCATCAGCGCCGCTATAAGACGCAGAAGCAAGCTTTTACGCATGCATTTCTCCTTTCGATCCACCCGCCGCTCTGGCGGCTGATCTGTTTCTCGTTACAGCCGGAGTTCGGAACCGACCGAAGCGCCGGATTGCTACACCTGCGAATAGCTGGTTCTCTAGTTGACGGTCACCACTCCGGTCATGCCGGGGTGGATCGCGCAGAAGTACTTGTAGGTACCGGTCTTCTCGAAGGTGAACTCGAAGGTGTCGTCGAGCTCGACCTCTTGATCGAAGGTCCCATCGGGTTTGGCTTCTTTGTCTTTGGTGACGCCGGGGATGCCCTGCTTCTGACCGATCCCGGAGGTGACGGTGTGGAGGATGTCGTCCTTGTTCGTCCACAACACGGTGGTCCCCGGCGCGACCTCGAGCTTCTTGGGAAGGAAGGCGAAGTCCTGGAGCACTACCTCGGTGCCGGAAGCGCTTCCGGAGCCCGCTTCGTCCGTCGTGGCGGTCGATCCGGAAGAACCGGTACCGGAGGACGCTTCGGGAGCGGTGGAGCCTCCGCAGGCTCCGAGAAGGAGGGACAAGGCGGCGAAGGGGGCGAGGAAGCGTTTGGTTTTCATGCCCGGGGTTCGGCCGGGCCCCCCGCTGCGTATTGGTCCTAGATCGAGGAAAGCTCCTCGTCCATCGCGAGCTCGAGATGCTCCGGCGCGGGAGGGGGAACGAGGCCCCGCGCGGCGAGCCGCACCGCGGCGGCTGCCGTTCTGTGATCTCCGCGTTGTGCAGCCCAGGTTCCCTGGAGACACAGCCGCGCACACGCGTACGTGGCGCCAAGACCCAGCGCGATGGACCGGGCCTGCGCGGGATCCGTAACGGCATCTTGGCCGATGCGGTCGCCGATCGCCCGTAACGCGCTGGTGCACGACTCGACGGCCGAGATCACCGCTGGATGATCGGCGCGAGCAAGAGCTTCCGCCGCGTCCGCAACTAGGACCTGCAGAGCGTCCGAGCGCTGCGTCGCGCGTAGGAAATCCAGAGCGAGAACGTTCGTGGTCCCCTCCCATATCGGGATGACGTGGGTGTTGCGGACCAGTGCGGGGATCGTGGAGTCCTCGCAATAACCGACGCCTCCGACCGCCTCCATCGCCTCCGTCACGGCTGCGATCGACCAGCGTCCGGTCGTCAGCTTAGTCAACGGGGTGAGACCTCGCAACAGCGCCGTCTCCTCAGCGGACGCGGAGCCGTGCTCGACCGTTCCCATCAGCTCGCAGCACCGCATGGTCAACGCGAGTGAGGCTGCGTGGTCGACGGCCATGTCGGCCAACGTGGCGCGATGCGCGGGGAGGTCGGCAAGACGGGTCCCGAATGCCTCCCTCACGCGCGCATAAGCGCGCGCCCAGGAGAGGCCGCGAGTGATCGCAGCGGTGGCGCCGAGGGAGTTGTGGATGCGCGTGATGTTCAACATCGTCGAGATGCGTCTGACGCCGGCACCGTCCAGTGGGTCTCCCACCGGATACGCCACTGCACCCTCAAGCTCGAGCTCCGCGGTCGGAAGCGCTCGGGTGCCGAGCTTCTCTTTGAGGCGCCGCACCGTTATGGCGTTCGGCCCCTCTTCGAGGTGCCGATGGACGCGGAAGAGAGCGAGTCCTCTGGACCCTTCCGGAGCGCCTTCCGGGCGGGCGAGCGTGAGGGCCATCTCCGACGTCGTCGCGCTCGTGAACCACTTGGTCCCATACAGGCGCCACGTTCCCGATCCATCTCTTCTAGCGACGGTGCCGGTCCGTGACACGTCCGATCCCCCGGCGGTCTCCGTCATCCACTGTCCGCTCGTCCAAGCCGTCGCCGGGTCGCGGGTGGTGAGGTGGCCGACCACGGCGATGTCGTCGAGGTCGCCGTGCAACAACAGCGTGCGAGCCGCCCCATCCGTCATGGCGACGGGGCAGCTATAGAGCGCGGAGGAGGGCCCCCACATATGCAACAGTGCCGCCCACACCACCCTCGCTTTCGCCTGATAAGGCGTGTCCTCGTAGGGAAGAGCGGTCACGCCCGCCTCGACGCCGATCCGGCCAAGCTCTGAGTACGCGTCGGAAACGATGATCTCGTCCACCCGCTCGCCCCACGCGGAGTACGGAACGAGTCGCGGTGGTTCGGTCTCCGCGCGCGCTGCAAGCTCGAGGGTCGCGGGCGCCACGGCAAGCTCCCCCATCGCCTCCAGCTCATCCGCCGCCAGCTCGAAGGCATCGTCGCCGAGGTGGAAGACCACGGACTCGCGCAGCGTTCGGTCGCTCGTCCAGGAGCTCGGAAGGATGGGCGGTGTCTGAAGGAACCCCGGCATCTCCGGAGCTTATTCTCCAGCCCATGCCCGACCTCGCTATCGACGTGCGCGCCCTCACGAAGTCCTACGGTGACGTTCACGCTGTGAAAGGGATCGACCTGCAGGTGGATGCGGGCGAGGTGTTCTCACTGCTGGGGCCCAACGGAGCCGGCAAGACGACGACGGTCGAGATCCTCGAAGGCCATCGCAAGCGGACCGGCGGCGAGGTGAGCGTGCTGGGGCACGACCCGGGCAAGGGCGACAGGTCGTTGAAGGCCCGGATCGGGATCGTTCTCCAGGAGACGGGGGTGGAGCGGTTCCTCACCGTCGCCGAAGTGATCGACCGGTTCCGCGGGTACTACCCGAACCCTCGGCCGCTGGACGAGATCATCGAGGTAGTGGGTCTCCAGGAGAAGCGCGACGCCCGGGTTCGCAAGCTGTCCGGCGGTCAACAGCGCCGGCTCGACGTAGCCATCGGGCTCGCCGGAGACCCCGAGCTGCTCTTCCTCGACGAGCCGACGACGGGCTTCGATCCGTCGGCGCGGCGCAACGCGTGGGAGATGATCCGCAACCTGAAGCAGCTCGGAAAGACGGTGTTCCTCACGACCCACTACATGGATGAGGCGCAGAACCTGGCGGACCGGGTCGCGATCATCGTCGGCGGACGCATCGTCGCGCAGGGCCCTCCGGGGTCGCTCGTCGGGCCAGACGCGGCCAAGACGGCGATCCGCTTCCGGCTTCCTCAGGGATCGCCCACGCTCCCCGGCGCTGCGGCGAGCGCTGCCGCGATCACCGGCGAGCAGGTGCTCATCCACACCGCCGATCCCGTGACGTTGCTGCACGCGATCACCGGATGGGCGCTGGATAACGAGGTCGCGCTGGGCGAGCTGTCGGTGAACCAGCCCTCGCTCGAAGAGGTCTACCTAGAGCTCACCCGCCCGAAGGAGGAGGCGGATCCGTGAGGTCGTTGCTGATGGCTTTCAGGGAGTTCCGTTACGAGAACAAAGCCTTCTGGCGCAATCCCGCCGCGGCCTTCTTCACGTTCGTGTTCCCGTTGATGTTCCTCGTGATCTTCAACGGGCTCTTCGAAGAGACGCAGTTCTTCGTCCCGGCCATCGGGGCGTTCGCGGTGATAACGGCTTGCTTCACCAACGTCGCCATGGGTGTCACGATCTCCCGCGACCAGGGGATCCTGAAACGCGTCCGCGGGACCCCTCTCCCGCCCGTCGCCTACCTCGTCGGCCGGGTCCTCCACGCGGTCTTCGTCGCGCTCATCCTGATCACGATCGTCACCTTGGCGGGAGCGCTCTTCTACAACGTCGATCCCCCGTCGAACCCCGGTCGTTTCCTCGCCACCCTCGCGGCCGGAGCTGCGGCGTTCTGCGCGCTCGGCCTCGCCTTCACCGCGCTGATCCCGAACGAAGAGGCCGCCCCCGCGGTCGTGAACGCTGCCGTGCTGCCGCTCGCGTTCGTGTCGGACATCTTCATCCCGTCGGATCACGCGCCGGAGTGGATGCAGACGATCGCGGACGTCTTTCCGATCAAGCACTTCGCGCAGGCGATGCTGGCTTCTTTCGATCCCACTTTCCGCGCCTGGTCGCCCAATGATCTCCTGGTGCTCGGCGTGTGGGGCATCGCCGGGCTCGTCCTCGGTATCAGGTTCTTCTCGTGGGAACCTCGCCACTAACCAAGCGAGCCGCTCCCAAGGCTCTCGAACCGCTCGTGGCCGACGACCACGTGGTCTTCCGTCTGCCCGACGAGGACGAGGCGCTCGAGAAGGTGGAGCTGAGCCAGGAGGTCGTCCGGCCTCGCGTCGGCCCTCCGTTCGAGCTGAATGCAGACGAGCGCGTCTGGAAGCTGCGATTCGACCGCCCCAACGCGGACCGGATGGAGTACATGCTGCACCTGATCCACAAGGACGGCGGGGAGGAGTGGATCAACGACCCCGGGAACCCTGTGGTCGCACCGGGGCCGTTCGGGGCGAAGTCGGTCATCGAGTGGCCCGGCTACGTCCGGCCGTCGTGGCTGGACTTAGAGGCGCCCCCGGGGAACAAGAAAGAGCTCACGATCACCACGCGGGCGCCTCGCGCGCGCTTCCGCGTGATCCTGTGGTCCGCACGCGGGTTGCAGCCGGATGAGGCCGCGCCGTTGTTGATGGCGCACGACGGGCCGGAGTACGACGAGCTTTCCTCACTCACTCACCTTCTCGAGGTCCGCTGCGCGGCCGGGGATCTGCCCAAGATGCGCGCGGCCCTCATCGCTCCCGTGGATAGAGACAACAGCTACTCGGCTTCGGCCGCTTACTCGCGGGGGTTCGCTTACGACCTTCTGCCCGGCATCGAACGGGCGGCGCCGATCCCGCACGGGCGCTCGATGCGCATCGGGATGGGCGCCAGCCTCGGCGCCCTGGCCATGCTGCACATCCACCGCACCGGCCCCGCCACATTCGGCGGGCTCTTTCTGCAGTCCGGCAGTTACTTCCGGCAGCGGTACGACAGACAGGAGTCGGGCTTCTCTCGCTTCCGGCGGATCTCTCGTTTCATGGGGAACGTCCTGACGGCTGAGGACTGGGCGCATCCGATCCCGATCACGCTGACCTGCGGAACGATCGAGGAGAACCTCGCCAACAACCGGGCGACTGGAACCGCGCTCGCGCGCCAGGGATACGACGTGTCGCTGGTAGAGAACCGTGATGGCCACAACTGGGTGGGGTGGCGCGACACCTTCGACCCGAACCTGATCGGGCTCCTGCAGAGGATGTGGGGTTGAGGCGAGACCACATCTCGGTAGACGCTCCCGCGATCGGCGGGCGCGGAGACCTCATCGCGTACGGGAACTATGGGAGGCCACTGCTCGTCTTCCCTTCGCAGCAAGGACGCGCCTGGGACTACGAGAACAACGGGATGATCCGAGCGCTCTCCCACCTCATAGATCAAGGCCGCCTGAAGGTGTATTGCGTCGACAGCTACGACGCCGGCAGCTGGGATCGCCACGACATCTCGATCGAGGACCGGGCCCGGCTACACCGCGGGTACGAGGACTGGATCCTCAACCAGGTGGTTCCGTGGATCCATGCGGACTCCGGTGGAGACATCGAGATCATGCTGACCGGGTGCAGCTTCGGCGCCTATCACTCCGCCAACTTCGCGCTGAAGCGAGCGGACCTGTTCCCGGTTGCTATCTGTCTCAGTGGCGTCTACGACGTGTCGGTGCTGGGCTGGGGAGAAAAGGGAGATGCCCTCTACTTCAACAACCCCATCGCATACGTCCAACACCTCGGAGGCGATCATCTCGAATGGCTGCGCGATCGCGTAAGCCTGTTGTTGGTGTGCGGCCAGGGTCAGTGGGAGGAGACGACGGGCGCGCTCGAATCGACGAGGGCTTTCTCCGAGGTCCTAAGCGCCAAGGGCATACGCCACGAGATCGACCTGTGGGGCCACGACGTCCCACACGACTGGCCGTCATGGCGCAACCAGATCGCCCATCATCTGCCCCGCTTCTGCTAGGCAGCCCGACTTTTGTACGAAAACCGCTCCTTGCGCGCCTGTCGTCCAAAGGTCGCGCCGGGGGGTGGAGCGGCCGGAGGCCTATGCTGGCAGCCATGGCGCGGAACCACCTGGTAGGGCTTCTGCTGGGGACCGAAGAGGACTGGCCGAGCGCGTTCGAAACGATGATGCGCCGGCTGTCCCCGACGATCTCCTACGAGGGCACCGACCACACCTTCTCCACCGAACGGATCACGATCGAGCCGTTCGACCTGCGCGCGGTGCCGCGGTATTCACTCGTGATCGACCGCCTCGCGCACTGGTACTACGTCCCGCGGGAGTGGTTGAAGAAGGTCGCGTTGATGAACGACGTGTACCTCATGAACAATCCCTTCACGTTCCAGTCGATGGAGAAGCACGCGGCCTACGCGGCGATGATCAGGCTCGGCCTGAAGGTCCCCGAAACGTGGCTGATCCCCTACAAGAAGCCGCCCGACAACCCGCGCTTCCCCTACACCGCCGCGAAGTACAACCAACCTTTCGAGCTCGATCGGGTCGCGGAGCAGATCGGGTACCCGTTGTTCATGAAGCCGTTCGACGGGGGCGCATGGGTCGGCGTGACGAGGATCAAGGACCCCGACGAGCTCCACCGGCGCTACGACGAATCCGGCGAGCGGCTCATGCACCTCCAGGCGTCGGTAGAAGGATTCGACGTCTTCGCTCGCAGCCTCTCGATCGGCGCCGAGACGATGGTGATGCGCTACGACCCGTCGCAGCCGATACACGGGCGCTATCAGGTGGAGCACGGCTTCCTCCCCCCGGAAACCGGCCGGGAGGTCGTGACGATCGGCCGTCTCGTCAACGCGTTCTTCCTGTGGGAGTTCAACTCTTGCGAAACGCTCGTCAAGGACGGCGAGGTCTTCCCGATCGACTACGCGAACGCGTGCCCCGACGTCTCGTTAACGAGCCTCCACTACTACTTCCCGTGGGCGATCAAGTCTCTGATCAAGTGGTCGATGTTCTGCGCGGTCACGGACCGGCCGATGCAGATAGAGATGACGATGAAGCGGTACTTCGAAGTGGGCGATCGCGACGATCTGTCGTACGAAGAGAAACTGGAGCACTACGCGGGGCTCGCCGATCAGCACTTCCAGTCGGCGCAGTACCACGAGTTCTTGGAGAAACACCTCCCCGAGATCGACGATGTGATGGTCGAGTACGTCGCGAGCGACGAGTTCGATCGGTTGCTCGTGGAGACGGTGCGGTCGACCTTTCCGCCACACGAACACGACAAGTTCATCGCGCACTATCAGGGGCTGCTGTCGCTCTGGGTCAGCGACCAAGCGACCGCGCCGGTCTAACCGGCTATCGCGAGGGGACCTCTCCGCCGCTCGTCCGCGCATAGCTCTGGAGGGCCGGGATCTTCCACGTCAGCAGCCGGGTCCCGAGGAGGCATGCGGCTCCGCCGAACACGATCGAGCCGGGAGCGCCTAGTACAGGTTCGAGAACTGCGCGAGCTTGTTGCGGCGGTGGATCGCGTCGATTACCCGCACCGTGCCGGAGCGCGAGCGCATAACGATGGACTGGGTCCGGGCGCTGTCGCCGCTGTACTGAACGCCGCGGATGAGGTCGCCGTCGGTGATGCCCGTGGCCGCGAAGAAGACGTCGTCACCCGCAACGAGATCGTCGGCGGTCAGGATCTTGTCGAGGTCGTAGCCCGCCGCGAGAGCTGCCTCCCGCTCACCTTCGTTGCGCGGCCACAGCCGGCCTTGGATCACGCCGCCCAAGCACTTGATCGCGGCTGCCGCGATCACTCCCTCGGGCGTTCCGCCGATGCCGATCAGCATGTCGACGCCCGACGACTGCCGTGCCGCGCTGATCGCGCCGGCCACATCGCCGTCCGTGATGAACCGGATCCTTGCACCCGCCGCGCGGACCTCCTTCACGATCTGCTCGTGGCGCGAGCGCTCGAGGATGGTGACGGTGATGCCGGAGACGTCCGTGCCCTTCACCTTCGCGAGCCGCTCGAGGTTCTCCGCGATCGGCGCGTCGAGGTCCAGGACTTCTTTGGCCTCCGGCCCCGCCGCGATCTTCTCCATGTACACGCACGGGCCGGGGTCAAACATGGTCCCCCGCTCCGCCAGCGCCACGACGGCGAGCGCTCCGTTCATCCCCTTGGAGGTCAGCGTGGTGCCGTCGATCGGGTCGACCGCGATGTCCACCACGGGGGGTTCCCCGTTGCCGATGCTCTCGCCGTTGTAGAGCATCGGCGCATTGTCCTTCTCGCCCTCGCCGATGACCACAACGCCATCCATGGGAACGGTGTCCAGCAGGAGCCTCATCGCATCCACGGCGGCCTGATCGGCAGCCTCTTTGTCGCCTCGGCCCATCCATCGGGCCGCGGCGAGAGCGGCCGCTTCGGTGACGCGCACCAGCTCGAGCGCGAGGTTGCGATCCGGGCTCACGTTGTCAGACACATGTCCTCCTGTGACGGGTACGTGACGCAAACCCTAACTGCCGGTTCCCTCCGAAGCGGAGCGGCGCGATCAGCAGGAGGGCAGCGGAAAGAGGCAGCGCGTCTTGCGGATCTTGTCGGGCCTCTCGAGCAGCTTGTTGCCCGCCGACTGCTTGATGAATATCGGGTTCGCGACCGGCTTCGGCCCCCCCAGCGCATTCTTCAACGTCGTGTCGCCGGACACCAAGAAGATGTTGCCCTTGTGATCGAAGTTCACGGTGAAGAAGTCCCCGAGCCGGCGATCTCCGCCCTCGAAGTTAGCGCTGGCGTTGCAGGCGGTGCCGCTCAAGCAGATCTTCCCGAGGTGGACAGGTCGTCCCGACGCGTTGGCGGTCTGGAACTGCGGCGCGATGAACCGCGTGGAACCATCCGAGCACGTGACCGTGGAGCCGTGGCCGTTGGTCGTGTACGCGACGAACGGATAGAAGCCCTTCTTGTCCTTCAAGGTCTGGTACCAGGTGATCGCCACGCGGCCGTCGTCGCCCGCGATGATCCATGGCCACAGCGCGTCTCCCTCTGGGATCGGCACGTGCACGGGAGCGCTCGCCCACTTCTTCGTCTCGCGGTTGAAGTAGTTGAACGTCACCTCGCCGTCGGTCCCGGTGTCGTTCGAGCCGGAATAGCCGCCGGCATTGGCTGCGTAGACCCAGCCCGCTCGATCCGCGGCGATCGCCCCGAAGAACTGCGTCGAGGAACCGAGTGCCGCCGGGTAGCTCTCCCAGGTCTCGCCGTCGTCCGCGGTGATCGCGACGCCCCCGGCATCCATCGGCCCGAGCAGACCCTTCTTGGGGTTGAGCGGATCGACGATCAGCTTGCTGTCGGCGGGGAAGCTCGTCGTGACGAGATCGAAGGTGAGGCCCCCGTTCGTGGAGCGCCACAGCTGCTTCGGGAGGTTCACGTAGAGGAAGACCTCGTCGGGCTCGGCGCCGGTGACCCACGGACGATCGCCGGACGCGGCGATGGGGTTCGCCGTGGGCCACGACTGGCCGTCGTCGGGGCTGGCGAAGACCGCCACGTTCGCGAGGTTGATCTCGACGTTGTAGATCTTCCCGCCCGCGTCCATGGTGAGGTCGGGATCGGAGAAGCCGGTGGAGGTTGCGCTGTGGGGCCCTTCCGGCGCGCCGGCGAGACCCACGTACTTCCACGTCTTGCCGCCGTCGTCACTTCGCCAGTTGAGCGTCTGGTTGTAGTAGCTGCGCAGGAAGTCGCTGCTTCCGGGCGCGGCCTGCGGGTCCTTGTAGATGTGCGTGGTCCCCGCGTGCGCCGAGACGATGATGGAGCCGTCCTGGGCGACGATGCTGACGGGCTCGCCTCCCGCTCGCCCCTTGTCGATGAAGGTCGGCTTGGAGAACTTCAGCGGGGCGGGCTTAACCGAGGGGCACCGCGCGGTCGAGGACTCCGCGGCGTAGCCCAGCGGCAGCAGCGCCGCCAGCAGGGCGGGAACGAGCAGCAGACGGAACCTCTTGGTCATCTAACCCGCCCTTCCCCTCGTGCGGTGCATGGCTTCTTGGACGTGACAGGTTCGTCTCGGTGGTCGCTTTTCCTGCTCTTTGTTGCTGGTGTTAACGGTTGTTGCTGATGTTCGTGAAGTCGCTTGAATTACACCAAAGCCATTCATCAAGGTCCCCGGGTCGGCCTTCGATAGCTAGTTCATGACTCGGACAACACGGGCAATCCTGTCGCTGCTGACGACGGCTCTCTTGGCCTCATCGATCCCTGCCGCGCAGGCGGCGGAGCAGCCGCTTCCGGAGTGGGTCCGGCCCGCGCTGCGCTACCTCGTCGACAACGGCTACATCGAGCGCGACGGCTTCCGCCCCAACCAGAGCATGACTAGGGCGGCCTTCAAACAGTTGATGAAGAAGGCCTTCGGCGGCGGCTACCGCAGGGAGCGCGGTGAGGTCACCGCCGGAGAGGTCTCGGCCGCGCTAGTGCGTCAACTGGGGCAGGGATCGGTCGCGACGCAGTTGTCCCGCGCCACATCACCCGACGGCTGGGACCCTGGGGTGGGCACTCGTTTCGGATCCGAGGTGGTGGCTCGCGAGCTGGGGCTGCGGCGGGATCGGCCGACCACGGAGGAGACTCACGAAGCGGCAGCGAACGAGCCCATGCGTCAGGGAGACGTGGCCTGGGCGGTGTGGAAGGCGAAGACCGCTCCGTCGATCTACGGCGCCGAAGCGCTGAGCGACTTCCAGCTCGTGAACTACTCCGAGACGCGACGTCAGGTGGTGAAGTTCGCCCTCTCGCTGGTCGGCGCCCCCTATGTGTGGGGAGGTGAGTGGTCGAACACGACGCCGTCCGGCTACCCCTACGGCGCGCAGGTTCAAGGAGGCTTCGACTGCTCCGGCTTTATCTGGTACGTGATGCAGAAGAAGAGCTCGAGCTACGCCCCGACCGGCCGCTCGTATGCCGGCTGGAGCATCCCTGAGCGCTCCTCCTACGACATGGCCGGAGCCATCGGCTCTCGCAAGCGTCTGGGACTGAAGGAGCTGAAGCCCGCGGACCTGGTGTTCTTCGCACCCGAGGGCCGCGACGCGAAGGCCTCGGCCGTCTACCACGCAGGTCTCTATCTCGGGAACGGGTGGATGATCCACTCCTCCGGCGGCCGGGCCGGGATCAGCCTGGCGCAGATCGGAGCCGGCTCATGGTGGAACGAGCAGTTCGCGTGGGGCCGCCGGATCATCCTCTAGCCCCTGCGCGATCTTTGTTCTTTGCCGCACCAGTTTCGCTGAGCGACACCCACGCGGAAAAGAACCGCTGTCAGTTGTGGACGAAGACCGGCATCCCTACCGGGTTGCGGTAGTAGAACTTCCTCTCGACGTAACGCGGGATCCGGACGCAACCGTGGCTGGCCGGGTAGGTGGGAACGGAGTTGCTGCCGTGGACCGCGTACCCTCCGATGAAATAGCTCGGCCAGTACAGGGTGCCGAGGCGGCTGTGACGCTCGCCCGGGATCTTCCGCTCGATCACGAAGTCGCCGCGCGGCGTGTGAGCCTTGTAGGTCTCGCCGTCGACCGTGTAGTACTCCTCGTTGCCGCTGGAGACCGGAATCGTGTGGCGGACCTTTCCGTCTCTCACCTCGAACAGGACCTGGCGGGAGATGTCGATGTCCACGTAGTCCTGTGGGCTCTGCCGCGGAGCCCGGGGGCGGCCCGAGATCGCTAGCTCCGCGACCTGTGCCGGTGTCATGACGCCGTCTCGAGTGAGCCCTCTGGTCTTCTCGAAGGCATAGGTCGCTTGCAGGGTGGCGTAGCCGAAGGAACCATCTACGGCGCCTGCCGGGTACGTGTTGCGGTTCAAGAGCCTCTGGAGGAAGGCGACCTCGCCCCCCCCACTACCGGCCCGCATCGTGACGTCCCAGCGGATCGCGTGCACGTTCGTCAGTCCCTCGATCGTGCGAAGGTCGAAGCCGCGCCGGCGAAGGCCGTTGATGATCCCCTCAAGAGCGTTCCGATGGCTCTTGCGCCAGATTTCGAGCGAGATGATCGACCCCGGCTGCGCGGACCGGACCACCCGCCTCGTCACCTTTCGGGCGAGTCCACCCCCTGCGCTCTTCGTCCACCGGACCGACCGATAGCCCATCGACCCCGCGACCCGGAGTACCCGCAGATCCCGGGCTCCCTTCGGCGCCCGCAGGAACGGCTTCGGTCCGGCCCCGACCTTATTGAGCGCATCTTCCGCCCGGCCGATCGACCTCCGGATCTCAGAGTCGGTTAACGACGTGAAGCGGTCGCTGCCGTAACCCCGGTTGCCGAGCGTGTGACCCGCGGCCCGAGCGACGCGAGCTTTGTCTTGATGATGCTCGACCCAGCGGCCGGGCAGGAAGAACGATGCCTTCGCGTTCGCGCGCGCCAGCGTCTCGAGGACCGAAAGGAACGGCCGAGCCCGCGTCTGGCCGTCGAAGGTGAGCATGACCAGCCGTCTGTCCGGCCCCACCACCCATTCAGACGGGGGGAGTGTGGCGGCCGCTGCGGGCGCGCTGAACGCCAGCACAGCACCTAGCTGTGCCGCCACGAGCCCGATCGCGAGTGTCTTCGTCCGCATCCCGGCGGCAGTGTACAAACCGGCGTTATCGAAGGGAAGCAACTCGGCTGGGGCCGTGGCAGGAAACGCCCGCTCGCTGCCGAATGCCTGTTTCAGCAAGGGGGGACCGACTCCCAAACGACGATGGAGGTGCTCATGAAGTCTCGTTCCGTCCGCACGCTCGCGGTCCTGGCCTCGGCCGGGCTCCTCGTGGGCGCGTTCGCAGTCGGCCCTGCCGACGCCGCCAAGAAAAAGAAGAAGTTCTCGTGCGCTCCCGCCACGGCCGCGGTGCCGAGCAAGGGCCACTCGAGCAACGCCGATGAAGCCGCAGAGGCTCCGGTCGTGAACGTCACCGCCGCGGCCACCGAGGAGAAGCCGCTGGTCACCGAATACGAGCATGGTCCCGCACTGTCCGACGCCCACATGGAGGACACGAAGTACTTCGCCTACCAGGTGGTCTCCAAGACTCCCGGGCAGGGGCTCTACATCAAGATCGAGTGGCCGGGCATGGAGAGCGACATCGACCTGTACATGTACGACGAGGGTGGAACAGAGGTCGCTCGCTCGGGCGCCTACAACCCGGCGCCGATCCCCCCCTACCTGAATGCCGGTGGTAACGGCGGTCAGGGCTTCGAGTCGATCCCGGGCTTCCCTGCGGATCCGTGTGCCCCCTACACCATCGAGAGCAAGGCTTACGCGACGCCCGGCGAGGACATGAAGATCTCGGTCTGGTTGGGCGAGGCGGGAGACTCCTACGACCGTCCGTAGAACCTCGACCTAGAGGAACGCTTCACCGAGAGACCGGGCTTCGGCCCGGTCTCTTCGCGTTCGGGAGCTAGCTCTCGGACGGGGAGGGCTCGGGTATTTCCGTAGCGTCGGCTCCGGGAGAAGGTGTGGCCTCGGCCCCGGCCTCGCCTTCGGCTTCGGCCGCCTCGAACGGCTCGGGCTCCTGGTGCTCGCAGACGTTGCCGGCCTCGGGCGCGTCGCCGCCGTGACGGAACTCTTCGATGAACTGCCTCACGGAATCGGCGTCGGCGGCGTCGAGCCCCATCGTGTGACCCCAGGCCGCGATCGTGATGGGTGAGTCCATGGTCCCCTCATAGGGCATCGAGAAGACGTTGTCCTCGTACTCGCCCACGATGGACTCGAGCGTCTTGATGTCGTCAGGGTTCGTGTCCGGCCGGTAGAGGAGCCCGATCGAGCCGTGCTCGAGGTTGTGAACCATCGTCTCGTTCGGGATCGGCTGCGCGTGAACGCCGCAGAAGGTCGGCTGAGCCGCATGCTGGCCCGAGACGGGCGGACTGTCCTGGTAGCTCACGGACCCAGTGGTGTGTTGGTTGGCTCCGGCGGTGCTGAAGTCGTTGATCGGATTCCCGTTGATCTCGTCCGGAGCCGCAGTACGCAGGAAGAGGAACCAGACCGCGAAGGCGAACAGACCGAGGAGTGCCACCCGCCGGATCAGACGCTCGCGCTGCTCCCGCTTGCGCTGCTCGGCCAGAGCCTGCGCCTTGGCAGCGCGCTTGGCCTCCAGCCGTTCACGCCTCTTCTCGTTCGGATCGACGCCGCTTTGGGTTGACTTCTTCTGCGATTTCTTCTTCGCCACGGGTCCGGAGGCTATCTTGCCTTCTCGATGAACCCAGACATGTGGCGGAACGTCCTGGTCACGGCTCTCGCGGTGAACGCTCTAGCGGGATTCGGATACCGCCTCTACCGCTACCGCAAGGGCGGGCCGATCGGCGACGTGTGGGGCCAAGCCATCCTGGGTCTTCTGCTGGCTGCACTCGCTGCGGCGACCGCGCTCGGAGCGGGATGGCCTCGTTGGCCGGCGCTCGTCTACGCGGTCCTGTTCGCCTTCGTGGTGATGCCGATCTGGACGCTGGGGGTGCTGATCCCACTGCCCCCGCGCCGCATCGACTATGCCTTCACGGCCCTGTACTGGACGACGCTGCTGGTGATCGCGGCCTCCGCGCTACTCCTCTAGAGAGCTAAGCGCCGTTAGACGAAGAGAGAAGCCCCCACTCGCCGAGGCGCCGCGAGAGCTCGTCGGCGCTGGTCTGGTAGAGCAACGCGAGCGCCATCAGGTCGTCCTCCCGGATCGTCAGCACACGCCCGTTGTAGTCACCGCGCTGGATCTGGATGGCGTGGGTGAAACGCGAGAGCGGGTCGCGGTCCGACTCGGGCACCTTCTCGAGGCCCTCGAGGTCTAGGACCACGCGCCGACGCCCCAGGGGCTCGCC